>NZ_JBTYHB010000059.1:0-32968 GCF_054871485.1 Streptomyces sp. UC4497 | reverse complement strand
CCCCCCCCCCCCCCCCCCCCCCCCGGCCCCCCGCCCCCCCCCCCCGCCCGCCCGCCGCCCCCCCCCCCCCCCCCCCCCGCCCCCCACGCCCGCTCCACTGCGTGTGGGTCGACGGCGGACGGGATGGGAGCTGGGGTTGAGTGGTGGGCCTGTGAGGGTCTGCGCGATTCGGAAGATGCCACTCAGAGCAATTGCCCAAATGCATTCCTCAGGAATTCGTGCGCCGAATCCGAGTCTGCGACAGTCCCCTCAACACTGCAAAAATGCTCAGACATCCGCCTCACCTCCGGGGATTTATTCCATTTCCCCGAACTCGACTCTGGCGGCACAAGCTTGATTTTAGACCAACCCGGTATCGGTGCATCCGAGACCATCTCCGGCTCCAGGTCAACCCGTACCTTGATCTCCATTGGGTTGTAAGAGTAACGCACTGAACCATACGCGGCGCCGTTGTAATCGAGCATGTCAAGCGGCGCCAGCAGTGGTGACGTCCCCCGCAGGAACCACCAAGTAACCTCGGCGTAATCCTCGCATTCTTCGAGGCTCGGCGGCTCGGCACCATCGTGCTCAACGGCGTTACGCAGCTGCCTCATTCGCTGGAGCATGCGCTTACGGATTACGCCCCACTTCTCCAGGATACCCATCCAACCAATGGTCTTATATTCTGGGTACTGCTTAAATCCATACAGTGAGTCGAGGTGTTCCAAACGGGTCTGCATGGACCGCTTAAGCGCGAGAATAGCGTCGACCCTGTCGTATGAGGTCTGATGATTCTTGATCCTGTAATCGGCGTGCGCATGCGAGGACTCGGAACGCTCTTTGAGGACAAGGCCTTCAGCTCCGATACCGTCCCGCCCGGATCCATCTACGTAGGCGTCCGGAAAGGTTGCGTTCACCCACTGGAAAGTGCTCACTGCTCCCATGTAAAGCAGCATAGAGTCGGCACGTGCCCAATGCGCATGGGTTTTACATTCCACGAACACCATGTACGTCAACGGACCATCAGCACCGGTAGCTGGCACTCGGGCGGGTAAGGGTTCGACAAGGGTCGGCTGCCTCACCACTCAGGCCCGTGCCACACTCGTGCCAGGTCGACCGGGGAACCACGGGGAACGGCAGGTACGAAGTCGTCCGCACCGAGGGGGCGTTAAGGCGTTCCCTCGCAGGTCAGGGGCCCAACTGCCCCTAGATCAGCTGAGCTTCCCAAGCTCAGGCCCCCTGGGGCATGGCCAGTTACCTCAGTTGGCCCCCTCCGCCACACAAGCTCTGCCAGAATCCGCCCATGCGGCGTTGTTCTGGCATGACACGGCAGGGACGGCCGTGCGGCAACCCAGCCGGGCGGAATGGTTACTGTCATTTGCACGGCGGCGCTCCGCTCCGAAGGTCGAGCGCCAACGTCCGCCCTCCGCGCATCGCAGCGCCTCATCAGCAGCAGAGGCAACGAGGTTGGTGGTGGCGGCTTCGGTGGCTCTTCATGAGCTGGCTTGAGATGCTTCGTAGCCTCCTCAGCCGCCGCAGGTGAAGCCGCCCACCAAGTCGCACTCAGGCCGTAAGAGCTGAGTGTCTAACTGCGTGACAACCGCGACGCACACCCGCGAACAACCGTGGACGTCAGCGGACCATCAGCACAGGTGACAGGTACAGCAGCCCAAGGGCAACGGCCATACCGAATTGCTTCGGGACGAAGAGGTCGTGGGTTCAAATCCCGCCACCCCGACAGCTGAAACACCAGGTCAGGGGCCTGATCCGCATAGCGGGTCAGGCCCCTGAGTGGTTTCCGGGGCCCTCCTGGGAGCCATTTGGGAGCCAGTCACGAGATCCGGCTCCCGAATCTCCCGGTAATCAAGCGGCCTTCTTCGGCACCGAGACGGTTTCCTCAGGCGGGTCGAGAAGCGTGAACTCGCAGTCACCAGGGTGCCGCCCCAAGCGCTGGACCATCAGTGCGCCCAGAAGCGCGGCTCCCGGTCCGCGCACCGGCCCCGCCTCGGTACCGACGAAGATCAGGCCGTTCTCGTCCGGCTGCCAGTTCTCGTACTCGCTTCCGGCAACCGATGCGAGACAGAAACCGAGGAGGTCGGCCTGTAGCCCAGTGGGCAGGTCACCGCGGAGGAATACCAGCGGATGCGCCATCCCCTCGTCGTCGTAGCCAGCTGCCACGACGGCACCGAGCCCCTTAGGCAACGGGTACATGTCTTTGGGGATACCCTCCACGACACCTTGAGGTGGAGGACGGCAACGTCCTTCAACTCGGCGAGGACCTCCTCGTCACATCGCCAGCCGTCCTTCGGCGCCCAGTGCCCGTCGCCGTAGAGGTCCAGGACGTCTGCCGTCGCCTCCGGTGGTTCTGCTCGCACTGAATCCGGCAGGTCATCCACTTCCTCCACCGTTGCGCCTTGCTCCTCCGTCTCCGGCCAGAACCTCAGGACGGGATAGGGCCGGTGGATGCAGTGAGCCAGCAGAGACCGGATGGCGAAGGCGACTTGGGTATAGCTCAGTCCGGGATGCATGAGGATGCAAAGCCGTCCTGTGATGACGCCGAGCGCCGCGTGCATGTTCTGCTCCCCCAGGCCGAACTCGATCGCCCGTGCGTCCAACGCCTCCATCAGCACCGGGAGCTCCAGCCCCCAGGCGTCATGCGCCCGGATCCTGCACGGGGCCTTGTTCTCGTCCTGAGGCTCCTCTGATACCCGTTGCGTTGCTCGCGCTTGTATCGAAGTCGACGGTGCCTCGTACGTGTCGCGACGCTTCAGCCAGGGCCAGCTCGCCCGCATCGTCTTTGCGAAACACGTCGGCATCGGCCCAAGGGGCAACCAGGGAGGTTGGGTTGACCCACTCCTGGAGACCGGAGTCGTCGCCGTCGAAGAACCGTACGTGAATCCATCCGCTTTTGCCGGGACCTCCTACACGAACGATCTCGACCTCGCGCAATGGGCCGCCCAGCTCCTTCGGCCTCGCTCGGTATGCCCAACGCTCTTCCGCTTCCATGCGTCTATTGAGCCAGTTCTCCCGTGGCCGTAACCGCCATTCGCAACAAGGCGCCGTATCGCTACTGAGCTTGAACTCATGAAGTCGTCGCGGTGATGGATAGGCCGGTCCCGGCGAGGCATCCGTCGATCAGGCGGGGACGGTACTGGATCTTCCTCATGCCGTGCCGGATCGACTGGATGAGGTGTTCGGGGGTGGTGAAGGCGGTGTTGGACAGCCAGCCGCGCCGCAGCAGCGACCAGACGCCCTCGACCGGGTTGAGGTCGGGTGCGTAGGAGGGCAGCTGGTAGACGGTCAGCCAGTCCTGCCGGGCGATGAACTGCCGCATGCCATACCCCAGATGGACGTTGAGGTTGTCCCAGACGAGCACGATCGGGGCACCGAGCTGGGCGTGGGCGGTGATGAGCAAGTCGCGGTAGTCGGTCCAGGCGAAGCTCTTGCGTCCGTCGCGCCGGCCGTCGTCGCGACGCGGCCGGTAGATCAGTCGGGAGCGTTCACCTGGCTTGTAGCAGGCCAGCGCGGCGATCAAGATGCGACGCCGAGAGCGGCCGCGGACACGGATCACCAGGGTGTGCCCCCGGCGGGCCCAGGTGCGGGCAACCGGCGGCGTCATCGAGAAGCGGGACTCGTCCTCGAAGACGATCCGCGCCCCGAGCGCCGCCGCGGTGCTTCCACCTGCGGCCAGGTTTCCTTCACCCAGCCGGAGATCTGCTCCTCCTAGCGTTCGACGGCACGTCTGGTCGGTATCTGGCAGGAAAACCCGTGCCGAATGAGCAGCTGCGCACGCCTTGCAGGGTGTAGCTCTTGTGGAACCGACGGCCGATCACGGTCTTGATCCGCGATAGCGTCCACCGCTGATCCGGCCAGCCGTGCGCGACCGGCCCCTTGGCCAACTCCCTCTCCAGCTGTGCGAACTGGGTCTCGCTGAGCTTGGGCGGTGAGGCCGAACCAGCCGACCGCAGAGCCTGCGGGCCGCCCTTGTCCCAGGCCCTCCGCCACCGCTGGACCGACCGGACGCTGCCCCTTAACTCCTTCGCGATCACCGAGCTCGGCTTACCGGAGGCAAACCGCTCGGCCGCCTTTATCCGGATCCCCTCGCGGAACTGCCGGCGCTCGCCCGACAGACCGCCGCCCTGCGCGTGCCTCATAACGACCGGCATACCCCGAGGATCAAGCCCTGTCAGCGGCTACGACAACCCGAGTTCAAGCTCAGTAATCATGTGGGGCTCGATGTCCATTCCCGGCAACTTCGCGGCACCAACGAGAACCTTCCGGAATTCGCGCCGTACGTTCGCGGCATCCAGCTCGGCGCCCGCGGCCGAGGTGAAGACGAGCTCGGTTTCCTTCCACTCATCACCGGCCGCGAGTCGTTGTCAGTCCTGAGTCAGCCCTGACGCTTCCGATGGATCTTGAGTGCGTCGATGGGCTGCCGGGCAGTGCGAACGGGCGGCTGGATTCCGGGGCTTCGTGTCGCCGGAGCTCTGTATCGAGCGCCACACGGCGATGTGAGGCGGAATCGCGGGGGCGTGGTCAGGTCTCCTTCGAGGGCTACGTGCCCCCAGGTGAGCGGGCGCATCTCCTCGGTCCGGCCGCCGGTGAGGAGCGAGACCACGAGGAAGCGTAGATCGGTGAATCCTCGTAAGCCAACAGTTCTCGATCTGCTTCACGGCCCGGCTCACCGGCGGTGAACTCCGTACGAGCATTGAGAGCAAGGAAGTTTCGTTCGTCGCGCCGAGCAAGCTGGACAAACTGAAGATCTACCCGCCCATACGCATGCGGACCGAGCACGGCCTGTCCGGCCGTACGGAGCCCTATATCGGTTGATCACTCCGCGAGGCGCGCCCAAGTGCGCTCGACAGCGACGCCCAGGTAAGGTCCCCTTGCTTATCGCGGTATACACGACACTACCGACCTCGTACCGAACGAGGATCTCGTCCATCCGATGGCGGAAGTCGAAGGACTGCCTGGCGGGCCCGGAGGTCATGTCGGCATAGATCAACGCATCCAGGAGCGGCGAGCCCTCCCGCTCGTACACGGCCAACTCGCCCACCAGTCAGCGCTGTTCCTCCTCGAAGACAGCACCGGAGTGCTGAGCGAAGATCCGCACGAGTCGTGCCGGGGCGGCGAGGGTATCAAGATGCCGAGCCCCCTCGATCGAATGCAACCGTTCTCGCGCCCAACTACGCGGAGTACCCAAGGTCGTGCAACCAGGCGGCAGCTTCGAGCAGTTCTCGTTCCGAATCCGGCACAGAAGCCGCCACCTCGCAGGCGCGCGCCGCCACGGCCTGAGTGTGTAACCAGCGGTTCCTGATCGGAGACAACAGGGATTCAGCGGGTTCGGCCGCACCTTGAGGCGTGCACAATGCAAGAGGTATGGAGTGGGAAACACCCTCTGCGGCTGGGGCGGTCGGGATCCACAGCTTCAGGCAGCCACCATGGGGCGAGCCTCGCAGACCATGACCCCAACGTCGTGCTTCACCGGGCAGGTCCACAGACTGCCCGACGCGCCGGAAGTTCACGGCGCCAGGCAGCTCCCGCCCAAAGCCGCGCCGCCGACGTTCACTTCCTCCCCTCCACGGCATCGGCCGCAGCGAATAGGTGGCTCAGCGCTCACCGACGCTCTAGGCTGATAGCTCATCAGATCACGGGGAGGTCAGCGTGAAGGACCTGCAAGTCAGGCAGCTAGAGAAGGCTTTGGTCGAACAGTTTGACGGGCTAATCGACATGACTGACTTGGAGGGTCGGGACGAATCTTCCGTGCGGACGGCGTTCTTGAGCCGCGCGCTAGCAGCACTGGCCGTGCTCGAAGTAGCTGGTCTTGGCCGCAAACAGGCTGCGGCTTGCATTATTGACGGCTTCGACGATCAAGGAATTGATGCTGTAGCAGTCGACAACGACGCACCACACATCTGGATCGTCCAAGCTAAATGGAGCAAGGAAGGAAACGCAACATTCGACCAGAAGGCTCTTTTCGCCGCCAAGGAAGGACTCAAAAAGCTAGTCAATAGCCAGTATGATCGATTCAATAAGAAGCTCCAACCTATGGTTCCGAACCTAAACTCGGCCCTAAGTAACCCTCGCGTTCAAATCACGATTGTTCCTGCACTAGCCGGAGACCGGGGACTATCCACAGGAATTCTACGCGATTTTGAGGATCTACTCCGCGAATACAACGACCCGCAGGAGATCCTTCGAGTCGAGCCCATTTTGCTACCACATTTCATCAGCGCCCTGAGGTCAGGACTCGATGACCCGAAGGTCGACCTCACGGCTAGAATGCCGGACTTTCGCTACCATGATGAGCCATACCTGGCGTACTTTGGCACTTTGACAGCCGATCAAGTCGCCCGCTGGTACGGCGAACACCGCCACCGACTTTTTCAGCGCAACATTCGATTCCCTCTGGGCCTAACCAAGATCAATGCTGGGCTAGTGGAGACCGTACTACGCGAACCGGAGCATTTCTGGTATTTTCATAATGGGATCACCGTACTGTGCGACCAACTGAAGGTGAGCCCCCGCGGCGATCTAGAGCTCTCAGGCGCCAGCGTAGTAAATGGTGCACAGACCGTTGCATCGCTGCATGAGGCCACCGAACGCTCCAAGGAGTCTGTAGCACGCGCACGCCTGAATGTGAGAATCATCCCACTCAAGGGAACCCCCAATAATTTTGACCGTCGCGTCACTATCGCAACCAACACTCAGAACGGCGTAGCCGAACAGGACTTCAGGGCGCTCGATCAAATCCAAACGCGACTTCGATACGACTTCGACGTCACACTGAACAAGAAGTACATAATTAAACGCGGCGAAGCTGCCCCAGCACCTTCCGAAGGCTGCGACATGGTAGAGGCAGCAATCGCTCTAGCGTGTGCGCACCAGGAAGCGAAATTTTCCTTCCAGGCGAAATCTGAGACGGGCCTTCTATGGAAGGACGAAACCTATCCAAGAATCTTCCGTAGTAGGGATGCCCGCCAGGTATGGCGTGCCGTTCAACTACTTAGGGAGGTTAAGCAGGAGGTGGATCGCCGACAACAAGGCCTGGAAGGGCGTGCTGGCGTTTTCGCCGAGCAAGGCCCGTACTTGATCGCGCATCTAGTATTCCAAAGGAATCGGAACTGGTCCTCCTGCGCGGACAGCGAATTGGAAAAGCTCGCGAAGCGAATCCCTGACTCCGTAGATGCCGCTCTACGGTGGGCTATGCACGCCTTGGACGAATCTGGAATACAGATCGGTGCAGCATTCCGAACGGCCCAACGCTACGAGACGGTAGTAGAAAATGCCGCTTCCGGCATGCTTTCAGGACAGCCGACCCCGGATCTGTCCTCGGAATACGAAGTAACGGAACGGGAAAAGCGGGCTCGCCAAGCAAACGCCGTCACGGTAATCGTGGACGCAGGGGCCATTGAAGAAGGTACCCGCCTTGAGTTCCGGCCGATTGTGGAACCGGAACGACGTGCATTGACTGAGTGGCTATCGGAAGATCAGCGTCGCGGGTCGGCAACCTGGGTAGTAAGCAGGAGCAGAAGTAGGGTACTCCTTTGGGAATGGGATGGAGAGCGTTACTCTCCGAGCGCGTTGGTTATGGAGATGTTCAAACAAGCCAACAAATCGGGTCCAAAAGCCGTACAGGGAACGCGCCGTTGGTTTGTCCCCGGGCAAGGTTCACTGGTCGATATCGCGAACAGGATTCGCAACGAAGCGCCAGAGTAACAATCGCCGGTGCGCCTTCCGAACGCCGCGTCATGTCCCAGTCGTGTCGTTCTCCGCGATCAGCAGGGCGAATCCGGGGCGCCGCATGTCGATCACGAGCCGGCGCAGGAACGTCCGGGTCAGCCGGTTCCATTCCAGGGAACCGGCCCCGGAGATGGTGGCGCGCAACGCGCCCAACTCCGTCAAGCGGTCCGTGATCTGACAGCGGGTCAGTTGCCGGATGTGTTCGGCCTCCCACAGGGACGGCGCGAGGTGCCGCACATGGGGATACGGGGGCGCGTCGAGCGTCCGGGACGCTTGTGCTGTCATGTGGCGGACCCTGTCCAGGGCGCGGTCACGGCGGGCCCGGCGTCGTCGCTCGCCGAAGGCGGCGCGGGCGTGGAGCCGGTGCACGGAGAACTCTCGGTCCTTCCACGGAACTCCGGGCCGGGGCGGCCCCCGCCGAGGAGCCGCACCCGGGCCTGAGCGTGCCCGTCAGGCGAGGTGTCGGAGGTCGTCGACGCCCGAGGCCCCCGCCATGATCGGTTCCGCCTCCTCCTCGGTCGTGTCCGGCGGTACGACGAGCAGGTCCCAGCGTCCGTGGCCGGGGGCGACGAGGACGACGGTGTGGAGGGGAGTGACCGCCAGGCTCCTGCGCAGGCGGACGACCTGGTCGGCGACGAGCATCCGGCCCGGTGTGGTCGGCCACGCGGCCCCGTCGAACAGGACACTGCTGATGTGGCCCCAGGTCCGCGGCAACCCTGCAAGCAGCGTGGGGAGTTCGGAGACCAGGTCGTACGAACGCGGCCACCAGGCCCCGTCGATGGCTCGGGGCCCGCCGGCGTGCGGGGCCAGACGCAGGCGCAGCAGGGGCTGGGAGGGAGGCGGAAGGGGCGGTGCGAGGGTCATGAGGGTGACTCCTGCCGGCTGCGTGCGCGGGTGAGTGGGTGACGGGGCGTGCGTCAGATGCGGCGGGCGGCGACGCGGTCCGGCGTCGGCCAGCGCACGTCGTGCGCGAGGCCGAGGCGCTCGAGGATCCGGATGACCGCGGCCGACGGGTCGAGCTGACCGCGCTCCACCCCGTGCCGGGCGCTGGTCGGGTCGGCGTGGTGGAGGTTGTGCCAGCTCTCGCCGAAGGAGAGCAGGGCGAGCGGCCACAGGTTGGTGGCCCGGTCGTGGCGGCGGGTACGGAACGGGCGCTCGCCGATCATGTGGCAAAGCGAGTTCACGCTCCAGGTGACGTGGTGGAGCAGCGCGATGCGGACAAGCCCCGCCCACAGCAGGGCGGTCACCGCGTGCAGCCAGCTGCCGCCGATCGCCCAGCCGAGGCCGAACGGCAGGGCGAGCGTGAGCAGACACAGGACCGGGAAGGCGCGGGAGACCCGGCGGATGTCGCGGTCGGCCAGCAGGTCGGGGGCGTAACGCTCCGGCTCCGTGGGGTCGTTGCGGAACAGCCAGCCGATGTGCGCGTGCAGCAGACCACGCAACTGGCCGCGCAGGTGGGTGCCGTAGCGGTACGGGGAGTGCGGATCGCCGGGGCGGTCGGTGAAGGCGTGGAGGCGGCGGTGCGTGGCGACCCAGCCGACGACGTCGCCCTGGAAGCTCATCGACCCGGCCACCGCGAGGGCGACGCGCACGGGGCGGGCGGCCCGGTAGCTGCCGTGGGTGAGACCGCGGTGGAAGCCGACCGTGACTCCGAGGCCCGTGAGCACGTACAGGGCGGCCCCGAGAATGATGTCCGTGGGATGGATCAGCCGCCCCCACAGCAGCCATCCGGCGGCGCCGAGCGCCACGAACGGCAGCACCACGATCGCCGCGGTCACCGACACGTACAGCCGCTCTCCGCCGCCCCGGTCATGCGGCGAACCGTCGGGTGGGAACGGCGAGTTGCCGTCATAGGGTGCGGGCGGCGCGGCGGCGTCCGACGAGCGGGCGAGAGTATGCGCGGCGGGCTCCGGGGACATGTGTGGGCTCCTCGACTGGTGAGCGGCGGCGCGGCCGGGGTCGAGGGCAGCCCCTGAGTGAGTGGCGGGGAAAGGGAGCAAGGCGTTGCGCGGTGACCGGGCACCGCCATTCGAACGCCCCCCCCGCCTTCTTGCACCGTACTCCTGCGCGGCCGGAAACGGCTCCCCGGCGGCGCGTGGGCGGCAGATGCCGTGAGGAGGAGCGATCGGACCTCGCCGGGCGTAGGCTGAACACCGGAAATGCCTTCAAGTGGGCAGTCCATACGAGGACTTGGGACGGCCGCCGCCGATCAAGCGACCGGGGGCGGCCGTCGGGCGCGAGGAGCAGTGGCTCCCCCATCCGCTCCTCGCGCGGGGCCCAACTGCGGCAGCGGGGCGCGGGAGTTCCCCGCTGCGATCACGCAGGAGGGCAGGGGCTGGAGTCGCGCCTCGTCGGCGATGCGCGACTCCAGCGGGCCCGGGACATATGCGCGCCGAGTCGGGGCCGGCAGCCGGCCAAACGGAGCGTACTGCGGCCGTCACACTGATCGGTAGGGCGCACAGATCGGTGGCCCGGGCCCGCGGCCCCTTCGGGCCACGCCTGGTCGCGTCGTGTCCACCGCAGGAGGCCGGGGTGCCCCGCACGTCCGGACGCCCTACCGGATCCGGCGTACCCGGACTCGTCCGGGTGACCGGTGCCGCCGCCCCGTCGGCAGGACTGGCGTGCATACGGCAGTTGGCGCAGCCGCCGACGACAGCGGCCGCATTCCAGGCCCCCGGCCCCGGGCCCCCAGCACTCCGACCTCCGCCGGTCCGGTCACTCGGCCCGGCGGTGGTCCTCGCTCTCACTTTCCGCCCCTTGATGTGCCGTCGGCAGGGCGTGCCGCAGCACCCGGCCCCACATCGACGCGTACTGCCGCCACAGCGGCCCGGTGGCGTACGGGAGTCCGTAGCGGGCGCAGATCTTCCGGACCCGTGGAGCGAGCTCGCTGTAGCGGTTGCTGGGCAGGTCGGGGAAGAGGTGGTGCTCGATCTGGTGGCTGAGGTTGCCGGTGAGGAGGTGCAGCAGCGGCCCGCCGTCGATGTTCGCCGAGCCCTGGATCTGGCGCAGATACCACTCGCCCCGGCTCTCCCCCTCCATCTGCTCCTCCGTGTACGCGAAGGTGTGCACGTCGCTGGGGAAGTGCCCGCAGAAGATGACCGTGTGCGCCCAGACGTTGCGGGCGGTGGTGGCGGTGAGATTGCCGAGGAGGCAGGGCAGCGCGGAGGGCCCGGCGAGGAGCGGGAAGAGGACGTAGTCCTTGGCCGCCTGGCGAACCGCCTTGCCGAGCATCGCGGTGGTGTCCCCGAGGAAGGCGCGCACGCTCTTGCGGCCCGCCAACGCCTCGTCCGCCTCCAGGTCGTACAGGGCGATGCCCCACTCGAAGACGGGCGCGAGCAGGGCCGTGAACAGCGGCTGGAGGAGATGGCCCGGGTGCCAGGGCTGATCGGGGGCCATGCGCAGGACCGTGTAGCCGAGGTCGCGGTCACGGCCGACGACATTGGTGTACGTGTGGTGCAGGTGGTTGTGGGTGCGTTTCCAGGCGTCGGCGGGGGTGGCGAAGTCCCACTCCCAGGTCGTCGAGTGGATCGCCGGGTCACCGAGCCAGTCCCACTGTCCGTGCAGGATGTTGTGGCCCAGCTCCATGTTCTCCAGGGTCTTGGCGAAGGCGAGCAGGGCGGTGCCGGTGAACCAGGCGGGTGGGAAGAGGGAGACGGCGAGCGCGAGGCGGCCGCCGGTCTCGCAGCCGCGTTGCACGGCGATGACAGTACGTATGTAGTGGGCGTCGTCGGCGCCGCGCGCCGCCATGAACTCGGCGCGGAGCGCGTCCAGTTCACGCCCCAGTTGTTCCGTGAGGTCGGCGTCCGGTTCCCCGGGCGCGGGATCGCTGAATACGGCGGCTGTCATGGGAGTCTCCTCGAAGGCTCGGGTGTCGCAGCGGTCGGGTACTCACAGGTGTGCACTCATGGACCTGTACTCACAGGTCGAGGACGAGCGTGCCCGCGGCGCCGTTGACGCAGGTCTGGACCAACTCACTTGGTTCGCCGTGCAGTTCACCGGTGCGCAGGTCACGCACCCGCCCCTCGACGATCGGGACGAGGCAGCCGAAGCAGAGGCCGCGGCGGCAGCCGTGGGGCATCGGCACACCCATCGATTCGCCGGCCGAGAGGAGCGGCACACCGGGCGCCGCCTCCGCCCACCTGTCGCTGCGCGCGAAGCGCACCCGGCCGCCGACCGTATCGGCGTCGACCGGGAGCACGGGGGTCAGGCGGAAGCGCTCCACCCGCAGCCGTTGCCGCACTCCCCCTGCGTCCCACTGCCGCTCCGCCGCGTCCAGGAGCCCGGCAGGACCGCACACCCACGTGTCCCGCAGGCGCCAGTCCGGACACGACGCGGCGATCCGCTCGGCGGTCAGCCGGCCGTCCGTACGCGTATGGGTCAGCCGGACCGTCAGCCACGGCAACTGGGCTGCCAAAGCGGCCAGTTCGGCACGGAAGAGGCACTCCGCCGGCGACGGCGCGCTGTGCAGGAGCAGGGTGTCCGGGGCGGCGCTCCCGCGGCGGGCGAGCGCGCGCAGCATCCCCATCACGGGCGTGAGGCCACTGCCCGCCGTCACGAACAGCAGCCGCTCCGGCAGCGGCCTCGGCAGCACGAACTCCCCTTGTGCCGGGCCGAGTCGGAGCACCGTGCCGGGAGTTGTCCTGTGCACCAGGTGCGGAGAGACCCGGCCGTCGGGGTGGGCTTTCACGGTGACGGTGATCTCGGCGGCCCCGTCGTCGGGCGGCGAGGTGATCGAGTACGTACGCCAGTGCCGTACGCCGTCGATCTCGACCCCGACCGGAAGGTACTGCCCGGCCCGGTGGCCGCTCCAGCCCCGGCCCGGCCGGATCGCCAGGGTGGCCGCCCCCGGGCCCTCGCTCCGTACTCCGGTGACCCGGCCCGCGGGATGCCGCGCCGACCACAAGGGATCGAGCAGGCCGAGATAGTCGTCCGGCGAGAGCGGGCTGGTCAGCCAGGACACGGCCGCCAGGGCGGCGCGGCGCCCCGGCCGGTCGGTGAAGGACCGCAGCAGCGCTCCCGGTGAGCGTCGCACCTGCTCGGACATGCGGGGGCCCCTCCCCATACCGAAATCCCGAATGTCGGATGCCGAATGCCGGATGTCGAATGCCGACTGGCTGATGTGTCGGACCGCTTGCGCCGAGCGAAGCACACAGGGCGGCGGATCACACCGCCCCACGGCACGCTTCGCGCCATCGGCCGCGCGGCTCCTGTCAGGCGGGATGCGCCGATGCCCAGCGTGTGGCTCCGCCGGGACTCCCGAGGTTGGCCCGATGGCAACGCCTCGACCCGGCACGGACCGCCTCTCGCGGGCCGAGTCGTACGCTGGGACCACCGGGTGCTCCTCGTACGCCGACTCCGCTCGACGTCGCTTCCGGCGCACCACGACACGGGCCCCACGGCGCGGCCCGAAAAGGGGCGTGCGTCATGAACGCACTGATCGCCCACCGCAGTTGGACCGGTTCCGAGCATCCCGTCGTGCACCCGCCCGCCCGGGTCTCCCTGCGCCCGCCGACCTTCCCGCCGGGACCGGTGTGCGGGGCCTGGTGGCCGCGCACCGACGAGCTGGCCACCGAACTGGCCGCGCTCACCGAGGTGTTCGAGGCGACCCGCGGGCGCGTGACCCGCATCGCCTCCCCCAGGGGCAGCTGGCCGACGGAGCCGCGCACCCTGTCCGTGACGGGCCACATGGTGTCGGCCGCGTGGTACACGTCGGGTCTCGACCCCTACACGATCCGGCTCTTCTCCTACGGAGCCGGGCGCTGGGACCTGCTCGTCGTCCCGTCGGACAGCCAGGAAGACACGGCCGCCCGGCTGATGCACGCGGCGGCCGACCCCGCCCTCCGTCTCACCGGGACCGCGCTGATGGCAACCGAGGACTCCTCGGCACCACGAACGAATGACGCTTCGTGACCAGCCGTCACCAACACGCGTGCAGGCGTACGTTGGAGTCGCCGAGGGCACGTCGTACGCCGGCATCCACGCAGGTCTCGTCCCCGGTGAGCAACGGCATCGGGGACGACCGTTCGCGTCACTCCGAAGACGGGTGCGCGTCATGGCAGCGACCACCCCGCCCCGACCGGACCA
This sequence comes from Streptomyces sp. UC4497, assembly GCF_054871485.1. Classification (NCBI taxonomy): domain Bacteria; kingdom Bacillati; phylum Actinomycetota; class Actinomycetes; order Kitasatosporales; family Streptomycetaceae; genus Streptomyces; species Streptomyces sp. UC4497. The sequence goes on along the minus strand of NZ_JBTYHB010000059.1, from coordinate 19,162 downwards.
GCAGGGCGGAGGGCTGCGGCTGACGCTGCAGCGGACCCCCGTCACGCCCGGCCACTTCATGACCCTGGCCGTGGCCGGGGAGCTCGACACCGGCAGCATCCCCGCGCTCTGTGAACTCACGTCCCAGGTCCTGGGCGAGGGCAGCCGGCACCTGATCATGGACCTGTCCGAGGTGACCCGCTGCGACAACGCCAGCTTCTTCACGCTCCTCGGCGTCCGTGAGGCCGCCCATCACGCCGGCGGCAGCCTCACCCTGGCCAACCCCAGCCGCTGCGTCCGGCTCGCCCTCACCCACAGCGTGCTGCGTGATCTGCTCCCCTTCCACGACTTCTGTGCGCAGGAACCACCGGACACTTGAGGCCGGTCAGCTCGACGTGTCCCCGTTGCCGCCGAGGCGCAGACGACGGGCGAGTACGTCACGGGAGACGTCGAGGAGGGTCCTGTCGTGGCTGAAGGCATGGCCGCGCAACCGGATCAGGGCGTGGTCGCAGTCGACGTCGAGCTGGGCGGCGAGCATCCCGGTGGCCTGGTGGACCTCGGCGAAGTAGAGACCGGGCTCGTCCAGCAGCGCGGCGTACGTGAAGTCCGCGTGCACGGCGGTGGCGATCGCGAGCTGGGCCAGGATGTCGGCCAGGCCGAAGGCGTCCGTCAGCTGCTCCGTGGACATGGGGCCGGGGCGGGTGCGGTGGCCGGTGAGCGCGCCGAGTCCGATGACCCCGATGCGCAGGGGGAAGGAGAACACGGCGTGCACGTCGAGCACCTCGACGGCGGCGGCAAGACCCGGCCACCGGCTGTCGGTGAACTCGGTGACACGGGGCACCAGCAGCAGGGCGCCGTGACCGGCCGCATCCAGGCTGGGCCCCTGCCCCTGAACCTGCTGAAGATCCTCCAGCGCGGCGGTGCGCTCGCCGTGGGCCTGCACGAGCTGGGCCGGACCGCCGGTGGGCGACAGCAGCAGGGCGAGACCGTCCAGGCCCAGCATGTCGGCGAAGGCCTCCAGCGGCAGGGGCGCCATGCCCGGGCCGGTGTGCGAGCTGAGGGCACGCAGGTAGGCGGTCATGACCGGATGAGTCACCGCTGCCACCCCCCTCCGGGCGAGGTGCGGGCCCGCCGGAGGGCAGTCCGCTGATCCCTGTCGGCGCAGGGGCCTCTCATCGATCCTGCCGTCGCAGCAGCGACGGGTCCGCCGTGCCCCGCAGCACGTGCCGGGCGACCTCGGTGAGCCGCAGGTGATTGCTGCGCGCGTGGCCGCGCATACGGGCGAAGGCGTCCTCGACACCGGTGCCGAGCCGGTGCGCGAGATAGCCCTTGGCCTGCTCGATGACGATGCGGCTGTCCAGGGCCGCCTGCAACTGCGCGGTCACCGTCATCTGCTCACTCACCGCCCGTTGTTGCAGGACGCCGATGGTGGCCGTGTCGGCCAGCGCCTGCGCCAGCCGCAACGGCGAGGCGCCCAGGGGACGCGGGCTGTCCCTGAAGAGGTTCAGGGACCCGATCACCTGGTCGTGCAAGCGCAACGGGCAGGCCACGACCGAGGTGTGGCCGAGCTCCACGGCCCGCGGCGCGAACCGCGGCCACCGGTCCCGCGCGGCCTTCGTGTCCAGCGCGACGTCGGCGACCTGCCGCTTGGTCCGGTAGCAGTCCTGGCACGGACCTTCGTCCCACTCGACGCCGGCCAGCTCCAGCGTGCGGGTGCGCTCGTCGGATGCGGCCGCGTCCACGAGCCGGCCGCTGGGCGTGGCCAGCAGGACGCCGGCGGCCGCCACGTCCAACAGGTGCACGCAGTGCTCGGTCAGCATGTGCAGGAAGTTGATGACGTCGAAGTCCTGCACCAACGTGTCGGCGAGGTCGACGAATGCCGCCGCCAACTGCTCCTCGTGCGGCAGTCCGGCCATTCCTGCCCACCTCCCAGGGTGATTCGGCCATCACCCTCCCACAGGCCGTCCACCGGTGGTTGCCCTCCACTCTCCTCCTCGCCGCACCGGGTGGCCAGGAACTTTGCCGAGTACAGGCGGACGGCACAGCGGTGCCGGGGCTACTGCGTCGCGCGGTCGCCCTTCTTGTCGCACGGGAGGTCCGAGAGCTCGCTGTGGGCGAGGAAGTCGCGGGTCGCCTGCTTCTCCACGTCGGAGATGGCCGTGGGCTGTACGTCGATGATGCCGCCGAAGGGGCGGTCGACGTCGCGGATGATGCACAGCGTCGCCGTCAGCATCATGGTCACCAGGGTGAGCGCGGCCAGTTGACCGCGGTTGTGCCTGCGCGGCAGGCACAGGCCGAGGGCCACCACCGTCACCGCGAGCACCGCCAGCAGGAACCAGAGGATGGCGCCGGGGATGCTGGCGGTCGCCTGGGTGAGGCGCTCCTCGCGCTCCTCGGAACGCTTGTGGTCGGCGCTGACGAGCATGCCGAAGGCCGGTTCGCCCTCCAGGGAACGGAAGGTGCGGCGCAGGTCGGTGGACCACACGCTGGGCGCCGACGAGCCCTTGCCGTCGGCCATGGCGGGCCACTCCTGTTCGCGGACGGCGCGGGCGTAGCAGACGGCGTCGGCCTGGACGGCCGACCGCTGCTTCACGGGCGCGTACTCGGCGGTCTCCACGAGCTGGTCCAGGGCGCGCGCCTCGCCGCGCGCGGCCACTTCCGCCTTTCCGTACGAGCCGTTGGCGGTGACCAGGACGAAGGCGAGCAGCAGGACGGTCAGGGTGAGCAGGGGGCCGACGAGGTCCTTGACGGCCATGCCGGTGTCGTCGTCCTCGGTCAGCAGCCTCGGCCGCAGATATCGGTTGGCCGCGATCCCCGCGATCAGGGCGAGCGCGGCGACGACAATGGCGATGACCACGGGCGAGTACCTCCGGGAGACAGGAACACGGTGCCTCCTGCCGTGGAGCACCGTGATCTTGTCCTGACCGCCCCTGCCCTCCGGATACGGCGGACGGGCCCACTCACCCCCTATCGAGCGACAGGCTTTCCGCCGGAAAGCGGTGGTGGGGGGGCCGGTGAGCAGCCCGAGCCGGGATGCCTTCGCGACGGCCGCCGCCCTGCTGTCCGCGCCGAGCTTGGTGTAGACGGCGCTGAGGGCGCTCTTGACCGTGCTCGGGCTGACGCCCCGGCGGTTCGCGATCTCCCGGTTCGAGAGGCCGGCCGCCACGAGCCGGACCATGTCCGCCTCGCGGGGCTGCGCACGCTCGCGCACGAAGGCTGGCTGGAGCGCGCCGAGGGCCACTACCGGGTCGGCCCGGGCGCCTTCGCCTTCGGTCGCGCCCTCACGGAGCCCGGTGACGACGGCTATGAAGGCAATGGGCGCCGCGAGAATCGCGACGTTGCCCAGAACGCGGCGGGGGCGCTGAATGGATACGGACGACGACGTCACACCGGACGAACTCGTGGGTGTCGCGGGCGTCCCGGGGGCCGTGCTGTGGCCGCTGTCGCGGGACCTGCTCTTCGACGGGCTCGAACGGGCGGTGGGCGACGCGACGTACGCGTCGCGCCCTATCGCGCCGCCGGCCGCGACCGGCTGGTCATCGTGGACCTGCGCAGCGCACCGCCGGGAGACGGCCCCTGAGCGGCGGCCCGGGCCGGTGACAAGAGCCGGCGACAAAGGCCGGTGACAGCAACAGCGCCCGGAAACGGCCGAAGCCGTTCCGGGCGCTGTCCGTCCGAGCGCGAGCCAGGTGACTAGCCGTTGGCGCAGACGTTGCCCGCCGCCGGGTTGAGCGCGGCGATCAGGTTGAGCGAGTTGCCACAGGCGTTGATCGGGACATCGATCGGAACCTGGATGACGTTCCCGGACAGCACGCCGGGGCTGTTCTGGGCCACACCGGTGGCGCTGGCGCCGTCGGGGCCGTCCATCGCGGAGGCCATGGCAGCGGATCCCATAACAGCGGTCCCGGCCAGCACGGCCGCGGCCGCGAAGGTGCGAAGACGCATCGTTGCTCCCTAGAGAGGTGAGGGAATATGACGCGTCAATCACACCGCCACCCCGCACCAAATCGTGACAATTGAGCCATCGGGGGGCGTGTCCGTCAGCTCATCCAGAAATCCCACCAGCGGGTCAGGATCAGCACGCCGACGACGCCGATGTGGGCGGCGGTCGGCACCCAGGGGAAGTCCGTGAAGAAGGCCCGGGCGCTCCGGGACGCCGGGAGGAAGCCGCTGCTGACGTTGACCGCGACCAGGTGCCAGAACAGGGCGATGGTGGCCGCCCAGGCCAGGCAGCACCACAGGCACAGCGAGTTGATCCGGTACAGCGACTGGAACTGGAGCCAGGTCACGAACCCGACGCCGAACAGCGCGCCCGCATTGAAGGTCAGCCAGTACCAGCGGGGAAAGCGGGCCCCGGTCAGCAGACTCACGCCGACGCCGGCCACGATCCCGTAGGCGACGAGCCCGAGCAGCGGATTGGGGAAACCGAACGCGGCCGCCTGCTCGCTCTTCATGATGTTGCCGCAGGAGACCACCGGGTTCAGGCTGCACCCGGGCGTGAAGTTCGGGTCCTCGAGGAGCTTGAACTTGTCGATGGTGATGACCCACGACGCGAGCACCCCGGCGGCGCCCGTGACGACGAGGAGCCAGGCGAGCGTCGTTGCGCCCCCGACGCGGGAGTCCGCTCCCGAACTACCGTTGCTGCGGTGCCGGTTGACCGGTCGGTGCGCGACAGGGGCGGTGGTCACGCGCGCACGCGCCGGATGGGCAGCAGGCAGTGCGCGGCGGCCATGAGGGTCTCCTCGTCGCCCGCGAACTCCTCCAACTCCTTCTCCGTGACCGGGGATCCCGGCGTCGCGGTGGGCCACACACGCGTGGTGAACAGGAAGTACGCGCTCTTGCGGGCCTCCGCCGCCGCCAGCCACTCGGGCGGCACGGGGCACTGGGCGTTCAGGAGCGGCATGGTGACGACGGCCTGGCCGGCCTCGACCAGCAGGGACACGGGGAAGCTGGGGCGGCCCGACGCGTCGTGGACGGTGGTGCCCACCGTCAGTCCGTTGGTCTCCAGGAGGCCGCGCACCGCCGCTTCGGCGGCCTCGGGTCCTGCCGGGGAATCACCCATGGAGTAGGCGAGGAGAAAGGGAATGTCGCCCTTCCCGTCGGGGTGTTCTCCACTCCAGGCGATGACCGCCAGAGTTCCCAGATCGGCTGCTCGAAATGCGGGGCCACTGCTCACAGTTGAAGTCATCGAAGAAGCCTAGCCAGGCACGGTCGGCGCACCGGCCACGGTTCACACGTTTGGCGGAACGCATTCCGCGGAGGAAATACCGAAGGCTGACCCGGGACCTCTGAATCCCGAACCAGCCTTCGACGAATGGCTCGACGTACGAACCTGACGTACGGACCTACTGACCGACGGGGAGACCGCCGAGCATGCTGCCGGCGCCGGAGCCGGAGCCGCTCTCGTTCAGCCCGTCGACGGCGCCCTTGACGGTGCTGACGGCGCCCCCGTCGTTCTTCGGGTCGAGCAGGTTGCTGTCCACCGGCGCGACATCCAGCGTCGGCTGGCTGGTGATCGTGTTCACCGCGCCGTTCAGGCTCATCGGAGTGAGGTCCGAGGCAAATGCCGGAGCGGCGGCACCGACAATCGCCATCGATCCGGCGACAACGGCAGCGGTCTTCAGAACCTTCATTGTTTATGCCTTCCCTCGACGACTCGCGTCGTCGGTTTGGAAAATTCGCTTCTGCCTGTTCAACGAGCGTCCCGACCTCGGGGTGTGCGTCATTGCGCCGAAACCCGAAGGAGCCGCTCACCCGAAACGGCCGCACAACGGAGCAGCCGCCCCTCGGGGAGGGGCGGCTGCGGAAGAGTCGGGCTGGGCCCGTCAGTCGTTGACGCAGGTGTTGCCGAACGTCGGGTTCAGCAGGCCGATGACGTCGACGGTGTTGCCGCAGGCGTTGACCGGCACGTGCACGGGAACCTGCACGTTGTTGCCCGAGATCACGCCGGGGGAGTTGGTGGCAGCGCCCTGCGCGCCGGAGTCGGCGGCAGCGACGCCGGCCGAGCCGGCCATGGCGGCGGCGGCCATTGCGGAAAAGACGACTGCCTTCGCGGTACGCGACATGAAGCATGCTCCTTGGAGGTCGTTCTGTTCGGCCAGCGCGGGTGCCTGGCACGTGGTGCAACGGGACGGCCGTACAAGGGGTTGCGGCTCCGAACGGGTGACTGGCCGTCGTGGCGGCCCCTTTGGGGTGACGTCGTCAGCGAACGGGTGAACCGGTTCTCGCGGGGCGAGGGGCCGGTGGTCCACTGGGGGCCGTCATGAGATCGGCCGCGCCGCCTTCCTGTCAGCCGTCGGCTCCAAGCCGTTGGGAGGGCGGCCCCCGACCCGGGCGCCCCGTGACTCCTCCGGCCCGGCGCCCCATGACAGAGCTCGGGCCGCCGGCGAATGAGGAAAGCCGGCGGCCCGAGCCGTGTGTGCGTTCGGCCGATCAGCCGTTGTGCACACCGTTGCCGGACAGGACCGGGATGTCGTCCAGGACGTGCGACAGCGGCTCGTCGCCCTTGGCCTGGGTGGAGTTCTCGGTGCACTGCTGGTTCTGCGGGGCCGACAGGATCGGGATGTCCTGGACGGAGACCGGGACGACGCCGACGAGGGAGCCGACGTTGCCCTTGATGGGCAGACCGACGCAGGGCTTGTTCAGGGAGCCCTGAACGAGGCCGAGCTGCGGGCTCATGTCGCCCTCGGTGGCGGAGTTGCCGTAGCTCTGCGACGAGCCGTTGCCGCTGGTCGAGGTCGTGCCCTGGTCGTCGCCGATGGCGAGCGCCTGCGGGGCGGCCGCGGCGGAGACGCCGACGACGGAGACGGCGACCGCTGCGGCGGCCATGGCCTTCTTGAGCATGGTTCTGTTTCCTTTTCTGACGGGCACCGGTTACTGCACTGAGCGCAACTGCGAAGAGCGGAAATGGTTCCGCATATCCACCCGTTCGGACAGGCATCGAAACCCGATCGATCACCCGTGCCCCCGCCACGCGGCCCGCACTGGCGAGATTTTCATTTCATCGACCCCGGGCCGTAATCGGAATCGCTCAGGCCCACGTCCGAGTGAACGTGAGGAACCGATGGCGAGCTACGCAGTTGATACAAGTGCTCCCAGACGGAAATAAGAAGGGGAATTTCCTCATGCTGAAGAAGGCCATGGCTGCCGCGGCGGCCACCGCTTCTCTCGTCGGTATCGCGGCCGCCGCCGCCCCGCAGGCCCTGGCTGTCGGCAACGACGGTGGGACCACGTCCGAGAGCGGCAACAACGCCTCGCAGACGTACGGCAACTCCGCCACGTACGGCAACATGAGCCCGCAGATGGCGCTGATCCAGGGCTCCCTGAACAAGCCCTGCATCGGCCTGCCGGCCAAGGCCAACGTCGGTTCGCTCGTCGGCGTCGTGCCGGTCTCCGTCCAGGACATCCCGATCCTGTCGGCGCCGCAGAACCAGCAGTGCACCGAGAACTCCACCCAGGCCAAGGGCGACGAGCCGCTGTCGCACGTCCTGGACGACATCCCGGTCCTGTCCGGCAACGGCACCGGCAACAACTGAGGGTCCGTTGCGTGAATCGGGCCGCCGCACCGGCGGCCCGGTCCGCTGTTCCGGCGCAGGCCGGAAATTCAGGTAGCTGTACGAGCCTTTTGATCCGCTGCGTCCGGATGTTCGGGAGGTCGCGCACAGTGCCGAATTTCCTGCGATTGGCTCGCGCGGGAATGGTCCGAACGGGTTTCGGTCCGCAACTGCCCGGAATGCAATCCAGTTGACCAAACGTAGCTCCGCATCCGGAGCGCGCGTATCGAAAGGGAACCACCCCATGAAGAAGTTCTTCGCAGCCGCCACGATCGCTGCCTCCGTCGCCGGCCTCTCCGCCGTGGCCGCCCCGCAGGCGCTCGCCATCGGCGACGACGGCGGCACGACGTCCACGAGCGGCAACGGCTCGTCGCAGACGTACGGCAACTCCGCCACCGCCGGTGACATGAGCCCGCAGCTCGGCCTCGTCCAGGGCTCCCTGAACAAGCCCTGCATCGGCCTGCCGGCCAAGGCCAACGTCGGCTCCCTCGTCGGCCTCGTGCCGGTCGCGGTCCAGGACATCCCGGTCCTGTCGGCGCCGCAGAACCAGCAGTGCACCGAGAACTCCACCCAGGCCAAGGGTGACGAGCCGCTCTCGCACATCCTGAGCGACATCCCGGTTCTCGCCGGGAACGGTGTCGCGAACCACTGAACGGGCTGAGGGGCGGTCGCCGATACGCGCGACCGCCCCTCTCCGTACGGTGTTCCGTACGCCAGGCACGACAAAGGCGGTGGACCGGGTTCCGGTCCACCGCCTTTTGGCTTGCGCTCTCGCGCTATTGACTACTGGATCGCCGGGAGCAGGCCCGTGACCGGGGCCACGAGGTCGGTGGCCTGGTGCAGTTCGTTCAGGTGGTTGAGCCCGTTGAGCCCGGAGAGCTGTTCCGCGGTGCTGGGGAGCTGTGCCTGCTGGTCCTCCGGGATCGCCATCGCGGTCAGCGAGTCAACGGTTCCGGTGGGGGAGATGGGTTCGACGGCGTGGGCCGCGGGGGTGGCGGCCGCCGCGGCTCCGACGGCGAGGAGGACGGCGCTGAGGGCGCGACGAGTTGAGATCATGCCCGGCTAACGGTGGGGCCTGCGGGGCGGACACGGGGTTCGCGGAGCACCCACCCGTGAGGGCCAACCGTTCGACCGGTCGGCGCCCCGCTGCTCAATCGCCGCAGAGGCTTGATTTGCCGGTGAGCAGGGCGTGGACCTCTTGGGCTCTGCGGAGGCCTGCTGGGTAGGGGAGGGCTTGGGAGAGGTGGGTTGCGTGGGTCAAGGTGCGGGTGGCCTGGGCGGGGGCGGAGAGGTGGGACAGGGCTGCCGCGTGGGCCAGGTGGGCTTCTATCTCCGCGAGGCGTTCGCCGGTTTGTGCGGCGCGGGTGGCCTCCGCTGACGCGAGTTCCAGGGCCAGTCGGGGGCGGCCCGCGTGGAGTTGGGCCCAGGCCGTCAGGGACGGCGCGGCGTCGGGGCAGTCGGCCAGCGCGCGGAGGGCGGCTTCGGGGTGGCCGGTGCGCAGGGCGAGTTCGGCGCGGGCGGCGCTCACCTCGTGGCGTGCCTGGCGGTCGCCCAGGTGGTCGGCGGCGGGGGCGGCGCGGTCCAGGAGCTCCGCGGCCGCCGACGTGTCTCCCGTACGGAGCCGGACCAGCGCCAGCGTCGCGAGCGCGTACGGCAGGCACCAGGCGCCGTCGCCCTCCGCGAGCGCCACGGATGCCTCGGCGAGGGCGGTGGCCTCGTCGAACTCCTCGAGTAGGAGGTGGAGTTCGGCCAGGTTGAGGCGTTCGAAGGAGGCCGCCGTCGGGTTTCCCGAGCGGTCGGCGAGGTCGAGGGCGCGTTCGCCGCTCGCCACCGCCTCGCGCAGCCGGCCGTGGCGGCGCGCGTTCTCCCGCAGGGTGGACAGGACCGTGCCGAGCAGCGTCGGGTCGCCGTACGCCTCGGCCGGGGCGAGCGCCCGGTCGCCGGCCTCGCGGGCCTCGGTGAGCCGGCCCGAGAGGCCCAGGTTGGTGGCCTGGAGGGCGTAGGAGCGGGCGAGCAGGCCCTGGCCGTGCGGTCCTGGGACCTGGCGCGCGGCGTCCAGGGCCCGGCGGGCGGCGGCGTGACCGTCGTCGTAACTGCCCCGGACGCCGTGCAGCATGGCGTGGGACAGGTGGTGCACGGCGAGGGGTTCGGGGGCGGTTTCCGGGGCGGCCGGGTGGGCGCGGAGCGCGTCGGCGGCGGCGTCGAGGGCGCCGGTGCGTACGAGGGACTCGGCGAGGCGGGCCGCCGTGAGCACCGCGTCGTCGTGGGCGCCGCGTCGGACGAACTCGGCGAGAGCCTGCCGCAACGCCTCGGCCGCTTCCCCGAAGTGGCCCATTCTGGCGAGGACTTGGCTGTGGGCCAGGCGGGCGCGGGCCGCGTCGACGTCGAGGCGGGCGACGAGGTCGCGGTAGTAGCGGTCGGCGGTGTCGTTGGCGTAGAGGGCGGCGGCGCGTTCGGCGGCGCGGCGCAGGTACTCGGCGGCGCGCGGGTCGTCGGCGCGGGCGAAGTGCGAGGCGAGCGCGTCGACGGCGTCGGGGCGGCGGGCGAGGACGGCCCGCGCGAACGCGCCGTGCAGCTGCCTGCGCCGGACCGCGGTCAGCCGCTCGTAACAGGTGAGGCGGACCAGCGGGTGCCGGAAGGCGAGTCCCGGTTCGGGCCGCCCGGCCACCACGACCTGCCGCTCCTCCACCAGCGTGGCCGCGATGGCCCGCTCGACGCCGTCGGCGGCCGCGGCCCCGGTCACCGGCGGGCGCAGGCCCCGTTCGGCGACGTCGAGGAGTTCGGACAGGGCCGCCTCTCCCCCGGCCACGGACAGCGCCTCGACCAGGCGCCGCGCGTCGGGGTCGAGCCGCACGAGCCGGTCCGCCACCAGCTCCCGCACGCCCTGGGGCGCCCCTGCCCCCGCCGGGCCCTCGGCCGGGCCACGGGCGAGTTCGAGGGCGAACAGCGGGTTGCCGAGGGAGAGTTCCCACACCCGCTGCTCCTGCCCGGGACGCGGCGCCGCGTCGCGCGCCACCGCGAGACACGCCTCCCGGTCGAGCAGCCCCAACTCCTCGCGTACGGCCAGCCGTTGGCGTACCAGGAAGCTCAGAATGGCGCGCCGGGCGTCGTCCTCGGGGAGTTCCTCCTCGCGGTACGTCACCAGGAAGCGCAGCCGGATCCCGCGGTCGGCCGCGCGGCGGGCCAGGTGGCTCATGAGCTGGTACGAGCCGGTGTCGGCTGCGTGCAGGTCGTCGAGGACCGCGAGCACAGGACGGGCGGCGGCCAGGTCACCGAGGAGCGCGGCGCTCGCCCGGAACAGCCGGTCGCGTTCCTCCTCGGGGCTGCGTTCGCCGGATGTGCGGATCTGGCCCAAGGACGGGAGGAACACGGCCAGTTCGGGGTACTCCGCGCCGACCCGGGCCCGCTCCGCCGCGTCGTGCTCGGCCAGCCACCCGTCGAGCGCCTCCGCGAACGCCCCGTACGGCGTGTGCCCCTCCGCGTCCTGACCGCCGCCCCACAGCACGGCCGTGCCGGACGCCGCGGCCCGCCGCGCCACCTCGCCCACCAGGCGCGTCTTGCCGACGCCCGCCTCGCCGGTGAGCAGCGTGACCGGCGGCCCCTCCGTAGCGAGCAGCCGGTCGAGCACCGCGTCGCGGCCGTGCAGCGGGGTGGCGGGTGCGGCTCGCAGCGGGGACGGCAACGTTGTCGTGATCGGCACAGGCGCGGGCGCCGCCGCGAGGGCAGCCTGGTGCAGCTGCTCCGTCTCGGGCCCGGGGCGCACGCCCAGTTCGGCATCGAGCGCCGCGCGGCAGGCGTGGTACTGGTGCAGCGCGCGCCGCCGCAGGCCCTGGCGCAGGGAGGCGTCGATGAGGACGCGGTGGGCCAGCTCCTCGGCGGGGCTGGTGGCGAGGACCTGCTGGGCCACGGCCGCCGCGTCCGTCGCCGAGCCCGCCGCGAGGTGTGCCTCGGCGAGGGCGAGCAGCAGCCGCTCCCGCAGCAGCGCGAGCCGCGTGCGGCGCTCCTCGGCCCAGTCCACGTACCGGTCCTCGGGGAGCAGTTCGCCGGTGAACAGGGCGAGGGCGTCGGCCAGTTCGGCCACCGCCGCTCCCCCAGCGGCGAGCGCCGCCTGGGCCGCCGTCTCCGCCGCGTCGGCGTCGATCCACACGGTCGCCGGGTCGAGGAGGAGCATGCCGCCGTCGGACAGGAGGTACGACGACGCGGCGCGCGGGGCGAGTTCGGGTTCCAGGGCGTGCCGGGCGGCGTGCAGGGCGACGCGCAGGCTGCCCGCCGCGGCCCCGGGGTCGGCGTCGGGCCAGCAGATGTCCATGGCCTGCTCGCGGTGGAGGCGGTGTCCCGGGACGACGGCGAGGAGCTTCACCAGGGTCCGGGCGCTGGGCCGCGACCAGCGTTCGGCTGGCGCGGGGCCGCCGTCACGAGTCGCCCTGAAACCGTCGAAAAGGTGCAGACGGAGCAGCGGGACGCCGGAGTCGGTGCCGTCGTCCGTGTGTGCTGCATCCATGAGGGCGACAGCGTAACCGAGCACGCCGAGGACCCCCTGGGTGTGCGCCCAGGGGGTCCAGGTGCTGACCGAGGGGTCAGGACCGGTGGATCAGGACCGGCGGGTCAGGACAGCTTGTACGTCGACATCTGGTGGATGCCGTTGTCGATGGAGAGGACGCCGCCGCCCAGCTGCTCAGCCATCCGGTTGTTGCCGAGGTGGTCGAAGTTGAGCGAGACCATCTCGTCGCTGCCGTCGCCGTCGAGGTCGGCGGCGACGTAGTTGCGGCCGCCCATCAGCGAGGTACCGCCGATGCCGGACTGGAACGAGTCACCCGAGGTCAGGACCGACGGGTCGAACGCCGCCAGACCGCTCTCGGTGCCACCGACGAGCAGGCGTCGGCCGCCCGGACCGTTGATGAACCCGGCCGAGCGCAGCGACGTGATCACCGAGGAGCGTGTGTCGTCCTTGCCGGCGCCGGGGAAGCCCCTGAACGTGCCGAAGCTGATCTGGTAGAGCGGGTCGCCCTGGCCGTCGATGAAGTAGTTGCCGTGCGACCACGGGCTGCCGCCGAGGAACTGATGGACCAGCTCACCGGTGCGCCCGTCCCGGATCTCGGTCACGACGCGCGGCGACGCGGTGGAGAGGTCGCCGGCCACCGTCGGGTCGGCCTTGACGATCCACGTGTAGACGACCGCGTGGCCGTCCGCGTACGGGATCTTCGGCGAGGCGAAGACGCCGTTGACCAGGACCGCGCCGTGCAGCTTGCCGTCGATCGCCTGGCTCGGGGCCTTCGGGTCGGCGGTCCAGCGCACGGTGCCCTTGCCGTCGAGGGCGACACCGTTGACGGAGGCGTCCGAGCGGTCGAGCGCGTTCAGGCTGCTGTACTGCGTGTACACCTGTCCGCCGGAGACCACCGTGTCGGAGAAGACCACGTCGCCCGCGCTCGACGGCGCGGAGTACGACCACAGTTGCGTACCGCTCGCGTCGTACACACGCAGGGCGTCGGTGGGGACGATGATCTCGTCCTTGCCGTCGTCGTTCACGTCGGCGACGGTGACCGTGCGGACGTACGCGCCCTTGCCGTCGATCGTCGTCAGGACCTTGCCGGTCCTCCCGTCGAGCACCGCGGTGGCGCTGTCGGCGGCCACGGCGACGTCGGGCGTGCCGTCGCCGTTCACGTCACCGGTCGCGATGTTGTGCACCTCGCCGGGGACGGTGGCCTGCCACAGCTTCTTCGGCTCGCCCTTGACCAGCGACGTACCGGAGTAGGCCCACACGCCGTGCGAGGAGCCGCCGACGACGACGTCCTTCTTGCCGTCGCCGTCGAAGTCGGCGGCCTGCCCGTAGTTGAGGTCGCCTTGCAGCGGCGTCAGGCGCTTCTGGCCGCCGTTGCCCAGGCTGTAGTCGCGGATGTTCTGTCCCTGGTCGACGACGCGGACGTAGTCGCCGCCGTCGGAGGAGTACAGCTGCTGGTACATCGGCGACGCGTCCAGGCCGTGCCGGCGCCACTTGACCTTGCCGCCGCTGGTGAACGCGGTCAGCGAGCCGTAGCGCTGACCGCCGACGTTCAGCGCGTTGCCCAGGTCCTGGTCGTCCTGCGCGGCGGCGTAGAGCGCACCGCCCTTGGTGACGAGGTCCCACGTGCTGGCGCCGTCGCCCCCGTTGTCGGCCGAACGCTTGGTGGTGTACGTCCACTTGACCGTCGAGCCGTCCGAGCCGTCCAGGACCCGGACCGTGCTGGCGTTCACGTAGAGATACGGCGTGTACGTCGACTCGCTGACCGCGATCTCGCTGCCGCCGCCCGTGGCGGCGTCACCGACGGTCAGCGCGGTGGGCAGGGCGTTGACGCGGGTGTCGAGCGTGGTGCGCTTGCCGTCGGCCAGGTCGTACGCGGCGATCTCGTACTGCACCGCGTCGGAGGTGTCCGCCTGTTCCAGGGCGACGATCCGGTCGCGGGAGGCGTCGAGGCGCAGCTGACGGCCGTAAAGAGCGCTGTCCGTCTGCCACGTGACCGAACCGTCGGCCGCGTCCAGGACGAGGGTGCGGCCGCGGGCCGCGTTCGTGCCGGTCTTGCGCAGGTCCCAGACCGCGGCGACCTTGCCGCCACCGACGGACTCCAGGGCGCCCCAGTTCACGTCGGCGGTCGACTTGGTGTCGTACGTCCACGTCGACGACGGGGTCAGCTTCCCGTCGGCGTACGAGAAGCGGATCCCGGTGAGGGTGGCCGTCTCCGTCGCGGGCGCGTTCGAGTTCAGACGCGGCGAGTTGCCGATGAGCAGCGTGCCGTCGACGACCTTGACGTTGGTGGCGTACGAGTACAGCTTCGACCAGACCGTTTTGCCGGTCTTGCCGTCGAGGACCGTCACGAAGGTGCCGGTGGACAGCGAGGAGCCGGGCGAGGTGAACGGCCGGGGCGTGGGCGTCATGCCGACGGCCGCCGAGAAGACGATGTCCTTCGTGCCGTCACCGGTCAGGTCGGCGGTGTCGTACCCCTGGTCCGAGTTGGGCGTGTACGGGGCGACGGCGTTGTAGCCCATCACGACGCGCGCCGGGTACGGCTCGGTCCGCCACGGCTGCAGCGGCTTGACCTGCCAGTCCGTGTAGTACGAGGCGTTGGTGCGCGCCCAGGCGGTGGTGCCGTCGGCCTTGTGCAGCTGGACGTTGCCCAGGCTGTGCACGGTGAAGTAGCTGCCGTCGGAGCCGGCCGGGGCGGTCGCGGCGACACCGCGGGCGCCTTCCAGCGTGGACTTGTTGGTGAAGGTGACCGGGGTGCTGGCGTCGGTGGAGGAGCCGTCCGTGGCCGAGTCGTCGGCGGAGGTGTCCTCCTTCGCCGCGTACTTGTCCCCGTACACGTCGACGTTCATGTGGTCGGCGAGGGTCTTCGCCTCGGTGGCGCTGAGGGTGGACGCCTCGGTCGAGAAGCCGTCGGCCTGCGCGAGCGGCGCCGCCGTCAGCGTCAGACCCGCCGCGACCAGGGCGGAGGCGAGCGTCAGTGCCCGCCGGGAGGTGGTGGTTCTCATGACGTGGCTCATCACTTGGCTCCCTGCGCGATGCGGATCGCCGAACCGGCCTTCAGGACGGCCTGGTTGTACGAGTACTGAAGGGCGTCGGTACCGGCCTGGTTCTCGATGCCGGCCGTGGCCGACGAACCGTTGCCCGGAACGGACTGGTACTGGAAGGTGATCGCGCCGGTGGCCTCGTCGAAGACGGCCTCGAAGGTGGCGCGGTCGCTGACGCCGTCGGCGAACAGGACGTTGTTCCAGACGACCGCGAACTTGCGGCTGCCGGTGGTGCCTGTGGTGGCCGTCTGCACGCTGGACTTCTTGTCGAGGGTGAAGTCGTCCCACAGCGGGGCGACGATGCCGTTCGGCTGGGTCTCGGTCGGCAGCGCCTCGTTCTCGTAGTCACCGATGCGCGGCGAGAGGAAGTTGACCAGGCCGTTGGTGGTGACCGCGGCGCTGGTGTACTTCACGCCGTAGAAGGAGACCGGGAAGGGCAGCGAGACCGTCTTGGCGTCCTCGTCACCGCTCAGGGCGACCTTGGTGGAGCCGGGGATCCAGGAGTAGGCGGCCGGGGCGCAGGAATTGCCCGAGTTGTCGGTGCGGTTCGGGAGCCGGACGGTGCGGGTCTCGTCGCCGTCGATCTTCAGCTCGGCCGTGTACGCGCCGTTGCACAGGAGGGGCTCGGCGGGCGTCACGGACAGCGTGTACGTGCCCTCGGCGACCTTCGGCAGCGTGAACGAGCCGTCGGAGCCGGAGGTGACGGGGTCGACCGGGGTGCCCGGGACCTCGACGGTCGCCTTGGCCAGCGGCTTGCCGGTGACATCGAGGACGGTGCCGGTGACGGCGTGCCGCGGGAGGGCGGCGAGCGCGATGTCCTGGGTCAGCGGGTGGTCGGCGGTCAGCTCGACGCCGGAGAGCGTCCTGGCCGCGTAGCCGTACTCGTCGACCGTGAAGTCGTACGTGCCCGGGACCAGCGCCAGCTTGTACGTGCCCTGGGGGCCCGTGGTCACCTTGTGCTCGCCGTCGGCTCCGGTGGCCTTGACGGTGATGCCGGCCAGGGCCGCGCCCGTGTCCTTGTCGGTGATCTTTCCGGTGACGTGGACGGCGTCGCGCGGGGCCTCGGCGACGGAGGCGAGGATGTCGAGCTTGCCCTCGCCCCAGACGTTGTTCATGCCCGCGGTGCCGCCGCAGTGCGTGTCGTCCACGTCGCGGGCGCCCTCGTCGAGGAGCCTGCGCGTCTCGTCGATGTTGCTGATCAGCGACGGTGCGGCCGACCACAGCAGGGCCACCGCGCCGGCGACGTGCGGCGTCGCCATCGACGTACCGCTGATGGTGTTGTACGAGGCGCCGGGCCACGCCGAGGTGATGTCGACGCCCGGCCCCGAGATGTTCGGCTTGGCCGAACCGTCGACCGGGGAGGGGCCGAAGCCGGAGAAGTCGGCGATCGTGCCGGAGGAGTCGTAGGCGCCGACTCCGTAGGACGTGTCCTGCGCGCCGGGCGCGCGGGTGGTGGAGCAGGTCGTGCCGTTGCCGTCGTTACCGGCGGCGAACGCCTCGAAGATGCCCGCGGAGTTCCACGCCTCGACGATGTCCTTGTAGAACGTCGTGACGCCGCCGCCCCACGAGTTGTTGACGATGTTCGGGGCGAGGTCCGGGCGCGGGTTCTGCCCGTTGTGGTCGGTCGGCGCGAGGATCCACTGTCCTGCGGCGAGCGTGTCCTCGTCGAGGCACTCGCCCCGCGATCCCGCGCAGGCCTTGGCGGCCATCCACTTCGCGTTCGGCGCGACACCGATGCCGTTCTTGCCGGCGATCGTGCCCATGGTGTGGGTGCCGTGGCCGTTGTCGTCGCACGGCGTGCTGCTGGTGGCGCAGGTGCCGGTCGCGTCGTAGAAGTTGTAGTCGTCCGTGAACGTGCCGTCGCCGTTGTTGCCGCGGTAGTTGGCGACGAGATCCGGGTGCTCGCGCTCCACACCGGAGTCGACGCTGGCGACGACGATGCCCTCGCCGCGGTCCTTGTACTGGTCCCAGACCTGGTCGGCCTTGATGTCGGAGACGCCCCAGTCGGGGGTGGTGTCACTGACGGTGTCACCGTCAGCGGTGGTGCGCGAGCCGGTGACCTTCGCGTCGGACGTCTCGATGTCGTCGAGCTTGTACGTCCGCGACTTGACGATCTCCTTGACGTCGGAGCGCTTGGCGAGTTCGTTCACCAGGTCCTGGTCGCCCGTCACCTTGACGGCGTTGGCGATCCAGAAGTCCCGGTGCCCGACCTTCTCCTTGTCGAGGAACGCGGTGAGCGACTTCTGGCTGTCGGCGGCATTGCCCTTCAGCGCCTTGTACGCGGCCGTGGCGGCCTTCGCGTGGGTGCGCTGCTTCTTGGCCGCTGCAAGGTCGGCCTTGTCCTTGAGGACGACGTAGAAGGTGGCGTCGTCGCCCTTGGAGACGGCCTTCTCCAGAGCGGAGTCGACCTTGGCCGACGCGGCGGGGGCGGGATCGGCGACGGCGGGTATCGCGCCGGTCAGCAGTGCGGCGGCCGCGGTCAGCGACGCCGCCGCCCATGCGGCGCGTCTGCGCCTGGGCGGTCGGGGCAGGGGCATCGGGCACTCCTCGGGGAAGGTACGGGGGTGCCCGAAACCTAGGAAGAGGCCGTTACTGCGCCATTACTGCCCCGGTTGGCCCGGGGGTTGACCCACCGTCAGGGGCCCGTACGGTCGGGGATCCCGCCGTGAGGGAGCCCACCGTCACAGGTTCAGCCCTCGCGCCCGCAGCCACGGCAGCGGGTCGATGCCCGAGCCGAACTGCGGCGTGACCCGCACCTCGAAGTGCAGATGCGGGCCGCTGACGTTGCCGGTCGCGCCGGAGAGGCCGAGGACCTCGCCCGCGTCGAGGCGGGAGCCGGCCTTCACGCCGATCCGCGACAGGTGCGCGTACTGCGTGTAGTAGCCGTCGGCGTGCCGGAGGACCACCTGGTTGCCGAAGCCGTCGCCGCAGCCGACGTACTCCACGGTCCCCGCGCCGACCGCCCGCACCGGCGTCCCGACGGGCACGGCGAAGTCCTGCCCGGTGTGCGTGTGCGACCACAGGCGGCCGCCCGAGCCGAAGCCCGCCGACAGCGGCGCGGGGCTCACCGGCTTCACCCAGGTCCGCCCCGTCCGCCCCTTGCCGGCCCGCTCGTGCCCGCCCACGTCGCCGCGCGCGCAGTTCCCGCCACCCGTCGGCATCGGCCCGGCCGCCAGCACCCGCGCACGGGCCCGCCGCACCTCCGCCTCGGCCTTCGCCAGTTTCGCCTCGATGTCGTCGCGGGCGGCCGACCGGCGCTTCTCCTGCGCCTTGAGCCCCTTCACCAGGCGCGCGGACTCGGCCCGCCGGTCGGCGACCCGGTCCCGGGACTCGGTGACGCGGTCGGTGAGCTGCCGGGCGGCGCGGTCGCCGCGGCTCGCACGGACGCCTGCGTCGAGGGCCCGCTGCGGGGAGGACGAGGTGAGCAGCGGCAGCATCGTGCCGAGGCCGGAGGCCCCTTGGTACTCGCTGCGCGCCTGGCGGCCGAGGGTGGCCCTGAGCGCGTCGAGCCGGCGCTGCTCCGCGGCCTGCCGCCGGGCGACGTCGGCGAGCCGGCGCTCGCCCTCGCGCACGGCGTCCCGCGCCCTCTCGTGCGCCGCGACGGCGTTCGACGCCTCCCGCATCAGCCGGTCGGCGCGGGCCGAGAGCCGTCCGATGCCGGGGCCGTCGTCCGCGGACGCCGGGCCGGTTCCGGAGGCGAGGAGCGCGGCGACCGCCGCGGCCACGCATGCGGCCGTCCCCGTACGCCTCGTTGCGTTCCGTCGTACACATCGCATCGACCGAATGTCGCAAAAAAGACAAGCCGGACGGCTGGGCATCGCCGTGTCGCCCGTCCGGAGTCCATCGGACGCACTACACGCGGCGGTGTCACCCGGGAGCCCTGAGCGGGGCGCCCGGAGGTACGGAAACGGCCGTGGGCGGGGGGGGGGGGGGGGCCCCCCCCCCCCGCCGCCCGCCCGCCGCGGGGGGGGGGGGGGGGCGCCGGGGGGGGGGGGGGGGGGGGGGGGCCCCCCGGGGGCCCCGGGGGGGGGGGGGGGGGCCGGGGGGGGGGGGCGGGGGGGGGGGGGGGGGCCGGGGGGTTTGGGGGC
>NZ_JBTYHB010000058.1:0-38829 GCF_054871485.1 Streptomyces sp. UC4497 | reverse complement strand
CCCCCCCCCCGGGGCGCGGCGGGGGGCCGGGGGTGGGGCCGGCCCCCCCGGGCGGCCCCGCCCCCCCCCCGTGCCGGGCCGGGCCCCCGGGGCCCCCCCGCCCACTTCTCGTGGTGGGCGCGGTGGACTCAGCGGTCCAGCAGCTCGGTGAAGACGTCCGTCAGCTCCTCGACGCCGTCGCCGCCCGGCGCGGCGCCGGTGCTGCGCCAGGCCACGTGCTGGTCGGGGCGGATGAGCAGGGCGCCGGCGTCGGTGATCTGCCGGACGGCCGCCCAGCCGCCCTCGTCGTCGGCGTACTCGGCTCCCGGACCGATGACCGCGGTGCGCAGCGGGACGGAGAACTTCTCCGCGACCCGCGACGCCGCCTCGCACCAGGGCCCGCCGTCCGGTCCCGTGAGGAGCGTGAAGCCGGTCCTGCCCGTGAGGTCCTGGGTGGAGAGACGCTCGCCGTCCCGGCTGATCCAGGCGTGCGGCAGGCGGTGTCCGGGACGCGTCGTGGGCCGGTGCTCGTTGCGCATCGGGACCCGCTCGGGCCGCGGGGTGCCGTCGCCGACGACCGCGCCCGCCTCGTAGGCGAACCCGACCTCCATGTCGAGCGCCTGACAGCCGCCGCGATGGGTGTGGAACATCTCCAGGGCGCGGGCGCGCGCGGTGTCGCCCATCGGCGAGGGACCGAGGAGTGTCTCCATGCGCCGGCGACGGCGGCCCGCGGGGACGTTGTGGCCGACGCCGATGGCGTCCATGAGCGCCTGGTGGTGTTCCGCGGCCGAGGTCGCCCAGTCGACGTTCTCCCGCCCGACGGGCCTGCGTTCGCCCTCGTAGGTGTCGAGCAGGGTGTCGGGGGCGAGCCCGGAGACGACCGCGCGGAGCTTCCAGGCGAGGTTGTGGGCGTCCTGGATCCCGGTGTTGAGGCCGAGGCCGACGGCGGGCGGCTGCTTGTGCGCGGCGTCACCGGCGATCAGCACGCGTCCGACGCGGTAGCGGTCGGCGAGATGCGCGTGCACGACCCAGTCGGTGACCTTGTGGACGGTCATCTCCAGGTCGGGCAGGCCCAGCAGTTCGCGGATGCGGGGGACGACGGTCTCGGCGTCCCAGCGTCCGGGCGGGCCCGGGGCGAAGTGCAGGCCCCACTGCTGGCTCGCCTTGCCCCAACTGGGCCCCATCTCGATGAGGTTGCTGGAGAGGTCGGGGTCGTCCGGGTTCAAGTAGTGCGTGATGAGGGTGCCTTCCTCCCACCACGGCGAGAGGTCGGCGGAGAAGTACGCGGTGGTGGTGTTGACCAGACCGGGCGGCCCCTCCATCCGGATGCCGACCGCCGGGCCGACCATCCGTCCCGCGTCGGCCCCGATGAGGTACTGCGCCTTGACGGTGGTCACCTCCCCGCTGCCGAGGTCCCGCATCCGTACGCTGACGTGGTCGCCCTCGTCGGAGAAGTCCATGACCTCGTGGTGGAAGAGGATCCGCCCCGGGTTGCGCTCCTGCGCGTGGCGCCGCAGGAGCGGCTCCAGCCACATCTGGGGCAGCTTCGCCGGCAGCACCGGGGAGACGGCCTGGTAGCTGTCGCGCAGTGTGCCGCCGCCGAAGGCGTCCATCTCGTGGATCAGCCGCCGGTCCAGGGGGCCTTCGCCGGTGAGCGTGGTCTGCCAGCGCACCTTGCCGAAGAGCTCCAGGGGCGCCGCCTCCGCGTAGATGTCGTCGGCCACGCCGTGCTGCCGGAAGATCTCCATCGAGCGCTGGTTGAGGTAGTGCGCCTTCGGAATCCTCGATGTGTCGGGATGCCGTTCCACCAGCAGATGGTCGACCCCCTGGTCCGACAGGAAGACCGACGCGGACAGACCGCATCCGCCGCCGCCCACGATCAGGACCGGAACCTCCATGGCTCCCATATTCGCCCCTCCAGAATTGACAGACGCCGTACCTTTCGAGCCTGGCAAAGCGCCCTGCAGCCCTGGTCAAGAACGACTGGACCCCGCCCGCCGCGGGCGGGGGCGGGCCGGTCAGCCGAGCCAGACGCCGTCCCGCATGAGGGTGCGTCCGGCCAGTTCGTTCGACTCGCGCCATGCCTGGATGCGGCGGGGCACGATGCGGAAGTACTGGTACGGCGCGTCGGTCTCCTCCCGCGGATCGAAGCCGGTCTTGGCGGCGAAGGCGTCGGCGGTCTTCGCACCGAGCTCGGCGACGTCCACCGGCCGGGCGTCGCCGTCGATGAGGACGACGTCCCTCGTGGGTCCCACGCCGATGCGTACCCGGCTGTCGGCGAGGAGGTTGCGGCCGGTGACGGAGGTCCGCGGGGTCGAGACGACGAGCGCGGAGCCGTCCCACAGGAAGGACAGCGGAATCATGTAGGCGTCGCCCTGTGCGCTTGAGGTGGCGGCCCACAGGTCGACGTCGTTCTCCAGGCGGGCCCGGGTGTCGCGCAGTCGCTCCGCGAGCTCGCGCGGCGGCATCTTCGTCATGTCTCCTCCAGGTCGTGCGGGTTCGCTCGGTGGCCGGCGTCGTCGTGCGCCGCCGCGACGGCGGCCAGGGCGGCGACGGCCCGGGTCACCGAGATCATGTCGTGTTCACGGTGCACGGCGAAGCGGACGTGTCCGTTCGGCAGCGGGAGCACGCGGACGCCGTGCCGGGCCAACTGCCCGGCACAGGTGGCCGCGTCCATGCCGGACACCCGCGCCATGACCATGTTGGTGGGCCGTGCGGCGCGCAGCAGTCGCACTCCGGGCACGGCGGCCATGTCGGCGGCGAGCGTGGCGGCGTGCCGGTGGTCGCGGTCGAGGTCCGCGCGGCGCTCCAGCGCGACCAGAGCGGCCGCGGCGACCACGCCTGCCTGGTGCAGGGAGCCGCCCAGCCAGGTGCGCAGTTGCCTGGCGGTGTCGATGGTGGCGCGGGTCGCGCCCAGGATGCCGCCGATGGGTGCGCCGAGCCCCTTGGACAGGGAGAACGCCACGCTGTCGGCGGGTGCGGCGAGCGCGGCGCAGCTCGTGTCGAGGGCCGTCGCCGCGTTGGCCAGGCGGGCGCCGTCCAGGTGGAGTCGGGCTCCGTGGCGGTGGACGAGGGCGGCGACGGCGCGCGTCGCGGCGGCGTCCAGGGCGTTGCCCGCGCGCAGCATGCAGGTGTTCTCCACGCAGACGACGGTGGGCGACGGGTGGGGCCGGGCGAGCAGGGCTTCGAGGCGGTCGGGGTCGGGCAGTCCGTCCGCGCGCTGGGCCACCGGCACCAGGTCGACCGCGCCGAAGCGGCGCAGCCCGTCGCCTTCGAGGAACGCCATGTGGGTGTCGGCGCCGACGACGACCCGCGGCGGGGCCGTTCCTGCCGGTCCCGCGACGGCGAGCGGGCCGAGCAGGTTCGCCATCGTGGTGGTGGGCGTCAGCAGTGCCGCCTCGACGCCCAGGAGGCGCGCGGCGCGTTCCTCCAGGAGCGCGACCGTGGGGTCGTCACCGTAGACGTCGTCGCCGACCTCGGCGCGCGCCATGGCCTCGCGCATGCGCGCGTCGGGCAGGGTGCGGGTGTCGCTGCGGAAGTCGAGCCGGTCGGCGGTGTGGCTCATCCCGGCTGCCCGCGGTCGCGGGCGGGGCGCAGCCCGGCGTCCAGGGCGGTGAGCAGGCGTACGAAGGCGTCCCTGCCCAGGTCCCGGCCCGCGCTGGACAGCAGTCTGAGTTCGTGTCCTTCCGGGTGCCGCCACCAGGCGTCGCAGGCGCCGAACTCGGCGCTGACGTAGCCGAGATGGACCGGTCGTCCTTCGAGGTCGTACACCTCGTCGAGGGCGGGGTGCTTGTCGCGTACGGGAGGAAGGGCGAGGCGGCCGCCGCCGGGACGCTGTGCCGTCAGGCGCAGTTCGCCGCCGGCGGGCGAGGTGTAGACGACGTCGGTTTCCCGGACCGTGTCGCCGTCGCCGAAGAGCGCGGCGCTCTCGGCACGGAACTCGGCGACGGCGGCGGGCAGTCCCCGGTGACGGAGGAAGTCCTCGACCTCGCCGGTGGGCACCCAGTCGCCTTCGGGGACGCGCCCGCGGCGCTGGAAGGCGAAGACGCCGGTGGGGACCGCGACCGGGGCGGCCCGGTGCCGTGCCCAGTAACTGAGGTCGGCGAACGGGGTGGCGAGCACGCGGGGCAGGGCCTCGGGGACGGCGGGGCGCAGCGCCGCGTAGAGGGCGACGAGCTCGTCGTCGCCGAACTCGCCCTCCAGGACGGACAGTTCGACCGTGGTCCTGGCCAGGCGGGCGCTCGCGGCCCGGTGTCCGAGGTAGTCGGTGCCCAGCCACACGACGTGCCGCTCGTCGATCGGCACGGCCCGGGTGTCGCTGCCCCACAGGCAGGGCTGGTCCACCGCGGGGAAGGCCCAGTCGTACAGGAACTGCTTCAGGCGCAGCCGTCGTCCCGCGCCGCTGATCTCGGTGCGGTAGCAGGCGGGGTTGGCGTCGCTCCACGGTGTCCGTCCCGCGGCCTCGACGCGGCCGGGAGGTGCTTCGCGGCGCAGGGTGCCGGTGCTGGTGTCGCATCCGGCAGGCAGCGCGGTGGGCCGCCACACGACGAAGTTGCAGCCGTCCTGGGCGCGGTGTTCGTCGAGCGTGGGGGGAACCGGGTCAAGCCGGTCCGCGCTGTCCAGGGCGTGCCAGTTCCACCTGGGGGCGGGGGTAGTGCTCACCGTGACTCCTGGGTTCGGTTCTGAGGTCCGCCAGGTGATCGAGCCAGGCGGAGGCGGACGCGAGGAACATCCATTCACCGACGCCGAGTTCGGCGCGCAGATCGGCCGGGAGCGACGGCACGCCGAAGGGGGTGCCGAGTCCGTCGGCGAGCGCGGCCAGCCGTTTGAGGTAGTCGGGGTCGGTGGGCGAGGGGAAGCCCTGCTTGCCGCGCTCGCGCACCGACGCGGGCAGCAGGTCGGCGAGGGCGCTCTTCAACAGTGCCTTGTGGCTGCCGCCTTCGCCGGTGTCCTTGAGGTGTTCGGGGCAGCGGAAGGCGAGTTCGGCGAGGGCCACGTCCTGGAAGACGGGCCGGTCCTCCAGCGTGAACGTCGACGAGGTGGCGTCGACCATGTCGTTGACGTAGACGAGGAAGCGGCGCAGGAGGTGGTGGCGGCCGCGTTTGAGCGGGGAGGCGGTCTTCAGGTTGCGGTACTCGTCCATGGTGCGTTCCCACACCTGGTCCGTCACACCGCCCATGTCGACGTCGAGTTCCTGGGCCAGCCAGCTCGTGAGCCGGGCCCACACGGGCCGTTCGTCGGCGTGGAGCCGGTGCGTCAGGTAGTGGCGGCCGTGGATGTACGTGGGTGCGTAGGGGTCGACGACGGGGAAGTAGCGGCCGGCCTGGTAGCCCCACAGTTCGTCGGCGCCGTGCCCGGAGTAGACGACCACGTTGCCGTCGGCGGCGATGGTTCCGTAGAGGTGGTGCATGGCGAGTTCCGCGCCGTGCAGCAGGGGGCGCATGAGGCGGGTGGGCAGCACCGGGACGAGCTCGGCCGCGGTGTGGCTGTCCAGGTCGCAGACGGTCAGCGGGACGCCGAGCCGGTCGGCGACCTCCGTCGCGTGCGTCACGTCGTCGCCCGATCCCCCGATGCCGTCCTGGTAGCGCAGGACGTAGCCGTCGAGGGGGACGCCGCGGGCGGTCAGGGCGGCCACGGCGGCGGTGCTGTCGACGCCGCCGCTGAGCACGGCGGCGCGCGGGACGTCGGATACGGCCCGTTCGGCGATCGCGTGGTCGAAGGCGGCCCGGATCTCCTCCGGTTCGACGGGGTCGTCGACCGCTCCCGGCTGCCAGTACCGCCGGACCTCGGTTCGGGGCGGGTCGACGACGAGGTACTCGGCGGGCTGCAGGGATCTGACGCCGCGCAGCCAGGTGTGGTCGTCGGCCGCGTCCATCCGGATCCAGGAGCGCAGGACGAACTCCCGCCGGTCGACCTCGGGGGTGACGAGGCCGGTGCGCAGCAGCACCCCCGCCTCCGAGGCGAAGAGCAGGCCGCCGTGGGTGAAGGCGTAGACGAGCGGTTTGACGCCGAAGTGGTCGCGGGCGAGCACGACCCGGCCGGCGGCGGCGTCGTGCCAGGCGAGGGCGAACATGCCGGACAGCGGGCGCAGGGCGGCGCCGGGATCGGGTTCCCGGCAGATCTCCTGGAGCGCGTACTCGGTGTCGCAGGTGGTGCGGCGCGGCCACAGCGGCGGCCGTGGTGAACGGGAGCCGTACACCTCGCCGTTGTGGACGAGCGTCACGCGGCCCGACGGGTCCCGCATCGGCTGGTCGCCCGCGTCGGTGCGGTCCCGGACGGCCAGGCGGGTCGCGCAGAGCATGACGGTGCCGCAGTCCGACACGTAGGGGGCGCAGGCTCCTTCGCCGCGGTGCGCCATGGCCGTGGTCATGGTGCGGCCCAGCGCGTCGAGCCAGGCCCGGTCGCGTCGTCCGTCGAGGCTGACGAAGCCCGCTATCCCGCACATGCGGCACTCTCCTGTCGGTCCCACACGTGTCGCAGTCCCGACAGGGCGTCCGCGAAGACGTGCTCGATGCCGTGGTGCCCGCCCTCGTGCTCCCGGTAGGTGTGGGGGACGGCGTGGGCGTCGAGGGTGGCGTGCAAGGCCCGGGCGCCCCAGTGCATGCCGTAGTCGTCGCGCTCCCCCACGCCGAGGTGCAACAGGCCCAGTGCGCGCAGCCGTTCGGCGTGGGCCGGGGCTGTGCGGACGGGGTCGTGGGTGAGCCATCGCTGCCAGACGTCGTCGCGGAAGCGGCCCGTGTCCGGGTCGCACGGCAGGGCGTCCGCCGGTGTGGTGCCGGGGGTGTCGGCGTAGCACACGCCCATCGCGATGATGCTCATGGCGACCATGAAGGGCACGTCGTGCGGGCCGCTGTCGCGCCGGGCGAGCAGGGCGTCGACGCCGCCCGCGGCCCGGACGGTGTCGAGGGTGCCGGGCAGCAGCGGCAGGTAGCAGTGCTCGAAGCCGGCGTCGGGCGAGCAGGCGACGACCGCGCCGAACAGGGTTGAGGTCATGCCCGCAACGAGGGCGCCGTAGCCGCCGCTGGACTTGCCCCCGACGGCCCGCCAGGCGGCCTCGGGCAGGGTACGGAAGCGGCGGTCGACCTCCGTGACGACCTCGGCCAGGTGCTCGGCGTAGCGGCCGGACGCGGCGGAGTCGATGTACTGCGAACCGCCGTACGCGGTGGTGCCGTCGGGGACCACGAGCAGGGCGGGCGGCACCTGGCCGTCCGTCATCGCCCGGCGCAGGCGGTCCGCGACGGACCCGCCGAAGGAGAGCGGGCGGTGCGTGAGGCCGGGGTGGGCGCCGAAGCCGGGCAGCCAGTAGATGACGGGGAAGCGGCGTACGCCGTCGTAGCCGGGCGGCAGATGCACCTCGACGCGGCGGCGGTGCGGATCGCCGAGGGGGTTGTCGCGCAGGCAGCGGCTGGTGTGGTGGAAGACGACCGGTTCGCTCACGGGGTGGTCGCCTCCCGCAGCGCGCGCTCCACGTGGCGCGTGTAGAAGGACGGGTGGTGGAAGACCGCCGACAGCAGGAGCCCGTTGCTGGCCCACAGCCCGAAGGAGCTCCCGAACAGCAACTCGCCGGTGAGCATGGCCTCCAGGGTGCTCGCCGCGATCTCCGTCCAGCTCTCCGCGCCGGTGAGGTGGCGGCGGGCGGGTCCTGCGCCGAGGCGGGTGACGCGGTCGGTCACGGGGTCGAGCAGATAGGACGTCTCGCCGGCGCCGTCCTCGTCTCCGTCCCCGTCCTCGGCGAGGGAGATGACGTGGCGTCCGGCGCCGTCGTCCAGCGCGCGGTACCAGTAGTCGGTGGCGACGACGCGGTCCAGCAGATCGCGCAGCAGTTCCTCGGCGGTGCGGGTCTGTCGTCCCCACGTGTCGACGGTGGCGTCGAACGGCGGGACGGGGGTGTCCGCGTCGAGGGTCACCTGCGCGTAGACCTCGTCGAAGTCGTAGGCGTCGGGTCCCATGGGTCCGTCGACGAGGGCCGCCTTGCCGTCGGCGATCTCCAGCACCTGGCCGGGGCCCCACAGCAGTGCGTCGCGGCCCCGTTCTTCCAGGCGGTGCCGGGCCTCGACGGGGGTGAAGGGGAACATGGTGCGGTTGCACCAGTCGTAGTCCCGCGCCCCTTCGCCGCGTACCCGCCAGCCGAAGGAGGACGGGATGGTCACGGTCGCGGGGAGCGCCTCGACGTACCGGTCGAAGGTGGCGAGGGCGCGGGCCCGCACGGTGTCCGGATCGGTCAGCGGGCGGCGTTCGGTGAGGACGCCGGGCGGCGAGACGCTGTGCGCGGGCACGAGGACGGCGTCGAGGCGCGGGGCGTCGTCCCGGCTGAAGGCTTCCACCGTCCGCTCGTGCAGCAGCGCGTCCCCGCACAGCATGACGGCGGCGTCGTCCGTCTCGACGAGCACGCTCATCTCGGGGAAGGAGACGGCCGAGGGAAAGGTGCGAAGGCGTGCCCCGCCCAGGGTGAGGGTGTCGCCGGGGGTGACCGGGTGCAGCCGCTCGAAGCCGAGGCGGCGCAGCGTCCAGGCGATCGCCTGGTGTCCCAGGCCGGAGGCGGTCAGCCGCGGCGGCACGGGTCCTGCCGGGTAGACGCAGGTGACACCGGGGCTCTGGCGGGGGCTGTCGTCGAAGTCCACGTCCGCGCCGTCCACGAGCCGCAGCAGCGAGGGGAAGTGGTGGTGGTCGAAGTGGTGGTGGCTCAGGACCACGTAGTCCACGCCCTCGTCCAGCACGGCGCGCACCAGGTCGTCCGGCAGCGGCGGGTGGTGTTCCCAGAACCGGTCGAGCCGCTGGGTGAGCCACGGGTCGAACAGGATGCGCTCCTGGCCCGTCTCGACGAGGACGGCGGCGTGGCCGAGCGAGGTCAGTCGCATCACAGGCTCGTCTCGTACACGCAGCGGAATCCGATCTCGTTGTGCCGGTCGGTGATGAGGTCCTTGCCGCGGTAGAAGGTGGTGAGGCAGGTCGGCGGCGAGGTCCAGGTGCCGCCGCGCAGCACGTGGAAGGCGTCCTTGCGGTTCATGAAGTCCAGCGGGTGGCGGCCCTTGAAGAAGGGGTCCATGTCCTCGCCGGTGTAGAAGTTGGTCCGGGTCAGCTCCCAGACGTTGCCCGACATCTGCAGCGCGCCGTACGGGCTGGCGCCCTGCGGCAGCGCGTCGGCGGGCAGCACCGGGTGGGGCGGGTGCTCCCCCGGAGTGATCGTCACCAGCAGTGCTTCCAGGGAGTCGAGGTCGTCGACCTCGTGGGCGAAGGACCGCTCGACGTAGTTGACGCGGTCGGGGTCCCAGTCGTCGCCCCAGGGGTAGCGGCGCCCGTCCACTCCGCGGGCCGCCTTCTCCCACTGCACCTCGCTGGGCAGTGCGCCGCCGGCCCATTTCGCGAAGGCGTACGCGTCGTACCAGTCGAGGCCGACGACCGGGTGGTCGGGCGCGTTGAAGCGGGCGTCGTGGCCGTGCACGGGGCGGTGCGAGCGCTCGTCCGGCTGGTCGGGGTGGTCGAACTCGCCGCTGTCGCCCGCCTCTTCGAGGAATTCGCGGTAGCGCGCGTTGGTCACGGTGGTGCGGTCGATGAGGAACCCGGGCACGTCCTCGGCGCGCAGCGTGCTGTCGTCCTGGGCCATGCGGAAGGCGTCGGGCTTCGCGTCCGCGCCGATGATGGCCGGTCCGCCGGGGACCAGGACGACATCGGTGTTGCGGCGGGGCCGCTTGCGGGCGGCCTCGACGCGGGCGCGCATGTCGGAGAAGTACTCGTCCTCCAGGCGGCGCAGTTCGACGGGGTCGCGGGAGCCGAAGACGGCGATGAGGGCGCGCTTGGTGAGGGCGGCGCCGCAGCCGACGGGCTTGCGGGCCCACTGGGGGCGGGTGAAGTTGCTGGGCCAGCCCGAGATCCGGATGAGGTCGGGGACGGCCGCGGCGATGCGGTGCTCGGTGATCACCTTGAGCGCCGTGAAGGCGACCCAGTCGACGGTGTCGTGCGTCGCGGCGGCGACCGCCGTGTCGGCGTCCGGGTCTCCGGCGTGCCGCTCGGCCAACAGCCGTACGGCGCCGGCCCGTACGGGCCACTCGGGATGGGCGGTGCTGACGGACACGAGCAGCGGCACGCCCCCGGGCGCCCGTCCCTTCTGCTCGGCCAGGGACAGGACACGTTCCACGGACGCCCAATAGCGGTCGTCGGTGGATTCGTCGATCACCAACATGTCCGCGGGTATGTCGGTGACCTGCACAGCGCGGTTTCCTACCATCTCAACCCCTCTCGGGACGAATGCCGCCCGTACGGAATCGAATTCCGTACGGGCGGCGGGTTCGCAGTCAGAGGATTACCACTTGCTGGTCTCCTCGTCGGCGTCACGGGTCTCCATGAAAGTGCCGTCGCTCATTTTTCCTCCTTTCGCCGGACGGCACGATACGCAGGGTCGGGAAGCGGGAGCAACGGCCGTTTCCGGCTTCCCTTGAACACCGGGAATGAGCGATAGAGGGAAAGGCATTCACGGCGCGAGCCGTCGAGAAAATGGAGGCGAAATGATTGACTTCGACGCGGGCGAGCTGGAGCGGCGGGGGTTCGTGCGGCTGCCGGGGCTCGCGGACGGCGAGAGCCTGGCGGGACTGCGGCGGGCGGTGCGCCGGCTCGAGGAGCT
This sequence comes from Streptomyces sp. UC4497, assembly GCF_054871485.1. NCBI lineage: Bacteria > Bacillati > Actinomycetota > Actinomycetes > Kitasatosporales > Streptomycetaceae > Streptomyces > Streptomyces sp. UC4497. Next base: position 28,232 of record NZ_JBTYHB010000058.1, on the reverse strand, counting down.
GGCCGAGGGACGCACCGCCTCGGACGAGGACTTCGTCCTGGAGGCCGCCGGGATCGGCGGCTGGGCGGCCTGGCAGCAGGACGAGGCGCCGCTGACGGGTGTGCTGCGCTCGGCCAACCGCATCCACCGGCACGTCCCGGAGTTCGAGGCGTTGCAGGAGTCCCTGGGCCTCGCGCGGGGCCCGGTCGCGGCGGCGGCAGGCGCCTCGGGGACGTTCCTCAATTCCTTCCTGTGGGCCAAGCCGCCGGTGGTCGGCTCGGCGAAGCCCTGGCACCAGGACATGGCGTTCGCGCCGCCCGCTTTCGATCCGGCGCGGCACGGGATCGTGACGGTGTGGATCGCTCTGGAGGCGGCCACCACCCGCAACGGCTGCCTGGAGTTCCTGCCCTGCTCGCACCTGGGCGGGCTGCTGCCGCACGCCGGCGACCGCGAACGGGAGCCGGGGCAGGGCCCGTTGCGCGACGCGCGGGAACCCCATGTGGCGGACGCGGACCTGCCGCGCTCGCACGCGCCGGTCGCCGTGCCCCTGGAGGCGGGTTCGGCCGTGATGTTCGACGGCCTGGTGCTGCACCGGTCGGCCCCCAACACGACCGCGGCCGAGCCGCGCACCGCGGTCAGCTTCGTCTACCGGGTGCCGCTGGCGGCGCGGTCGGTGGCGGCCGGGGCGGGGGCCGTGTCGGGGGCCGCCGCGCGGTGACGTTCGACCGCGGCGCGGCAGCGGTCGAACGGTGCGGTCAGGCGGCCGGGGCGGAGTCGAGGGCGTAGAACGCGGCTCCGTCGAGGTGCCGGATGGTGTTGAGGTCGCGGTGCACGACCTCCTCGAGCTCGTGCACCAGCGTCACGAGGACCGGATAGCTGAGGTCGTCGACCGTCGGCACGATCTCCTGCCCCGGCTTCACCAGGGTGGCCAGTGTGTGGAAGGCCTCCAGGCGCTCGATCTCCTCGATGCCCCGGTACCCGCCGAGCACCCCGCGCACCGGGGAGATCATCCCGACGATCGCGCAGAACCTGCGCACCTCGTAGGGCGTACCGGCCCGCGCGTGGAACCGCTCCGGGTCCAGGTACGCGTCGACCGTCCACTCCAGCTGCGACTCCCCCGCCGCGACGGAGGTGGCCGCCGGGATGCCGCCGCCGGCGATCCGGGCGCCGACCTCGACCAGGCTCGGCCCCGCGGGGGTGAGCCGGATCTCCACGTGGGCGGGGCCGTGCCGGATGCCGAGCGCGTCCAGGACCCGGAAGGCGTAGGCCCGCAGCGGATCGGTCTCCCGGCTGGAGGAGTCGATCAGGGTGAGGGCGTCGCACAGGTCGACGATCCCGTTGGCACTGACCCGGGCGGTGCGCCAGATGTCGCACAGGTGGTGGCGGCCGTCGCGGCTGACGGTGTCGACCATGTACTCCGTGCCGGGGAGGTACTCCTGGGCGACGGCTCCCCTGTTGGCCTGCGAGAAGACGTCGGGGGCGCGGTTCAGCGAGCGGTAGGCGGCGGCGGACTGCTCGGGGGTGTCGCAGAAGTGGATGCCCTGGCCGCCCGAACTGCGCGGGGGTTTGACGACGACGCGACCGCCGAGTTCGCGGTGCCAGTCGGTCAGTTCGGCCACGTCGGACACCCGTAGCTGGCGGGCGGCGAGCAGGCCTGCCGCCCGCACCGTCTCGATCATGGTGTGCTTGTCCCGGCGCGCCGCGCTCAGGGCGGTGCCGTTGCCCGGAAGGCCGAGCCGTTCGGCCAGCAGGTCCGCGAATTCGACGCCCACCTCGCCGCCGGCGACTACGGCGGTCGGCGCGTGCGCCGCCACCGCGGCCAGGGTGGCGTCGAGATCGCCGTCGTGCACGATGTTGTCGATGAAATCGTCGGGGGCGAACGCGGCCGAGCGATACACGAACGGCACCTCTCGGGTACTTTGTACCCGCACGACCGAACATCCGCGGTCACGGAATTTACGAACGAGTTCCCCGACGGCCGCATAGGCGTCGACGATGGCAATGCACTGGCTTTTCCCGGTATTTTCTGTCATCCGTTCAAGATAGCCACGAAGCGTGTTCGCCAATACCTGTTCATCCCTGCGACTCTCTCCTCCTTGGAGGAGTCAGAGATGAACTACTTTCCCGCGAGTTTTCTCGTGAAGCACCGTTCGGCGAATTACACTCCCTTGCTGCTCTTCATCAATGCGGGCGGGAGTTTCCTGCTTCTGGTGAGTCTGTCCACCCGGGTCGGCGAGGCCACCGGGTCGGGGCTGCTGGCCGGCGCGGTCCTGAGCGCTCCGTGGCTGCCGGCGCTGCTCCTGGCCGCTCCCCTGAACCGGCTGCTCGCCCGGCGGCCCCCCGAACGACTCGTGCGGGGCGCGGAGGCGGCGAGCCTGGTCCTGACGGTGGCGGCGCTCGCCGCCCCGGGCGCCGCCCTGGCCACGGTCGCCACGTGTCTGGTCGTGGTCCGCGGGTTCTGCGAAACGGTCACCCGCTCCGCCACGTCGGTGGTGCTGCGCGGGACGGTCCCGCCCGAGCGCCTGGAGCGCGCCAACACCATCGCCGAAATAGCCAAGTTGACCGGTCTGAGCCTGGGCGCGGCGCTGGCGGGCCCGGCCGCCGCGGTACTGCCACTGCGCGGGCAGATCGCCGTGAACGCCGCGACCCTGGCGCTGTCCGCGCTGGTCGCATGGGCGTTGCCCGCGTTGCCCGCGTCGCCCACCGCGCCACGGGAGGAGGCCGACGCGGACGGCGCCGGGGCGGCGGCCGGGACGCGGTTGCGCGTCGACGACCCGGCGCTGCGCCGGCTGTTCGCACGGTTCCTTCTGGTCGCGTTCTGGCAGGGGTTCCACACCGTCGCTGTCACCGTGATCCCGCTGTCGGTGCTGCACGGCGGCGCCCGGCTGGTCGGCCTTTTCGTGGCGGTCTCCTCGGTGGCCATATTTGCCGGATCGATCGCCGCGCTGCCCGCCCAGCGCTATCTCGCGCGGGTGCCCTCGGCGGTGTGGGCGCTGGCACCCATGCCACCGCTGCTGGCCGCACTGCTGGCCGGGCGCACCATGGCGACCCTGGCCTCGTACGCGCTGTTCCTCGTCCTGTTCGAGCTGGCGTACGTGCACTTCAACAACCAGCTGCTGGCACGCGCCTCGGCGGCGGAGCTCTCCTCGGTGGTGACGCTGCGGGCCACGCTCATGCCGTCCGGCGTCGCGCTCTCCATCCTCGTCCTGGGCGCCCTGTGCGATCTGGCCGGGGCGGTGCCGACGGCGCTCGTGGTCGCGCTGGTGACCTGTCTGGTGACCGCCGCGACGAGTTCGACGCGGCACGTCTGGAGAAGATCCGTCACGGGCGCGTGAGCAGGATGGGAACAGCCGGAGCACCCCGGGGTGCTGCGGCTCGTCGCCCCCACTCCTGACCCGAAGGAGATCCGCCGTGCGGGTTCTCATCGTGCCGTTCCCTTTCAAGACCCACCTGTTCAACATGGTCCCGCTCGCCTGGTCGTTGCAGACCGCCGGCCACGAGGTGTGCGTGGCGGCGTGGCCGGACCTGATGGACTCCGTCACCGGAGCGGGGCTCACGGGGCTGCCCGTCGGCCCCGGTGAGAGCCGGGAGGTGCGCGAGGAGCGCGACCGGCGCAAGGCCGCCCCGCGTGCGGGAGGTGCGCCGCAGGAGGGGCTCGACCCCCTGTTCCAACTCGGGCCGGACCGCGAGCGGTTGAGCTGGGAGCAGGTGAACCGCGTCTTCGACGATCTGGTGCTGCCGCAGGCCAAGCGGTCCAACGACTCGATGATGGAGGACCTGGTCGGCTTCGCACGGGAGTGGCGGCCCGATCTGGTGCTGTGGGGTGCGAAGGCCTTCGCCGGCGCGATCGCCGCACAGGCGGTGGGAGCCGCGCACGCACGCGTGCTCTACTCCGTCGATGTCTACACCCGGATGCGGGAGGACTTCCTGCACGCGCGGGCCGAGCAGCCGCCGCACGCCCGCACCGACCGGCTGCGCGACTGGCTGGAGGGCTGGACCGACCGGTTCGGCCTGGAGTTCTCCGAGGAGCTCGTCAACGGGCAGTTCACCATCGACCCGCTGCCCGAGGCGTTCCGTCCCGACCCGCGCCCCACCACGCTGCCCATGCAGTTCGTGCCGTACAACGGGCCGGCGCGGATGCCGCAGTGGATCTCCGAGCCGCCCCAGGACCCGCGGGTGCTGATGACCTTCGGCGACTCCGTGAACGACGGCCCGGTGCGCCAACTGCTGCCCGTCGAACGCATTCAGGAGATCCTCGACTCGGTGGCCGATCTGCCCATCGAGCTGGTCCTCGCACTGCCGGGGCAGTCCCAGGAGGGGCTGCGGGAGGTCCCCGCCAACACCCGCCTGGTCGACTCGGTGCCGCTGTCCGAGGTGCTGCCCACCTGCGCGGCCGTCGTGCATCACGGGGGAACCTGGTCGTTCGGCTGCGCGCTGCGCCACGGTGTGCCCCAACTGCTCGTCAGCCGGGCCTTCGACGTCCCCCTGAAGGTGCGGTGCCTGGAGCGGTCGGGGGCGGGTCTCGCCATGAAGCCGGGCGAGGCGACGGGACCGGCGGTGCGCGCCGCGCTGGTCCGGCTGCTCGGCGACGACGAGGTGCGGGAGCGCGCGGACGGGCTGCGCCGCGAGGTGCTCGCCATGCCCTCGCCCAATGAGCTGGTGCACCGGCTGACGGAGCTGGCGGCGGCCTGACATGCCGAAGGGGGTGGCCCGTGCCGAGGCACGGACCACCCCCTTCGGAGTTCTCCGGTCAGGTGGCCGGGGTGGGCGGAACCGGGTCCGCCGAAGCCCCGCAGGTGGCGTCGACACCGGCGATGGATGCCGGACGCTTGCCGTTGCGGAGGAAGTCACCGACGTAGGTGTTGAGGCAGGGGTTGTTGTTGGCCGACAGCGCCGCACCGACGTTGTGGCCGCCCTGCTCAAGGACGAGGCGCGAGTTGGGGAAGAGCCGGTGCGTCTCCACCGCGCCCGCGGTGCCGTGGGCCGTGTCGAACTCCGGCTGCACCAGCAGGACGTTCACCGAGGAGTTGCCGACGGCCGGCCGCGTCTGCGCCTTCGCCGGCCAGAACGCGCACGGCGCGTTGTACCAGGCGTTGGTCCAGGTCAGGAAGCGGTCACCGGCGGCGTACTGGCGCGCGTGGTCGGTGCTCCACCGGCTCCAGTCGGTCGGCTGCGCGGCGTCCGTGCACTGGACCGCGTTGGTCATCGCGTGCCGGTTCTGGTGCGGGAAGGCGGGGTCGGAGTAGTTGCCGCGCAGCGACGTGGCGTCGTCGCGCACCACGAAGTCCGACAGGATCTGGGCCCGCGAGAGCCAGGTCCAGCTGCGGTAGACGACGGGCTCGAAGACGTCGGCCCACTCGGCGGGGCCGATCCTGCCGTCGACCGGCGCCGCGGTGAGCTCGTCCCGGGCCTCGTAGTACTTCGCCTCTACGGCGGCCGCGGTGGTCCCCAGGTGGTAGACCGAGTCGTACTTGGCCACCCACGCGAAGAACGTCTTCGCGTTCCGCTCCGACAGCGAGTTCTTGTCGAGGTTGTTCTGGTACCAGGTGCCGCTGGGCTTGACCACGCTGTCGAGCACCATCCGGTTCACCCGGCTCGGGTACATCGTCGCGTAGACGGAACCGAGATAGGTGCCCCAGTCGGTGCCGAAGTAGGTGATCTTCTCCTGGCCCAGCGCGATGCGCATCCGGTCCAGGTCCCGGGCCGCGTCCTTGGTGGTCAGGTGGTTCAGCGTGTCGCCGTAGCGGTCCCCGCAGCTCTTGGCGTACGCGCGGGCCCGGTCCACCCACTCCTGCTCGGCGGCGGGTGTGGCCGGCACCGGCGAGGGCTGCGCGTGGCCCGGGTAGACGTAGGAGTTGTCGCAGACCACCGACGGCTCGCTGGCCCCGACTCCGCGCGGGTCGAAGCCGATCCAGTCGTAGGCCGCGCCGACGTCCTTGGCCAGCCCGGTGGTGCCCTGCGCGTAACGGGTGGGCAGGTCGCGGCCGATACCGCCGGGCCACTGGCCGCGGTTGAGGATCACGACGCCGCGGTAGTCGCTGTCGGCCACGGTGTGCCTGGCCCGGGTGAGCGCCAGGCTGATCTTCGTGCCGTTGGGCCTGGCGTAGTCGAGCGGCACCTGTACCGATCCGCAGTCCAGGCCCTTGAGCATGCTGCCGAGGACCGGATCGGTGTCCGGGCACGGTGTCCAGACGACCGGGGCGACCGGGCGGGCCGCCTCGTCCGCCTCGTCCGCCACGGCGGCCGGGGCGACGACCGACGCCATGAGACCGGCCACCGCCACCGCGGTGACCCCTACGAGTTTCTTCACGTGATTCCCCCTCCGGAATTCAGCCACTCGCAGACTGGCAAGGTTCTCTCCAGCCCTGGTCAAGAGTGGCTGGAAACCCACTGGAGTCGGGGACGACGAAGATTCCTCGCGGCCCGTCAATTACCTAGCATCGAAAAAGAAATCCCAACCTCCGGGAGCTGAAAATGGCTGACAACGCCATCCAGGGAATCAGGACAGTGCTGCATCCGGTCGCGGATGTGGCGGCGTCCAAGAAGGTCTACGCCGCGCTGCTCGGTATCGAGCCGCAGACCGATTCCGAGTACTACGTCGGCTTCGATCTGGCCGGCCAGCACATCGGTCTGGTCCCCGCGGGCGCCCAGGACTTCACCTCGCCCGTCGCCTACCTGCACGTTCCCGATATCGAGGCGAAGCTGGCCGAGCTGACCGCGGCGGGCGCGACGGTCAAGAGCCCCGCGTCCGAGGTGGGCGGTGGCCGCCGGGTGGCCACGGTCGTCGACCTCGACGACAACGTCCTCGGGCTGATCCAGGACAGCTGAGACCCTCGCGTTCCGCGGCCTCGAAGCCTCCTCGAGTTCCCGTCGAGGAGGCTTCGAGCGTGTCCGCGCACTCTCGCGGTGTACCTGCCCTGTCCGCCCTCATGGAAAAGGGAAAGAGCATGCTGCGAGTGTGGAATTCCGTCCGGGACGTGGTCGCATGAGAATCCTCGTCACCGGAGGAGCCGGATTCATCGGATCGCATTACGTACGGACCCTGCTCGACGGCGGGTACGCCGGGTTCGAGGACGCGCACGTCACGGTCCTCGACTCGCTGACGTACGCGGGCAACCGGGACAACCTCCCGACGGCCCACCCCCGACTCACCTTCGTACGGGGCGACATCCTAGACCGCGCGCTGCTGGCCGAGGTGCTGGCGGGCCAGGACGCCGTGGTGCACTTCGCGGCGGAGAGCCACGTCGACCGGTCCATCGAGAGCGGCGCGGCCTTCGTGCGCACCAACGTCGAGGGGACGCAGGCGCTGCTGGAGGGCTGCCTGGCCGCGAAGGTGGCCCGCGTGGTGCACATCTCCACCGACGAGGTGTACGGGTCGATCGAGGAGGGGGTGTGGACCGAGGAGTCGCCGCTGCTGCCCAACTCCCCCTACGCCGCGTCGAAGGCCGCGTCCGACCTCATCGCGCTGGCCTACGTGCGCACCCACGGGCTGAACGTCTCGGTCACCCGCTGCTCCAACAACTACGGCCCCTACCAGCACCCCGAGAAGTTCATCCCGCTGGCCGTCACCAACCTCCTTGAGGGGCTTCCCGTCCCGGTCTACGGGGACGGCGGGCAGGTCCGGGAGTGGCTGCACGTGGACGACCACTGCCGGGCCGTGCACCGGGTGCTGACGCGTGGCCTGCCGGGCGAGGTCTACAACATCGGCGCGGGCAACGCCGTGCCCAACCTGACCCTCGCCCACCGGATCGCCGAACTGTGCGGCGCGGAGCCGACGATGATCCGGCACGTCACCGACCGCAAGGGCCACGACCGGCGCTACGCGCTCGACCAGGGCCGGATCGAACGCGACCTGGGACACCGGCCACTGACCGCCTTCGACGACGGTCTGGCCCAAACCGTCGCCTGGTACCGCGACAATCCGCAGTGGTGGAAGCCGGTCAAGGACAGCGGTGAGCGCCCGTGAGCGCCCCGACGCGGCTCGTCCCGCGCTCCCGTCCCGCCACCGCGGACCGGCTGGCCCGCTCGGCCGCCGCGCCCGAGGGCTCGGGCCCCGCAACCGACGCCGTGCCCGGCTGGCTGGCGGCGCACCGCCGGGCCGGTGGGGCGGTGGTGCACCGGATCCCGTTCGCCGAACTGGACAACTGGTCCTTCGCCCCGGACACCGGCAACCTCCGGCACAGCAGCGGCAGGTTCTTCACCATCGAGGGCCTGCACGTGAGCGGCCCGGACAGCACCTGGCAGCAGCCGATCATCGTGCAGCCGGAGATCGGCATCCTCGGCATCCTGGCCAAGGAGTTCGACGGGGTCCTGCACTTTCTGATGCAGGCCAAGATGGAGCCCGGCAACCCCAATCTGGTCCAGCTCTCGCCCACCGTGCAGGCGACCCGCAGCAACTACACGCAGGCGCACGGCGGAGCGGCCGTGAAGTACCTGGAGCACTTCCTCGACCCCGAGCCCGGGCGAGTGCTCACCGACGTGCTGCAGTCGGAGCACGGGTCGTGGTTCTACCGCAAACGCAACCGCAACATGATCGTCGAAGTGGCCGCGGACGTGGACGTGCCCGTCGACGACGCGTTCTGCTGGCTGACCCTGGGTCAGCTCGCCCAACTGCTGCGACTGGACAACGTGGTGAACATGGACGCCCGTACGGTCCTGGCGAGCGCGCCGGCCAGGACCGCGGAGCCGCTGGCTTTGTCGAGCGACGCGGGGCTGCTGGCCTGGTTCACCGGGGAGCGGGCCCGCCACGAGGTGCGCACGCGCCGGATGCCCTTGCGCGAGATCAGCGGATGGGAGACGGGCGAGCACGCCGTCTCGCGTCCCGACGGCCGGTTCTTCGACGTCGTGGCGGTCCGCGTCGAGGGCGCCGGACGCGAGGTGGCCGGCTGGAGCCAGCCGATCATCGAACCGGTGCGGCCCGGAGTCGTCGGCTTCGCCTACCGCGTCTTCGACGGCGTGCCCCACGTCCTGGTGCACGCCCGCGTCGAGGGCGGCCTGCTCGACACCGCGGAGCTCGCGCCCACCGTGCAGTGCGTCCCGGAGAATTATCCGGCGGGCGCCGGGTCACGGCCGCCGTTCCTGGACACGCTGCTCGACGCGCCGCCCGAGCGCGTCCGGTACGCGACCGTCCACTCCGAGGAGGGCGGGCGGTTCCTCAACGCCGAGAGCCGGTATCTGATCGTCGAGACCGACGAGTCCCGTACGCCGGCGCAGGCCCCGCCCGGATACCACTGGGTCACACCCGCCCAGCTCAACTGGCTTGCCGGGCACAGCCGTTACGCCAACGTGCAGGCACGGACCCTGCTCGCCGTCCTCAACACGGACCCGGCCTTCACCACCGGCGCGGTCCCGCTCGCCGCGGCGACGCGCTGAGCACGCGCACTGGGCACGCGCACTGAGCACACACGACCGAGGGCTCCACCCGGGGTGATCCCCCTGGGCGGAGCCCTCGGTCGTGCGCGGACGCGGTCGTTACGAGGCGGCGGGCAGCCGCGTGGTCATCGGCTTCCACGTCTTGGGATTGACGCGCCAGTCCACCGGCTCCTGCTTGGTGGCGACGTTGACCCGGTTCCACAGGTTGACCAGGCCTATGTGCATCACGACGGCGCCGAGCTGCACCTCGGTGAAGTGCTTGGCCGCCTCGTCCCAGACCTCGTCGGAGACCGGGTCCTCGACACCGTCGATGCGCGTGGCGGCCTCGGCGAGGGCCAGGACGGAGCGCTCCGCGTCGGTGAAGCAGGTCTGCTCGCGCCAGGTCTCGACGACCGGCAGCCGCAGGTCCTCCTCACCCGCGGCCTCGAACTCGGCCTGCTTCTTGGGGAGTTGCACGGTGCGGCCGTTGATCTGACTCACCCGCAGATGGACGAGGACCAGCGTCTTGAGCGGTACGCCCACGTTGTTGACGGCCTTCACCACGGCCCGCATCGGCGGGAGGACATCGGGAACCACGAGCGACGGGTTGGGCATCCGAGGCGACATTGTGTGTTTCTCCTTCGCGTGGGTTCGAGAAAAGCTCGCCCGTGGGCTGCCTTTTCCCGCATGGTTGCGTTTCTGTGAGCGGTCGTCATTTCGTACGTCGCCCGACGGCGCGGGCGAGCGCGTGATGAAGTCGTCTGTCGGCCGTCTGCCCCGATTCCCATTGCACGCCGATGGCGAAGGGATGGCCGACGACCTCGACGGCCTCGACCGTCCCGTCGTCGGCCCAGCCGGTGGCGGTGAGCCCGGAGCCGAGCCGGTCGACGGCCTGGTGGTGGTGGCAGGCCGACTCGGGCCCGGACTCCGTCAGGATCCCCGCGATGCGGCTGCCGGGCAGGAGCTTGAGCGGGCGGCGGCCGAGCGTGAAGGTGTCGGTGGGCGGCCGGTGGCCGTCGTGTCCCGTCACCCCCGCCAGATCCTGGTGGAGCGTGCCTCCGTGCAGCACGTTGAGCAGTTGCAGGCCGCGACAGATCGCCAGTACGGGCTTCTGCGCGCCCAACACCCTTTCCATCAGGGCGAGTTCGACCCGGTCCGCGTCCGGCGTCATGGACCGGGTCGCCGGGTGCGACGGCTGTCCGTACAGCTGCGGATCCACATCGGGGCCGCCGGGAACCAGCAGTCCGTCGAGCCGGTCCGCCGACTCCTCGACGCCGGCGAGCAGCGGGAGCAGCAGCGGGGTGCAGCCCGCCTCGGCCACGTACGCCACATGGGCCTGCAGCGCGAGGCTGACCATCAGATCGCTGCCCTGGAGCGTCACGGGCGCGGTCCTGGCACAGATCCCGATCACCGGCCGGGCCGCGTGCCGCGGCTCATCGAAAGCGGCTGAATTCATGACCACCCTTATGGGATCCACCCTCGCGGGATTTCGGGTTCAACTGAGGAAATTGAGCAGATGAACTGGCGGGCCTGCGAACGGTCGCCGCGGCCAAAATATCCGGGCCGGGAAGACGCGGCCATCGTTCAGTTCCCGCGCCGCCACGGACTACTGAACGCGACAACTCCCCTGATATCACAGGCGTTTGGGGAGACCTTGTCCCCGGAGAAAATCTCGCAGGCCATTCAACCGAGGTGACCATGATCGAGGCCAAGAACCTCACGAAGCGCTACGGCGACAAGACCGCCGTGAACGATCTGTCGTTCACGGTCGAGCCAGGCCGGGTCACCGGGTTCCTGGGCCCCAACGGAGCGGGCAAGTCCACCACGATGCGCCTGCTGCTCGGCCTGGACCGGCCCGACTCCGGCAGCGCCACGATCGACGGCGTGCCCTACAGCGAACTGCCCCGGCCCATGCGGGCGGTGGGCGCGCTCCTGGAGGCGCGTGCCGTGCACACGGGGCGCAGCGCCTACGACCATCTGCTGTGCCTGGCCCAGACGCAGGGACTCGGCAAGAAGCGGGTCGACGCCGTCGTCGAGCAGGTCGGCCTGGGCGCCGTGGCCCGCAAGCGGGCCGGGGGCTTCTCCCTCGGGATGGGCCAGCGCCTGGGCATCGCCGCCGCACTGCTCGGCGACCCGGCGGCGCTCGTCCTCGACGAACCGGTCAACGGCCTGGACCCCGAGGGCATCGTGTGGATCCGGAACCTGATGAAGTCGCTCGCCGCGCAGGGCCGGGCCGTTCTCGTCTCCAGCCATCTGATGAACGAGATGGCCGTCACCGCCGATCACCTGATCGTGATCGGGCGCGGCCGGCTGGTCGCCGACTGCTCCACCCAGGAGTTCATCGAGCGCAGCACCGAACAGTCGGTGCTGGTCAGGACGCCCGACGGCGCCCAGCTCGGCAAGCTGCTCGAGTCCGCGGGCGCCACCGTCACCGTCACCGAGCAGGGCGAGCTGGACGTCACGGGTGTCGAGGCGCCGCGGATCGCCGAGATCGCCGCCGCCGGCGGTCTGGTGCTGCACGAGCTGTCGACCCGGCGCGGCTCCCTCGAGGAGGCCTTCATGGAACTCACCAAGGACGCCGTCGAGTACGACGCCGTCGCACCCACCGCCGGAGGCGTGAAGTGACCGCTGTGACCGCCCCCTTGGCCGTGACCGACGCGCGCGGGCCGAACTTCACGCATCTGATGCGGTCGGAGTGGACGAAGATCCGCTCCGTGCGCTCCACGCTCTGGTCGCTGGGCATCCTGATCGTCCTCACGGTGATCTTCACGGTGCTGTTCATGGAGATGGGCGTCGCCAACTGGGACAAGAGCACCGCCTCGCAGCAGGCGGAGATGCGGCTCGACCCGACGGGAACCATCCTGGGCAGCGGCATCCTGCTGAGCCAGCTGGCCATCTGCGTACTCGGCACGATGGTCACGGCCTCCGAGTACTCCACCGGGATGATCCGCTCCAGCCTCCTCGCGGTGCCCCGGCGGACCCCGGTCCTCGCGGCCAAGGCCGCCGTGTTCGGGCTGCTGGTCCTGGTGGTGGGCGAGGTGACGTCCTTCGCCTCGTTCCTCATCGGCGCGCCCATCCTGCACGACAAGGCGCCGGTCTCGCTCGGCGACCCCGGGGTGCTGCGGGCCGTCGTCGGCTGCGGCCTCTACCTGGCCCTGCTCGGACTGTTCGCGCTCGCCGCGGGCGCCATCATCCGGCACACGGCGGCCGCCATCACCGGCGTCATCGGCTTCGTCCTGGTGCTCGCCCCGATGGCCGAGATGCTGCCGGGCAGCGTGGGCAAGCACATCCACGCCTACCTCCCCACGGAGGCCGGAAATCTGATCACCCAGCAGCACGCCCGCGCCGCCGACCTGTTGGGGCCGTGGCAGGGGCTCGGGGTGCTCGCCCTGTGGACGGCCGCCCTGCTGGTCGTGGCCGGTGTCCTGCTGAAGCGCCGCGACGCCTGAGCGTCGTCACCGATGGGCCCGCGCCGCTGTCCGGCGCGGGCCCATCGGGCTTTCGAGAGAACGTCGACCTGCGCTCCAGTGCAGCTGGAGACCCTCCTGCGACGCTCGACGGCAGCGGCAGCAGAGAGGGAGTAACGAGAATGGCTCAGAGCAATGCGCACGCCGTTTTGATCACGAGTGCATTCGACCCGGCCCACAGGGAGGGTCCCGACACCTCCGAGCGCGACGAGTTCGACCTGCGGAACTTCGAGCAGCTGCCGACCCGGGACGTTCCGCTGAGCGCGCTGTCCCCCGGGGTCTCGCTGCGTCAGGGCGGCACGGACTCCGCACATGTCCAACTGCTCGTCGACGCCTCCGGAACGGCCGAACTGCCGCCGATCCTGGTCCAGGTCGACGGCTGTCGCATCATCGACGGACTGCACCGCGCGGAGGCGGCACGGCTGCGCGGGGACACCGGCATCAGGGCCCGCTTCGTGGACTGCTCCAACTCCGAGGCCCTGGTCATCGCCATGAAGGCGAACGGCTCGCACGGTCTGCCGCTGTGCAGGGCCGACCGCCTCGCCGGCGCCCAGCGGGTGCTGGGCTCGCACCCCGACTGGTCGGACCGCGCGCTCGCCGGGATCACGGGTCTGAGCGCGAAGACCATCGCCGCGCTGCGGGAGCGTACGGGGACCGCGGCGCCGCTCGACGGCAAGCGCGTCGGCCAGGACGGCAGGCGCCGCCCCGTGGACGCCGGTGAGGGCCGGCGGCGCGCCGCCGAGTACATCGCGGCACACCCGCAGGCTTCGCTGCGCCAGGTGGCGCGCGAGACGGACGTGTCGCTCGGCACGGTCCACGACGTGAGCGCGCGACTGCGCCGCGGCGAGGCCCCCGAGCGCGGCAACCACCAGACGGCCGCCCTGCGTTCGGCGCACATCCGCGCCGTGGAGACGGTGGCCGTGGACCCGGCCGCGCCCGCGATGGGCACGGACGCCCCTGACGTCGCCGACCACGAGCGTCCGCCGCTGCGGGTGGCGCCCGCCGAGCCCGTGCCCGTCCGCAGGAAGCACACCGACACTCCGCCCACCTGGGCGATGGTGGCGTCCAGGATGGCCGCCGACCCGGCGGTCCGTTACACCACGGGCGGGCGGGAGTTCCTGCGCTGGATGCAGCTGCACGCGGGCGAACCCGGCGCGGACTGGCGCGGTTTCGTCGACGCGGTTCCGCCGCACTGGCTGGGCGTCATCGCGCCGATCGCGGAGCACATCGGCCGGGAGTGGGCCCTCATGGCCGAACTGCTGCGCAGCAAGCAGGAATCGGGCGGGGCGCCCACGGGCTCACGCCCCTGACAGCACCGGCCGCCGCGGCGGGACCGCCGACAGGGAGGTCCTCGGTTCGGCCGACGCGCATCCCGGATGCGTCCTGACCGTCCTCGGCGGTTCGAGGTCGGGCAGGGCGAGCAGGACCGGCGGGTCGGTGGGCAGCGGGTGGCCCAGGCGCACCGCGGCGCTGGTGACGTCCGGCGCGGACACGGCGACCGGTGCCCGCTCGTGTCCCGCCACCAGAGTCGTGCGCGAGGCCTCGTCGTGGCCCGTGCCCGCGGCGACGGCCACCGCGAGCAGGTACCACTCCCCCTCGGGCACGTTCTTCACGGAGTAGCAGGACGGCCGGCCGCCCGGCACGTCGACCACGGACCAGGCGCGGCAGGGATGCTGGATCACCGGGGTGTCGAAGGCGCCGACGAACACCTGGGCGTTCCCGTACCCGGCGGGCAGGCTGACGGTTCCGGCGACGGTGCCCCCGGCGCCCGCCGGAACACGGTCCTGCCGCGGTACGCCGTCCCACAGGCCGCGGCGCAGTCGGCCGGGAGACACTCCGACGCCGGCCGTGAAGGCGTTCGTGAAGGAACCCAGGCTGTTGTAGCCGACGGCGATGGACACGTCGGTGACGCTCATCGACGTGTTCTCGATCAGGCGCCTGGCTTCGTGGATGCGGATCGCTGCGAGGAACCTTCCCGGGCTCGTCCCGGTCTCTTCCTTGAAGATCCGCGTGAAGTAGAAGCGGCTGAGCATCACCCGGGAGGCGATCTGCGCGACGGACAGCGGATCGCCGTACCGCTCGCGCATGTACTCGATGGCCTGTTCCACGGCGTTGTCCATCACGCACCTCACAGAGTCTTGTTCCACTCGGCAGACTGCCGTGATCGCGTCGTGGCCCGCTCGAGGACCGGTCGAGAACGGCTACAGCTCCCGTCCACGGCCTCTCGCATTGAGCACGAATGAAGAAGCCGTGGTGGGCCCCTCGGACTTAGCTTGAACAGCATGACTTCCATCGCATCCGTCACCCTCGAGGCGGCCGACCCCGCGGCCGCCGCCCAGTTCTACAAGGAAGCGTTCGGCCTGGACTCCTCGACCTTGCGGCTGCGGGCCTCCCAGTCGCCGTCGGAGGGCTTTCGCGGGTTCACCCTGGCGCTGACCGTCTCCCAGCCGGCCGATGTGGACAGCCTCATCGGATCCGCCCTCGCCGCCGGTGCCACCACCCTGAAGCCCGCCGAGAAGTCCCTGTGGGGCTACGGCGGGGTGCTGCGGGCGCCGGACGGAACCATCTGGAAGGTCGCGACCTCCTCGAAGAAGGACAGCGGCCCGGCGACCCGGAACATCGACGAGACCGTCCTGCTGCTCGGCGTCGAGGACGTCAAGGCGACCAAGCAGTTCTACGTCGAGAAGGGCCTGACCGCGGGCAAGAGCTTCGGCGGCAAGTACGCCGAGTTCAAGTCCGACGACTCCAGCCCCGTCAAGCTGGCGCTCTACAAGCGCCGGGGCCTGGCCAAGGACCTCGGCGTCGACGCCGAGGGCTCCGGCTCGCACTGCATCGTCCTGGGCAGTACGGGCGCCGCCTTCACCGACCCCGACGGCTTCGTCTGGGAGACCGAGGCCTGACCCCCGGGTCCTGCGGCTCGCGACACCGTTCCCCCACCACGAAAGGGCATGTGACATGGCCACCACGAAGAAGGCAGCCGAGAAGCACGAGGGTTTCACCGCCGAGGAACGCGAGGCGATGAAGGACCGCGCCAAGGAGACGAAGCGCGGCTCGCGCGCCTCCAAGGCGGACACGGAGTCCGAGGTGCTCGCGAAGATCGCCGACATGGCGGAGGACGACCGGCTGCTCGCCGAACGCATCCACGCCATCGTCACGAGCGCCGCCCCCGAACTCACCCCCAAGCTCTGGTACGGGATGCCCGCCTACGCCAAGAACGGCAAGGTGCTGTGCCACTTCCAGAGCGCGGCCAAGTTCAAGTCGAAGTACGCCACGCTCGGCTTCAGCGACCAGGCGGCGCTCGACGACGGCAATGTGTGGGCGACGTCGTTCGCCCTCACGAAGCTGACGGAGGCCGACGAGAAGCGCATCGCGGCCCTGGTCGAGCAGGCCGTGAGCTGACGGCGGACGTACGACGACGGCGGGCCCGGCAGATTGCCGGG
Source organism: Streptomyces sp. UC4497 (assembly GCF_054871485.1). Lineage (NCBI taxonomy): Bacteria > Bacillati > Actinomycetota > Actinomycetes > Kitasatosporales > Streptomycetaceae > Streptomyces > Streptomyces sp. UC4497. The sequence goes on along the minus strand of NZ_JBTYHB010000058.1, from coordinate 11,995 downwards.
CCCGCCGTCGTCGTACGTGCGTCGCGCGTCACTGCCGCGCGTGCTCGTGCAGCAGCCGCGCGAGGTCACCGGCCCGAGGGCGTGCGAGCAGCTCGTGCAGCCGCACGTCGCTGCCCGCGCGCCGGTTGAGTTCGCGCAACAGGTGCACGGCCACCAGCGGATGGGCTCCCGATTCGACGGCGTGCGCGGCGGGATCGTGCACGGGCGCACCGAACACGGCCTGCCATGCCTCCCGTACGAGCCGGGTCTGGGGCACGTCGGGCCAGCTCGCGTCCCGGCCGCCCTCGATGCGGCCGGAGCCGGGTCCCGCCACCCGCGGCAGCTCCGCTTCGGCGACGGTGGCGAGGATGTCGCCCACGGTCGTCGCCCCGTCGACCGTGTCCGGCAGCTCCCGCAGGAGCCGCGCGCACAGCCCCACCAGACGCCGGGCGTCGGCGTCGGCGACGCGCACGCGGTCGTGGACGGCGGTGAGCAGCAGCGAGCCGTCGGGCTCGGCCGTCGCGAGCAGGGTGACGGGGAAGGCGTGCGAGGTACCGGAGCGGGCCGGGGCGTCGACCTGGATGTCCTGCGCGGCGAGTGCGGCGGACAGGGAGTCGGGGACCCGGGCGCGGTGCTCGAAGGCGACGAGGCTGTCGAAGAGTTTCTCGCCGGCCGGTCGTCCGCTCCACTCGTGGACCAGGTCCACGGACACCCACTCGTAGGACGCCATGTCCAGCGCGCGGTCGCGCAGTTCGCCCAGCAGTCGCAGCAGCGGTCGCCCCGGGTCGACCCGCACGACCATGGGCAGCGCGTTCATCAACAGACCGGGCAGCCGCTCCACATGCTCCAGGGCGATCCCCCGGCCGGACACCACGACCCCGAAGCCGACCGGCGCGGGAAGCTCGGCGCCCGTGGCCCGGTAGAGCAGCAGCGCCCACACCGCTTGCAGCGCGACGGACTCGGTGGCGGCGTGACCGGTCGACCAGGCGCGCAGCCGTCCGGCCTCCTCGCGGCCGAGGAGCTCCTCGGCCCGGCCCCAGCCCGGCAGACCGTGGGCGGAACTCGACACCCCCGGCCTGACCAGCGGCTTCCCGGGCGGCAGGGCGGTGGCCCAGAAGGCCCGGGCGGGCCCGGTGTCCTGGGCGGCGAGCCAGCGCGTGTGGTCCCGGAAGTCGGGCCGGCGCTCCCCGCCCGGCAGTACACCGTCGGCGAGGTAGGCGCGGTAGAACTCCTGGAGCAGGACGGAGACGCTCCAGGCGTCCAGCAGCACGTGATGGAAGGTGATCAGGACCCGTGTCGAGGGCGGGCCCGTCGCGGCGGTGTCGCCGGCGCCGCGCGTGTCCTCCAGGAGCGTGGCGCGCAGCAGGCCGGGCACCCGCAGATCGAACCCCCGCAGCCTGTCGCGCTCCATCAGGGCGTCCCAGTCGGCCGCGTCGTGGTCGTGCCGGGCCACTTCGACGCGTACGTGGTCGTGCACGACGAGGCGCGGGGTCTCGTCGAGGTCGAAGGCGGCCCGCAGGACGGTCTCGCAGTCGGCGACGGACTGCCACGCGGCCGTGAACCGTTCGACGTCGAGCGGTCCGTGCCACTGCCAGAACAGCTGCTCGACGTAGCGGCCGGTGCTCTGGTGGGCCAGCGCGTCCAGCAGCAGTCCGTGCTGGTGCGGCGGGAGCGCGACGGTCTCCTCCGTCCCCGGCGTGGGTGCGCCGGGGACGTCGGCCACCGGGCGTGCCACCCCGCGCGGTACGGCTCCGTCCTCGGGCCCGTACGCGTCCAGCAGGTCCGCCAGGAGCAGGCCGGCCGAGTGCCCTTCGACGACGAGGCGGTGCACGACGAGCAGCAGGGTGTGGTGTTCGGGCCGGTGGCGGATCAGTACGGCGCGCAGCATCCCGGTGCGTTCGGGATCGAGACCGCGGGCGGCCTCGGCGAGCATGACCGCGGAGGGGGTGCGGCCCGACGGTTCGGGCCGCAGCTGTTCGAGGACCGGGATGCGGGCGGGATCGACGTCGAGGCAGGGCCGGCCTTCCGGATCCCGCCGCAGCCGGGCGGTGAGGCGGGGGTGGCGCACGACGAGCCGGGCGAGCGCGTCCTTGAGGGCCGCCTCGTCCAGCGGGCCGCGCAGATCGATGGCGAACGGCATGGTGACGGACGCGGGCGGGGCGTGCGGGCCGGCGGAGCGCAGCAGCGCGATCTGATGCTCGGTCAGGGTCACTGTGCCCGCCGCGTCCGTCCCGGGGACTGCGGCACCGGCAGGTGGCACGCCGTAGGGCTGGTTCTCGGTCATCGGGCATCTCCTGGGTCGGCATGCGAGGCATGCGTCCTCCCGGCACACCTCGGCTCGGTATCGGCACCGTCCGAACACGAGTGTGCTGCGCGCGTCCGCCGCCGCGCTGCCGCGCGGCCCCGGAACCGAGCGATCGTCCAGAGCGTCCCGAACCGGTCTCGAGTCCGGCGGGCGGCGCGGCGGGTCAGGGGTTGGAGAAGTGCGCCATGGCCGCGGCGAACCCCGGGTCGAGCGTGCTGCGCGCCGAGACGTCGTGATCCGCGTCGAGCCCTTCGTCGTGGCAGGCGGTGCTCAGGAGGTAGCGGCCCAGGACGTGGTGGGTGGCGAAGCCCCAGGCCGCGTGGTCGGGGGCGGCGCCGTCCGCGGCGAGGAGCCGGTCGCCGTCCGCGGTGAAGCCGAACTCGGTGAAGCGCAGGCGGCGCCCCTGGCCGAGCGCCTTGGTGTACGCCTCCTTCAGGGTCCACAGCCGCAGCGTGCGGGCGGCCCTCTCGTCCGGCGACAGGCCGGTCATGGCGGCGACCTCCGCCGGCGTGCACATCTGGGTGTGCAGCACCTCGACGTTCATCCTGCGGTCGGCGGGTTCCGCGTCGACGCCGATCCGGCCGTCCTTGCTCAGCCCGACCGCCATGAACTCCCCGGTGTGGGTGAGGCTGAGGTCGATCTGGTCGAACCCGCGCAGGAAGGGCCTGCCGCCCAACCCGTAGGCGACTTCGAGGAGTTCGGGTCGGGTGTCCAGCGCGGCGGCCGCCGTGAACTTCATCAGCAGCCGTGAGGCCGCGAAGCGGTGCCGCACCGTCGGATCGGGGATGCGTCGCCAGCGCAGCCAGTCGCCCCGGCCGAGGATCCGGCGCAGCCGGCGTTCGGTGACGGTCGCGGGCAGCCAGGCGCCCCACGTGGTGTGGACGACCGCGTTGCCGTGCCGGCCCAGTGCCTCGTGGACCTGGGGCCAGGGCCCGCGGGGCAGCACGTGCAGGGGGTCACTGATCACCGGCCGGCGCATGGACGCCGCCTCCTTTCCGGCCCGCGAGAGGCGTGTCGTACAGGTCGAGGCTGCGGTGGTGCCCGTACCGGTGCAGGAGTTCGGCGAGGACCTGGCCGGTGACGCCGTCGGGGACGGCGGGCCCGGTGGATCCGAGTCTGCGCAGCATCCGGGAGAGGGCCAGCACCGGCCAGGCCGGCTGGGCGAGGAAGGAGTCCGTCTCGCTCCGGCCCTCCCAGGCGGCGAGGCAGGCGGCGGCACCGGCGATGAGGACGTAGCGGTCCACGAGCGCGCAGACGCGGGGGTCGGCCAGCGTCTCCACGACGGAGGCGGGCAGCGTGGCGCACTCGGCGCGCAGGGTGCGGGACTCCTTGACGAAGGCCTCCGCGAGCCGTGCGAGCGCCGCCCGCTCCGGGTCCTTGGAACGCCGGGCCGCGAGCCGGTCGGCGGTGCGCAGCAGGGCGGCGTGCAGGACGTCGTCGCCGCCGGACAGCGACAGCGCGCGGTAGTCGAGGTCGGGCAGCGCGGCGGACGGGTCGAACAGCGGCGCGGGAGGCGGGGGTGCGGAGAACCAGGACGTGCGGGCCAGGGAGCGGAGTTGCGGGACGAGGACCGACTGGCAGGCCGCGCGGCCCGCATGGCCGAGACCGGCGACGGGCAGGTCGCGGCCGAGCTTGCCGAACGCGCCGTAGTGGGAGTCGTGGTCGTAGCCGTGGCCGCCGAGCACGGTCGCGATCTCGTCCAGGTTCTCCCGCAGGATGTCCTGCGTGGTCAGCTTGACGGCCGCGGCGGCGAGGTGGGCGCTGTCGGGCACGAGACTCAGGGCCCGCAGCCCCGTCTGCGCCATGCTGTCGCAGGCCAGCAGGTCGGCGAAGACTCCGGCGAGCGCGGTGTGGTGACGGCGCACGGGCCGGCCGTCCGCCCGCCCCGCGGTGGCCGCCTGCACGGCGAGCCGCAGCGCGCTGTCGACTCCGGCGACCAGGGCGGCGGGGATCAGACAGCGGTTGACCATGAACGTGCGCAGGGCCAGGGGCACGCCGTCGCCGACGTCGCCCACGAGGGTGTGCGCGGGGACGGAGCAGGAGCGGAACTCCAGTCCGGAGAAGTGGTTGCCGCGCATGCCGGGGGTGGGCACACGCGGCAGCGCGCGCACGGCGTCCGGGGGCAGGCGGTCGCGGTCCAGCAGCAGGACGGAGTGGCTGCGTGGCCCCGGGCCCGCGTCGGTGCGGGCGTACATGACGAACAGGCGGGCCCGTGCGGCGTTGATGATGACGTCCTTGCGTCCGTCGACGCGGAAGACGTCACCGGTGCGCCGTGCGGTGAACTCGTCGCGCAGGATGGCGTTGGCGTGGGTCAGTTCGTGGTGCAGATGCGTGACGCGACCGCCGGTACCGACCAGCAACTCCCGCGCGACCAGAGCCCGTTGACCGTCGTTCCCGGATGCCCAGACGGCGGACGCGCCGAACAGGGCGATGAGGCCGTGGCCGAAGCCCAGGGCCACATCGCGGCGGAAGACCGGACGCAGCACCTGGGCGAGGTCGTCGGGCCTGCCGAGCAGACCGCCGAGTTCGCGGGGGACGAACTCGGCGGTCAACCGGGCGTCGCCGAGCAGCTGTTCGGTGGCCTCCGGGGCGGTCCCCCGCTCGTCGGCGGCGAGCAGCGCGCGCCGGCCGTGCGGGTTGCCCGGGTCTGCCGGGTCACCGAGGAGGTCCTCCAGGCGCCGGGCGCGCTCATCGGCGTCGGGCGGCGGGGCGGCGGGCCGCGGGCGGGGCTGCGCGGGGGCGGTCACAGGACGGTGACCGCGCTCTGGGCGTACGACTTGGCCAGGCGCAGGGTGTCCAGGCCCGCGGCGCCCAGTGTTCTGCGCAGATGCTGGCGGGCGGTGGTCAGGTCCGCGCCGGGGCCGAGTTCCCGCGTGATGGCCTCCTCGTTCACGAGTACCTGGTGGTGGGAGGTGACCGTGACGCCGCGCTCGTCGGGGACCACCGTCCACTCGCCGGTGTGCGCGGCCATCAGGGGCGGGGTGGACGTCTGCTTGTAGACGATGCGCCCGGCGTGCGGGAAGCAGATCCGTACGGACTCGGTGGTGTATCCGCCGCCGTCGTCCGTGCGGGTGTCCATCGTCATCACCTGGATCCCGGGGGCGTGTTCGGCGTGGACCAGCCGGGACACCTGCGGGATCCGCTCGGGCCAGTCGTCGATCCGGTACAGGAAGTCGTAGACGAGTTCCGCGGGGCCGTTGACCCGTACCGAGTCCTCGAACGCAAGCACCAGGGAGTCGAGCCGGCCCCACTGCCCGGCCAGCCGCTTCACCTGGTCCAGCTGGACCCGGCTGTTGGTGTCGGTGGCCTCCTCCAGCCAGGCCACCTGACGGGGGTCGTCGCCCGCGACCGTGAAGTCGTGGGTCAGGGTCAGCCGGGACCGGTCCGGTGCCAGCGCCTCGACGGCCCATGTGCCGCCCATGGACTGTGCGGGGGAAGCGGGCAGTTCGTGGCGGAAGTCGATGCGGCGCAGGGCGGGGTCGAGGACACGGCGGGAGGTCCATGAGGTGATCTCGCCGCCCGCCCGCACCCACATGCGCAGCCGTTCGTGGCTGCCGTCGAACTCGAGCTGTTCCACATGCACGCTGGGCGGGAAGAACAGCGGCCAGTTGGAGACGTCGCCGACCAGCCCGTAGACCACGCCCGCCGGCGCGTCCACGGTCGCCTCGTGCGTCGTACGGTGCACTCGCTCAGCGGACATGTCGTACACCTCGTTTCTGTACTCGTCTCTGTACTCAGGGGCTGTCGGGGGCCGGGGTCAGAAGTTGCCCAGGCCGCCGCAGACGTTGAGGGCCTGGGCCGTGATCGAGGCGGCGTACTCGGTCGTCAAGTAGCCGACCAGGCCCGCCACTTCCTCCGGCGTCGAGTAGCGGCCCAGCGGGATCTTGGCCTCGAACTGCTCCAGGACCTCGTCCTCCGTGGTGTTCCAGGCACTCGCGTAGCCCTGGCGGACCCGCTCGGCCATCGGGGTCTCCACGTATCCGGGGCAGACCGCGTTGACGGTCACGCCGGTGGGGGCGAGTTCCTTGCCGAGCGCCTTGGTGAAGCCGACGACGCCGTGCTTGGAGGCGGAGTACGGGGCGCCGAGCACGACGCCCTGCTTGCCCGCGGTCGACGCGATGTTGATGACCCGGCCGCCGGTGGCGCCGGCGAGGCCGCCGTTCTTCAGCGCCTCCCGGGTCACAAGGAAGACGCTGTGCAGGTTGGTGGCGATGACGTCGAACCACAGGTCGTCGGGGATGTCGGCGGTGGGGCCGCCACCGCTGCGGCCGGCGTTGTTGACCAGGACGGTGATCGGGCCGAAGGTCTCGACGGCGCTGCGCACGAGCGCGGCGACGGACTCGGACGAGCGCACGTCGGCGACGGCGCCCTCGACCTCGAGGCCCTCCGCCCGCAGGTCCTCCACGGTCTGCTTGACCTGGTCCTCGGTGCGGGCGCACAGGAAGACGCGGTGGCCGCGGCGGGCCAGGTCGCGGGCGACGGCAAGACCGATGCCGCTCGTGGCGCCGGTGACCAGGGCGACCGGCCCGGCGGACGGGGAGGCGGGGGCGGAGGCGGCGGCTGACGTCATCGTGTGGGCTCCTTTTCCTTAAGGCGTGTTGGGCTCGTGGTCTCGACCGTGTCCTGGATCGCTCGACGTGCGGCGGAGTGCCGCTCGAGCGGGGCCAGTGCGCGCTCCAGTTCCCCGGGGGCCAGGTGTGCGCCGCGCGCGGCGAGGTAGCCGTCGGGGCGCACCAGGGCCCAGGCTCCGGGCTCGAGCCCCAGGGCGGCGCGGAGGCTGCCGTCCGGGTCGGCGAGTTGCCGCGGCCCGGCCCCGTCGTCGACGCCGCCGACCGTGCGCACCGACAGCCACGCGCCGTGTTCGCGGGCGGCGCGGCGCGCGACCGGCTGCGCCTCGCCGTGCGGGGCGCTCGGGGCGCTCGGGGCGCTCGGGGCGCTCGGGGCGCTCGGGGCGACGAGCAACGACCAGCGGACGTCGCGCAGTTCACCCGCCAGCTGTTCGCCGACCGTGGCCGCGGTGGCCGCCCGCTCCCCGGGCCGCGGACCGCGCTGCCGCCGGGCACGCGAGGCGTCGCGGCCCGGTGTGGTCAGCGACGAGTCCGCGTAGTGCAGGCGAAGACCCGACATGCCGCCCAGCACCTTGCGCTGGATGGCGCGGCGCAGGGCGGGCACCGCGCGGACGACGGTGAAGACGAGGGGCAGGGCGACGGCGGCCATCGTGTTCTTGAACTGGACCAGCCAGGTGGCCTTGCGGGTGGAGTTCAGCAGCGCCGCACCGATGGGGACGCGTTCCTGGCTGTAGGTGTCCAGCAGGGCCCTGCCCGCGTGGCCGCGATGGACCATGGCGAGCTTCCAGGCGAGGTTGTAGGCCTCCTGGACCCCGGTGTTCATGCCCTGACCGGAGGCCGGGCTGTGGACGTGCGCGGCGTCGCCCGCCACGAAGACACGGTTGTCGTGCATGCGCGGGACCATCCGCTGCTGGAAGGTGAACACCGAGGTCCACTCGGGCTCCTCGACGCGCACCGGTGTGCCGAGCCCGCGGGAGAGTTTGGCGGAGAACCGCTCGGCGCACGCCTTCGCGTCCCGGTCGGCGGGCGCGGTGTCCAGCAGTCTCCAGTGCCCCTCGCGGGCGTAGGGGACCATCATCAGCGCCTGTCCGCCGGTGTGCACCCAGTAGATGGTGTCGGGCGGCAGGTCCATCCGGACGCGGGCGTCGGCGAGCATCCAGGTGTCCCGGCTCTCGCCGAGCAGCGGCAGCCCGAGGGCCTTGCGTACGGTGCTGTGCCCGCCGTCGCAGCCCACGAGCCAGGGCACGTCGCAGCGCTCTGGCGGGTCCGCGCCGTCGCCGCCCGCGTGGCGCAGCCACGCCCGTACGCCGTGCTCGTCCTGTTCAAGACGCTCAAGGCGCACCCCCCATTCGACGCGCACGCCGAGCCGGTCGAGCGCGGCCCGCAGGACCGCCTCGGTCCGGGTCTGCCCGATGATGACGGTGTACGGGTAGCGGGTGGGCATCGACGTGTAGTCGGCCTCCAGGCGTACGAGGCGCCGGCCGGTGGCGTACATGGTGAAGGCCGCGTTGCGCCGGCCGTGCCGCAGGATGTCGTCGACCACGCCCATCTGGTCGAAGGTCTCCAGCGTGCGCGGGTGCACGGCGACGGCCCGGCTGGTGCGGGCGGGCCCGGGGGCCGCGTCGACGACACGTACGCGCAGCCCTCTGCGGGCCAGTTCGTACGCCGTGGTCAGGCCGACGGGTCCGGCGCCCGCCACGAGAACGTCGTGGTCGGTGTCCGTGCGGGCGGGCATCACGGGCTCGCCGGGTGGGTGAGGGCTGTCATGGCGGGGGTTCCTTCCGAAGTGCCTGAGGGTGCGGCGGGGCGGGGGTCGGCGGCGGCGTGGGCCAGTGCGCGCAGGGCACGACGGTCCGGTTTGCCGGTGGGGGTGCGCGGCAGGACGTCGAGGGCGTCGATGCGGCGGACGCGTTCGAAGTCGGCGAGCCGGTGGGCCGCGCGGGCGGCGATGGACTCGAGTACGGCACGGGTCGTGCGTTCGTCGGCGGTGGGGTCCGTGCCGCGCAGCACGACTGCGGCCCACGCGACGTGCCCGTGCACCGGGTGGGGGCTGCCCGCGACGGCGCACTCGGCGACGCGTTCGTCGGCGGCCAGGACGCGCTCCACCCGGCTCGGGGCGACGAGTTCGTTGTCGTGCTTGAAGACGTCGTCTAGACGGTCGAGGACGTACAGCCGGCCCTCCTCGTCGAGCCGGCCCACGTCACCGGTGGCGAGCCAGCCGTCGGCGTCGACCACGGGCTCCGCCCGCGGATCGAGGTAGCCCGCCATCACCTGGGGCCCGCGCACCCGCACCTCGCCGGTGGTTCCCGCGGCGACGGGCCGGTGCGTGCGGAGGTCCACGATCCGGCACTCGGTGCCCGGCACGGCGCGGCCGACGGATCCGTGCTCCACCGGGTCGTCGAGGCGCTGCATGTGGGACAGCGGGGACAGTTCGGCCAGTCCGTAGCCCTGGACGACGGGGACGCCGAGGACGGCGCGCAGCCGGTGGGCGGATTCGGGTGCGAGCGCGGTGCCCCCGGACATGACGGCGGTCAGCCGCGGCCGGGTCCGGCGGGCTCGCGCGGTGGCGGTGAGGCGCGGGTCGGCGGCGAGGCGGTGCAGGCGTGCGGGCAGGGAGTAGTAGTGGGTGGCGCCCCGGTCCGCGGCGATGTCGAGGGCGACGAGCGGGTCCGGGTCCCGGCACAGGATCTGCGAACTGGCTGCGTGGACGGCCGAGTTGAGGTGCATCGGGTGGAACAGCGGCAGATGGTTGAGGGTGGTCGAGGCGGCGTCGAGGCGCTGGGCCAGTGCGGTCTGCGCGGCGTTGGCGACGAGGTTGCGGTGGGTCAGGCACACTCCCTTGGCCACGCCCGTGGTCCCGGTCGTGAACTGGACGCACGCCACCGCCCCGGGATCGACGGTCTCCGGGAGGCGGCCGCTCGGCGACGCACCGGCAAGGGCCGCCTCCAGGGCCACGGTCGTACGCGGAAGGGGTCCGGCCTCCGCGTCCGTGACGACGACGGTGCGCAGCCGCGGCAGCCGTCCCCGTAGGCGCCCGAGTCGCTCGGCGGTGGCCGCGGGGACCAGGGCGGTCTCGACGGCCGCCGCGGCGCACGCGTGGAGCAGAGCGTCGTCGCTGACCAGAGGGTTGAGCAGGACGACGGTCCGGCCGGCCCGGGCGGCTCCGTAGTACGCGGCGGGGAAGACGGTGTCGAGCGAGTTGGCGACGCCGACGGGGCCCGCTGTGGGTCTCAGGAAGCGGGCCACGCGGTCGGTGAGCGCGTCGAGTTCCTCAAAGGTGACGACGGTGTGCGGTGTCGTCAGTGCGGGTGCGTGCGGGGTCCGGGCGGCGGCACGGCGTACGAGGCCGTCCAGCGGCAGGTCCGGGTGGCTGAGCTGCGGCACGGTCTGCGCCTCCTTGCGCGGGCGGGACGTGGTGCTGCCTCACGCTCGGCGCCGCGACTCGAGGAATGTTCGAAGGTCGCTCGACTCCGGCCGCAGAGGCTGTCCACGCACACCGGAACTCGTTCGCGGTGTCCGACGAGGGGACAGAGATGACCGCACACACCGAACCCGCCGCGGACGCGGCCGCGTTCGCCGCCCTGTACGCGCGGGTCCAGCAGTTCTACGCGCGGCAGATGCAGGCCTTCGACCGGGGGGACGCGCGGGAGTGGGCGGGCACCTTCACCGTCGACGCGGTCTTCGACGTGCCGACGCTGCCTGCTCCGCTGCACGGCCGGGCCGCGCTGGCCGCGTCGTTGACGGCGGCCGCCGCCGGGACGGCTCGGGCCGGGGTGCGGCTGCGGCACGTGATGTCGATGTTCGACGTGGTGGCGCGTGATGCCGGGCGTGTGGAGGTGCGTGCCTATACGACGGTGTACGCGTCGACCGTCGGCGGTGACTCACGGGTGCACCGGGTGTGCGTGTGCGAGGACGTGCTCGAGCGTGCGGCGGACGGCTCCCTGCTGGTGTCCCGGCGGCGGGTGACGCGGGACGATCTGTGACCTCGTGGCGACGGGCGCTCAGGCCCGGCAGCAGAGGGTCCCGCCGTTGAAGGCGAGCATCTCGTCGAGCGCGGCGTGCTTGTCCGCGTCGGGCAGCGGGGCGTCGGCGGGCAGACCCTCCAACTCGGCATACGCGCGAAGGAGGTTGGCGCAGAGCCGTTCGGGGTCGACGAGGCCGGCGTAGCGCCCCATGTCGGCGCCGCGGGCGGTCTGCGCCGCGGTCCGTCCCGCGCGCAGGCCGTGTTCGGCGAGGCGCCGCACGAGCCGGAGGTATCCCTCGACGGCGTCGAACACCTCGGGGCCGCCCACGGGCCCGTGCCCGGGCACGACGGTGTGTGCGCCGTAGCCGCGCAGCCGGTCGAGCGCGGCGAGCGATCCGGCGAGGGAGCCCATGAGGAAGAACGGGGTCACGCCGTTCATGGTGAGGTCGCCGGTGAACAGGACGCGGCGCTCGGGCAGCCACAGGACCGTGTCGTTGGACGTGTGGGCCGGCCCGATGTGTTCGAGTTCGGCCCGCAGGTCGCCGACGTGGAGGGTGAGCCGGTCGCGGAAGGTCACGGTGGGCGGCGCGAGTTGGATGCCGCCCCAGTCGACGTGCGGCCACATGCCGGTGAGGTGCAGGCCGGCCGCCGTCATTTCCGTACGGGTGCGCTCGTGGCCGATGACGAGGGCCTCGGGGAAGACGAAGTTGCCGAAGGCGTGGTCGCCGTGGAAGTGCGAGGTGACGACGGTGCGCGGTGGGGCGGGGTTGAGGCTCAGTGCGGTGCTGCGCAGATGGCGGGCCCGGGTCTCGGTGGCCGCGGTGTCGAACAGCGCGCTCTGCCCTCGCGACACGATGATTCCGGCGTTGTTGAGACACCAGCCTCCGGGTGCCTGGAGGTAGGCGTGCACGCCGTCGGCGATCTCGACGGCGCGGCCCGCCGGAGCGGGGGTGTCCGTCGGGCGGTCGAGGGGGCTCGGATGCACGGCCTGTCTCCTGATGCGGTCGCTGGTGGGGACGCGCTGCGGCGCACGCCACGGGGGTCGGATACGAGCCCCGGCCGTGCCGCCCCCGGGGGGGGGGGCCCCCGGGGGGGGGGCCCCGCGGGCCCCCCCGCCGCGCCACCCCCCCGGGTAGGGGGGGGGGCGCGGCGGGGGGCCGCCGGGCGCCCCCCCACCCG
>NZ_JBTYHB010000057.1:0-39114 GCF_054871485.1 Streptomyces sp. UC4497 | reverse complement strand
GGGCATGGGCGGAAAATCATGCGTGTAGTGTACCTTTTATTTTGGGGGCTCGCTGGCCCCGGGGGGGGAAACGCGGGTGTGGTTATGCCGCCGTTGCACGCCCCACTGGGGGGGGGCGTCCGCGCGCCCGGCATCTCGACACCGGCGCGCCCCTTCGGCTCGCTCGCCGTCGCCGCACCGTGGAACGCCGCCAACGCCACCCGCATCCGTAAGGAAGACCCCATGTTCGACAACGTACGCGCCGACATCCAGGCCACCCTCGACGAGATCGCCGCCGCGGGCCTGCACAAGCCCGAGCGGGTCATCGGCACCCCGCAGTCCGCCACAGTCGACGTCACGGCGGGCGGCCGACCCGGCGAGGTGCTCAACTTCTGTGCGAACAACTACCTGGGCCTCGCCGACCACCCCGACGTGATCGCGGCGGGCCACGCGGCCCTCGACCGCTGGGGCTACGGCATGGCGTCCGTCCGCTTCATCTGCGGTACGCAGGAGGTCCACAAGGAGCTGGAGGCGCGCCTGTCGGCCTTCCTCGGCCAGGAGGACACGATCCTGTACTCCTCCTGCTTCGACGCCAATGGCGGCGTCTTCGAGACCGTGCTCGGTCCGGAGGACGCGGTCATCTCCGACGCCCTCAACCACGCGTCGATCATCGACGGCATCCGCCTGTCCAAGGCGAAGCGCTTCCGCTACGCCAACCGCGACATGGCCGACCTGGAAGCGCAGTTGAAGGCGGCGTCCGGCGCCCGCAGGAAGCTGATCGTCACGGACGGCGTCTTCTCCATGGACGGCTACGTGGCGCCGCTCGCCGACATCTGCGACCTCGCCGAGCGCTACGACGCCATGGTCATGGTCGACGACTCGCACGCGGTCGGCTTCGTCGGCCCCGGCGGCCGCGGCACCCCCGAGCTGCACGGCGTCATGGACCGCGTCGACATCATCACCGGCACCCTCGGCAAGGCCCTGGGCGGGGCGTCCGGCGGCTACGTCGCGGCGCGCGCGGAGATCGTCGCGCTGCTGCGCCAGCGTTCGCGCCCGTATCTGTTCTCGAACAGCCTCGCCCCGGTGATCGCGGCAGCCTCCCTGAAGGTGCTCGACCTCCTGGAGTCGGCGGGCGACCTGCGCGAGCGCCTCGCGGCGAACACCAAGCTGTTCCGTACGCGGATGGCCGAGGAGGGCTTCGACATCCTCCCCGGCGACCACGCGATCGCCCCGGTGATGATCGGCGACGCCTCCGTCGCGGGCCGCATGGCCGAGCTCCTCCTCGAGCGCGGCGTCTACGTGATCGGCTTCTCGTACCCGGTGGTGCCGCAGGGCCAGGCCCGCATCCGCGTCCAGCTGTCGGCGGCGCACTCCACGGAGGACGTGAACCGGGCGGTGGACGCGTTCGTGGCGGCGCGCGCCGAGCTGGGCTGACGCCGCCCGTGCGGGGAGTGTCAGTCCCGTTTGGGAGAATCACCGCATGATCGAAGCGCGGCGGCTGCACATCCTCCGTGCGGTGGCCGACCACCGCACCGTCACGGCTGCGGCCGCCGCGCTGTACCTGACCCCCTCGGCGGTCTCGCAGCAGCTCACGGCCCTTGAGCAGGAGACGGGCCACAAGCTGGTCGAGCGCGGCGCGCGCGGGGTCCGGCTGACGTCGGCCGGCGAGATCCTCCTCACCCACGCCAACGCGGTCCTTGCCCAGCTGGAGAGGGCCGAGGCCGAGCTGGCCGCGTACAGCACCGGCGAGGCGGGCACGGTGACGCTCGCCTCCTTCGCGACGGGCATCGGCCTCGTCGTGGGGCCCGCGCTCGCCCTTCTGTCGAAGACCGCGCCCGGCATCCGTGTCCGCGTCCAGGACGCCGAGGGCGACGCCAGCCTGCCGATGCTGCTCGACCGGCGGATCGACGTGGCGGTCGCCGTCGACTACCGGGGCGCCCCGGGCGCCGACGACGACCGGATCACGCGCGTGCCGCTGTACGCGGAGCCGTTCGACGCGGTCCTGCCGGTCACGCACCGCCTCGCGGACGCGGAGTGGGTGCCGGTCGCCGACCTCGCCAAGGACACCTGGATCGGTCCGTACCCCGGCAACCCCTGCCACGACGTGGTGGTCCTCGCCTGCGAACACGCCGGTTTCTCCCCGCAGTTCGAGCACTCGTCGGACGACTTCCGCGCCGTCGTCGCCCTCGCCTCCGCGGGCGCGGGCGTGGCGCTGGTCCCGCGCTCGGCCCTGCACGGCGTGGACCTGACCCGGGTGGTGGTCCGGCCGATCGACGGCGCGGCGCCGGCCCGGAAGGTCTTCGCGGCGGTACGGCACGGGGCGGAGGAGCATCCGCTGATCCGGCCGGTCCTTGAGGCGCTGGGGAAGGCGGCGGAGGGCTGAGGCGGGGGAGGGCTGAGACAGGGGAGGACTTGGGCGTCGGAGGGCGGGGCGGTCCGTCGGCGTAACACTGCTGTTTCATATCTGGGATACCGTGCCGAATATGAGACGCGAAAGCGGCGCGCCCCCGCCCCCGGCCCCAAGTGACGCCATCGATACGACGCCGGACCCCGTGGACGCCCGACTCGGCGCCCGGCTCGCCGAGCTGCGGGCCGAACACGGCTGGTCCCTGGGCGAGTTGGCGGAACGCAGCGGCGTGAGCCGGTCCACCCTGTCGCGGGCCGAGCGCGCCGAGATCAGCCCGACCGCCGCCCTCCTCAACCGCCTCTGCGCGGTCTACGGGCGGACCATGTCGCAGCTCCTGAGCGAGGTCGAGTCGGCGCCCGCCCAGGTCGTGCGCGCCGCGGACCAGCCCGTCTGGCACGACGGCTCGACCGGCTTCGCGCGCCGCTCCGTCTCCCCGCCACAGGCCGGACTGCGCGGTGAGGTGGTCGAGGGCACCCTCGAGCCGTACGCCGACATCGCCTACGACCGCCCGCCCGTCCCCGGCCTCGAACAGCACATCTGGGTGCTCGACGGCCTCCTCGACCTCACCGTCCAGGGCACGACACACCACCTGGAGGCGGGCGACTGCCTGCGCTTCCGCCTCTGGGGCCCGACCCACTTCCACTGCCCGGGCCCCGAACCCGTGCGCTACGCGCTGGTGGTGGTCCTCCCGTGACACTCACCTGCACCCGCCTGGCACCCTCGGAATTCCCCGCCTACGTAGAGGAGTTGGGGTCCCTCCTTGCCGACGTCGTACAAGGAGGCAGCTCACTCGGCTTCCTGCACGGACTGACTCCCTACGAAGCGGCGACCTGGTGGCGCGACTACGTAGGACCCTCCGTGGAGCGCGGCAGCACGGCCGTGTGGGTGGCGATCGACACGGAGGCGGCGGCCCCGGCCCGCTGCGTCGGAACGATCTCGCTCGCCTTCACCGAGAAGCCCAACGGCCGCCACCGCGCCGAAGTGGCCAAGCTGATGGTGCACGGAAGCACCCGCGGCACCGGCCTCGGCCGCACCCTGCTGGCGACCGCGGAGCGTGCCGCGGCGGAGGCGGGCGTGACACTCCTCGTCCTCGACACGGAGACCGGCAGCCCGGCCGAGAACTTCTACCGCAAGGCGGGCTGGGACGAGGTCGGCGTCATCCCGGACTACGCGGCCGACCCGGCGGGGGTGCTGCATCCCACCACCCTGTTCTGCAAGCGCCTCCCTGTTCTGTAAGCGACTGGAACGTTCTGTAAGCGACTGGAACCGCTCGTGCCGGTCGGTGATTGCCAGGAATGAGGGCCTACGGTGCGGGGGAGGTGCAGGCCAGCACACACCCCCGTCCGCACTCGCACCCGCATCGCCCCGCCCGCCCACGGGCCGTACGGACTGTCCGAGAGGAAGCCGCCAGATGACCGCCACAGACCCGACGTACACGACGAGCGCGCTCAGCACCGGCGACGGCGCCGCCGTGGCCACGTACACCTGGCTGCCCGAGGGCGGCAGGCCCCGCGCCTTCGTCCAGATCGCCCACGGCGCGGCCGAACACGGCCAGCGCTACGACCGCTTCGCCCGCCACCTGACCTCCCACGGCTACGCGGTCATCGCCTCCGACCACCGCGGCCACGGCGCCACCGCCCAGTCCACGGGCGGCTACGGAGTCACCGACGACGCCGAGCCCGGGACCGTCGACGCGTGGGTGTCGATCGTCGAGGACCTCAAGGCGATCGGCGACCAGGCGCGCGCCCTTTACCCGAACGTCCCGTTCGTGCTGCTGGGTCACAGCCTCGGCTCGCTGCTCGCGCGCGACTACGCGCAGCGGTACGCGGACGACCTGGTGGCCCTGATCCTCTCCGGCACCTTCCGTTCGCTTCCCGGCGCGGACAACGAGGGCGACATCGCGGCGCTTGAGGCCGAGGTCGAGGCCGGCGGCCGGGCCGCCATCTCGCCCTACGTGGGCAACCTCTTCTCCTCCTTCAACGACCCGTACGAGCACCGCACCGGCTTCGAATGGCTCTCGCGGGACGAGGCGGAGGTCGACAAGTACGTCGCCGACGAACGCTGCGGCTTCGACTTCTCGGCGGGCCTGTCCCTGGACTGGGTCCGCGCGGTGCGCCGCATCAACGACCCCGCGAACCTCGCCCGCATCCCGGCCGACCTGCCGATCCATGTCGCGGTCGGCACGGAGGACCCGTGCAACCAGCGCATGACGCTGGTCCACGAACTCCTCGAGGACTTCCGCTACGTGGGCGTCACCGACCTCACCTGGAAGGGCTACGAGGGCGCCCGCCACGAGATCCTCAACGAGACGAACCGCGACGAGGTGCAGGAGGACCTGGTGGCGTGGCTGGACAAGCGGGTGCCGTAGCGGGCTGTCGCGTACGGAAGCGCCGTGACGGACTGTCGCGCACGGAACCGGCTGTCTCGGGCGTCTCGGGCGATTGTCAGTGGCGTTGGCTACGGTTCGTTGCATGCTGGACGCCGAGGATGTACGCACCGTAGCCCTGTCCCTGCCGGACACGACCGAGAAGGTCGCCTGGAGCATGCCCACGTTCCGGGTCGCGGGGAAGATGTTCGCCACCGTGCCCGAGGACGAGACATCGATAGCGGTGCGCTGCCCGAAGGAGGAGCGCGAAGAACTCGTCCTGGCCGAGCCGGACAAGTTCTGGGTCGCGGACCACGAGGCGTTCTCCGCATGGGTCCGGGTCCGCCTCGCGGCCCTGGAGGACACGGCCGAGCTGCGTGACATCCTCGCCGACTCCTGGCGCCAGGCGGCCCCGACCCGACTCCTGGACGCACACCCGGAGTTGGGCCTCCCGCGCGCGGGATAAAACCACGTGAGGTCCCGCACGTCCCCATGGCATGATCCGCTCGCGAGGGCGGGCCATGCGCGTGCGGTGCGCCAAGGGGACGGCGGACGGGGAACGCGGATGGCCGACCGGGCAGTCGACGGCGAGGACGCCAAGGGCGCGTCCCGGCGCGGCATCTGGACCCGCGACTTCGGCCTCTTCTTCACCGCGCGGGGCGTCGCCAAGCTCGGCGACAGCATGCTGCCGGTGGCACTCGCGGCCGGCCTCCTGCAGTACGGCTACGGGGCGGGCGCGGTGGGCCTCGCCATGGCCTCCTCGGTGGCCTGCTTCGCCGGTCTGGTCATCTTCGGCGGGGTACTGGCGGACCGTTTCAACACACGCCTGCTGATGACGGGCGCCGACCTCGCCCGCCTGGTCACCCAGTCCCTGGCCGCCGTCATGTTCTTCACCGGCCACGTCGTGCTCTGGCAGATCTGCATCATCGGCGCGATCAACGGTCTGGCCGCGGCGATCTTCCAACCCGGCGTCGCCGGCACGGTGCCCCGCCTGGCATCCGACGTGCAGGCGGCGAACGGCGCGATACGCGTGGCGGAGTCCGGCGCACAACTGGCGGGCCCGGCGGTCGCGGGCATGCTGGTCGCGCTGGCCTCCCCGGGCCTGGTCTTCGCGGCCCACGCGGGAACGTACGGAGTGAGCGCCCTGTGCCTGCTCCTGCTCCGACTGCCACCGATGCCACGAAACAGGGACAGGGAATGGGAGACGGACAAGAAGCACACCCGAGGCGCCCTCCGCTCCCTCCACTCCTTCCGCTCCGAACTGGTGGAGGGCTGGCGGGAGTTCAGATCACGAAGCTGGCTCTGGGGAGTCATCTCGATCTGGTGTGTGCTGATGATCGGAGCGACGGGCCCCGCCGTCCCCCTGGTCGCCGTACAGGTCACCCAGGAGCACGGCTCGACCGCGTACGGCCTGGTGAACTCGGCGCTCGGGGCGGGCACGGTCATCGGCGGCGTACTGGCCCTGCGCGTACGCCCGCGCAGGATGCTGCGCGGGGGCGGCCTGGCCCTGTTCGGCTTCGCCCTGTTCCCCGCGACGGTGGGCGCGGGCCTGGGGGTGCCGTGGATGATGGCTGGCTGCGCGGTGGCCGGGGCCGGCAGTTCGTTCTGGGGCGTGATGTGGGCGACGAGCGTCCAGACCCAGGTTCCGCGCGAGGTCCTCAACCGCATCCACGCCTACGAGGTGGCCGGCTCCATCGCCATGCAGCCGGTGGGCCAGGCGCTGGCGGGCCCGGCGGCGGCCGCGTTCGGCACGCACCAGGTCCTGTTGGCGGGCGGAGTGGTCACGCTGATGGTGGCGACGACGCTGATCTCGGTCCCGGCGATCAGCGGTCTGGTGAGAGCGGACGCGGGGCCCTCTCGCCTCCTCTCCTCTACGCCGGAGCCTCAGCCCTGGCCGGAGCAGCGGCAGCGACAGAGGAGCCACGGGAGCGAAGAAACCCACTGATCCGCTCCCGCAGCGCCCTCGCGTCGAGCCCATGCCCGGCGACATGCTCCTCGACGCTCCCGTACCGCCGCAGCTCCCGCCGCCCGACACCGAGCCCGAGCACCCGGTGCGGCACATCGGCGAGCGCGTCATTGGCGGCGCGGGTGGAGGTCCCGGCGAGATAGGGCTCGACGATCACGACATCAGCGCTGCCACTCGCATCCACCGCCCGCCGCAGCCCAGCGTCATCAAAAGGCCGAATGGTGGTCGCGTAGAGAACACTGACATCAAGCCCTTCGGTCGCGGCAAGCACGTTGTCCAACATGGGCCCGACGGCAACGACGACTCCCCGCCGCCCTTCCCGCACGGACAAGAACCGCTCCCCGTCCACGGGCAGCGCCTCCCGATTGCTCTGCACCGAGAGCCGCACGTACTCCCGCGAGTCACTCACGCCCTCGCCACCGCCCCCGACGGCGTGCCGCAGCAGCGTCTCGGCCTCCTCGGGATGCCCCGGCACGTGCACACTCCACCCATCAAGGGTGTCGAGCAGCGCCACATCACCGGGAGCCATGTGCGTAAAGCCCCCGGAAGACACGTCGTACGACGCGCCCGCACTCACGAGCACACCCCCGACCCCCTGATGCCCGAAGTCCAACTTCACCTGCTCAAAAGGCCGTTCAACGAGAAAGCTCGCGAAGGTGTGCATCACAGGCCGCATCCCGGCGAGCGCAAGCCCCGCCCCGGCCCCGACGAGCAACTGCTCCCGGATCCCGACATTGATCACCCGCTCCGGATGCCGCCGAGCGGCCCCGGCAAAGGGCGCGGCCCCGATCTCGGCGAGCACGACGGCGACGCGGGGGTCTTCGTCGAGGATCTGGGTGAGGACGGGGGCGAAGCGATCACGCATGGTGTCCACGAGAGGGACTTCCTTCCGGGAGAGGGAGTAGCAAGGAGAGAGGGAGAGATCCGGGGGGGGCTTACTCAAACTTCGGCTCGACGCGGGCGACGACGACGTGGGGACGCCCCGGATGCGGCGCGCGGAAGGCCTGGTACAGCGCCTCGTGATCCCGCCCATCGACGGTCACGGTCGACCACCCGGCGGCCTCGAAGCGGGCGGCGATGCCGCCGGCCCTGCCATAGGTGGCGGACAGGTTGTCGACGACGACGGTGTGCAGCCGCTCGAGCCCGATGGCCCCGGCGTAGGCGATGGCCTCGTGATTGCTGCCCTCGTCGAGCTCGGCGTCTCCGACGAGGGTCCAGACGGCCGGCTCGCTCAGCCCCTGGGCCCGCAGCCCGAGCGCGGTCCCGACGGCGATCGGCAGCCCGTGCCCGAGGGACCCGCTCCCGATCTCCACGCCCGGCACGAGCACCCGATCGGGATGATGCCCGAGCCGCGACTCGTACGCCCCGAACCCACTCAGCCACGCCTCGGGCACGAATCCCTTGGCGACGAGCACGGCGTAGTACGCCATGGGCCCGTGCCCCTTCGACAACAGAAACCGATCCCGCCCGGCCTCCTCGACACTCTCCGGCCGGACCCGCAGAACGCGGTCGTAGAGCACCCACAACACGTCGAGGGTGGAGGTGGCGGCGGGCCCGTGCTTCTCGTCCCCGGTCATGAGGCTCATGAGCCGGGACAGATCTTCGTAGCGATAGCCGTGGCGCCCGCCGGGGCCGGGGGTTCCGAGAGGTCCGCCGGCTCCAACGGCTCCGTCGGCTCCGGTGGCACTGCTGGCGATGTCATCCGCTGTGGTCGTCATGCAGGCAGCCTGCAACCTCAACTTTGCTTGAGGTCAACACCCCGGTTTGGCGACGTGCCGGATCCCGCCCGCCCGCCGGAAGGGGTGCGCGACCACGGCTCCGAGTGCGGTATGGTTTCTCTGCGCGTTCGGCCAGGGGGAAACCCCAGGTCAACGAGCACCGGGACGTGGCGCAGCTTGGTAGCGCACTTGACTGGGGGTCAAGGGGTCGCAGGTTCAAATCCTGTCGTCCCGACAAGTTCGAACGATCGAACGTCGCAGGTGAAGGGCCGTTTTCGAACGGCCCTTTTTCTGTTGCTCCCACGCTCCCAGTGGGAGCGACGGGAGTGGGAGCAGGCTCCCACTGTCCCCTTGCCTGTTTGCTCCCACTCGGCTCGATGCACACATATTCGGTTCCTTGTGCATACGTTCACATCCGTGCCCGGTTTGTGACCCGAGGCTCCCATCAATCGGGTGGCTCTTCGGTTAAGTGCTTCCGCTCTTCCTGGTGCTCATGGGTGCTCCCTGTGGCAGTGGGGTCGGGAGCGGGGAGCCCATATCCGGAATCCGGGGTATGGGGCCATGCGAAATTTTGACCCCAGTTCCGAACCGCTTCGCCGGTTATGGCGGTTTTCGGTGGGCGCCGTTGCGAGATGCATTGAGGTGTTGAACGCGGGTGGGAGCGGTTCGCGGATGTTCGGGGATGCCGGGCACGGTTCGACGCGCCTCGCGGACACGGGCGGCCGTAGGCGGCGGCTTCGCACAGCAGGCGGAAGCTGAGCGCCGTGCTGTCGGCCTCGGGACGAACCATGTGAACCGACATCAGGCTCTCACACATATCCCCGTCGTTCGTGGGCGCATAACGTGCGGGCGCTGGTCTCTGATGCCGGGCCGGCCTGACCATCGACGGCGGCTCTAGGCCGTGTCTCGCCGAGTGGCCCTAAACGCCGTAGAGCGGCCTCGCCACAACACCACTGTGCAAGACACAACCGGCATCTGGGTTGGGGTGGGCGGCGTCGCCGCCCAGTCGGGCACGTGGGCTGCTCCGTTGAAGCGGCGCAGTGCGGTACTGATACCGCCGTCGTCGCCCTGGTACTGCTGGATGGGCCGATCAGTACGTGAGGTATTCGCGCAACTTGCCTTGCCCGGAAGGCAGCGGAGTTCCCAGAGTCACGGGCAGGCCCGGCAATCGTTCCTCGAGTTCTGCCAAGGTGAGTGGCGGGCTTACCTGGAGGGCGAGGGAGCTGCTGTCGCCCGTCATGTCCTCATCGACGTCGATGATCTCCCGAATGCGGTTGACTTCTCCGTCAACGACGAAGACGAGAGCGCGCAGCGCCGGCAAGCGCCAACGGGCGATCGGCCACCACTTCCGGTCCGCGTCGAGCTGGAGCTCCTCGCCGCCGCCCGTCTCCCCGTAGGGGCGGCCGTCGGCGTCGTAAAGGATCTTGCCGTTGCGGCGCCAGATGATCAGTGCCTGGCTCTCTTCAATGGGGCGATGAGGTGTCTCGTCGTGTGGAGGCGTGGCGGCATTGTGGGCGATGGCGTACATCGCCGCCGTGTCCGTGGTTCGCAAATTGGGCGCGGGCAGTCCACTTTCCTTCAGGCGTGCCTTGAGTGCGGGGAAGAGTTCGTGCAGCGTGAGGGCGGCGTTGCCGTTCGGTCTGCCTTCGCGGATTGCGTCGATCAGGTGCTGGGTGAACGAGGTGCAGGCCGTGGACTGTTGCTCCAGAGGTACGACGTGGGCGGCGAAGTCCGCAGCCGTCAATGTGGTGACTCCGGCGACGGCGGTGGCGTCGGCGATCGATCCAACGCCGAGGGCCTGGATGGCCTGCCCTGAGTAGCAGCAGTCCAAGATCACCGTCCTAATGGTGGCCGGGCTGCGGGCAAGGATCTTCTTGACGGCGGTGTAGGGCAGGCCGGTGGCATCGGCAAGGTCCGTGCGGGTGTCGCTGAGCACCAGGCAGAGCTCGCTCATGTCACTGAGCGTGCCGTGCCCGACGAAGTACAGCAGCAGTCCATCCGTGGCCGACTGGACGAGGTCAGACAAAGTGGCCTGGAAAGCCCCTGTTTCGCGCGGGTCGAGGAACACCGAGACCCGGTCCTCGGGCCAGCCGCCCAGTGCCGGGTCGGTGAGAACCTCTTTCAGCCGGTTCACGCTGTTCGCGGCTGCGGGCACCGAAGTCAGAGAGGTGTCATGGAAGTTGGTGACGCCGATCAATATCGCACGCGATCGGCTACGGTCCCAGGGGTCAGTTCGCATGGGACTGTCCCGTGAGCGCCGTGATCAACCGCTCGATTTCCGCTGGATCGGTACCTTGTGGAACGGACAACCGGCGGCTCTCCCCGCTGATTTCGATCTCGATCGTCCCGCGACGCGAGCCGAGCCATGCACCGAGAGCTCCTGCCAGTGCGGAGAGGCTGCCACCCGCGCCGAGGCTCACGCTCAGTAGATCCAGGGCTCCGCCGGTGAGTTGTTCCTCTCCTGGCGCCGTACGCACTGACCGCACGCGCCCGGAAAGTTCGCGTTGCGTAGACAGCCAGCGCTGGAGGTCGGCCAACTCCTGCTGGTTGCCCTCGCCGGCACTGATGTAGATCTCGGTCACCTTGGCCCCCTGATTGCCCTCGCACTGCTCTGTGTGGTCGACACTCTGGCATCAACGTGCAGTCAGTAAAAGTAAGTTGACCTTCAAGGGGTGACTTGCCGGTCAAGGGGACGGCTGAGACGGCCTCGAAGATCTCCAGGCATGCCGGTCAAGCCGGGGCAAGGGACCAGGCCTTGGGCGTCGAGCACCTGCAGCAGTGCATGCCTAGGAACTTTCGTCACGCCGGGCTGGGCACCTGTGCCCAGGGCCGGGCGCGCTTCGGGCGGCGCTTCGGACTCTAGCGCCGGCGGCTTGGCGAGTCGGTCGGACCCGTTCTGTGCCTTGGGCGTCCGAAATTATTGGAGCCCGCCTGCTCGAAGCGCCTGCTCGTCGCCCTCGTACGGGTAGGAGTGGCCGTGGTCGAGGCTCGTCTGCAGCAGCTCCCCTCCTTCCTTGTCGGCATGAAACAGCGTCAGAGCGGCGCAAAGTCCGCATTTTTCGCAGGTGAGGAATGGACTGAGTAGGTGGAGACCCTGGTCGCGGTCAGCCAGGTACAGGCTGGTGGCGATCCGGCCTGGTCCGGCATGACGCAAGGTCTCGGTGGGAACGACCAGGTTGTCTCCCATCAGCCGCCGAAAGGTGATGGTGTCCGATTGATTGTGGGGAACCCAATCCACCTTGGTCACAGCGAGCAACTGCAGGTCGGCGAGGAATCGTGCTCTGTCGAGGAGAAGGCGCAGGGCGTCGTAAGCCTCACTCAGCTTGGAGGCCGAGACAGCAGGGAGGTCTTCACGTCCGTGGGCTCTGCTGTTGCGCTTGGTGCCGAGGCTTCGGCACGCTGCCACGGCCTCGTCGTCCGCAAGGAGCACCGCGAGCTCATGGAGGGGGTGCTCGGAGGGGAGGCTGGACATGCCCTCCGCCGCTGCGATCTGCTGAAGGATGCGCTGCCAGTCTGCGAAGCCAGGGCCGCCGCCGCGCCCGGTTGCGATCTTCCTCTTGAACGTACCGATGGCCTTGCAGGTGATGTCGGCCTCGTGCGCCAGTGCGGTGGTGAGGAGTGCGCTGTATCCGAGCAGGGTTTCCGCGGCCTGGAGTACGGCCGCGTATTCCTTCGCCTGGGCATCCTCTTGGCTGGCATCGCTCCTCTGAGCCTCGACGTTCCGCCAGCGCAGAGCGATCGGATAGGGGAAGCGCGTGCGGACGATGAAGCCCGGATCGTCGAGTTGGGCAGCAGCCACAGACCGGAGCCGGGTGAGCTGGCCGGTAGCGATGATGAGCCGCCTGGCTTCTTCCGGGCTCGCCCTCCTGTCGAAGACGGACTCCGCGAGCGCACTGGCTTCGGCCGCCATTTCACCCAACCGCTGCCCGGCCGCAGCGAGATCGGCCAGGGCGTGGGACAGCGCTTGGTCCTCATTCGGCAGCTCCAGCGTCTTGAGCTGGGAGCGCGGAAGGTGTTGTTGAAACGACGATGCTCCGCTTGCGATGTCTCCGACGGAATCGGAGCGCAGAAATGCGAGGATCAGACGGGCGTGCTCTGCCGACAAAGGCTTGGTCGGGCGAAGGATAAAGAGACTGCGCACGGCAACCGCAGGTAGATCGGCTTCCTGCACTACAGCGGCCTTCGGCCGGCCGGAAATCACCGAGGACAGCAAGATGTCACCAGCACGGAGACGGAGCCGCTCCGGCGCATCGCTACGCCAGTCATCGACTTCCGGATCCGCTTCCGCGATCACTCCATCCCGCCCGATGTTCTTCAGCCAGATAAGGCGGACAGCGCCAGAGTCGGCGGGCCCACAGGCACCATCGGTGGCACCGCGGTCAAAGGCCCAGCCGCTCAGGACCGTGCTGAACACGGATTCGAACGGCAAGCGGTCCGACAACGATTCTTCGTGCCGCTCAGTGTTGGACAAAGCTCCCCCAGGATCGTGCTATCGAGATTTTACGAGGTCGGGTCAGCATCGAAGATGCTTTCGAGGACGATGGGGGCTGATGCAGGGGTGGGTGACGGGGTTGACCTGTCCCACCCCTGAGGTTCTAGTTCTGGTGGCTAACTGGCAGACCGTCACGGAAGTTTGGCAGTCATGCCTCGTCCTTATCCTCTGGAGCTCCGGGCTCGTGCCATCGCGCTGGTCCGCGCTGGCAAGCAGGCCAAGTAGACCGCGGTCGAGCGATCAGCTGCGCTTCGGCCACACACCTGTTTCGCTATACATCGCCCGCCTGGAAGCGGATAGCCGGACCGGATTCGTCGGCATCCGCCCTGTCCGGAGTGAGCAATGCGAAGGCGATGGAGATGTGGGTGGGGTCGACAGGGTGCACCAGCGCCTGCTCGGGTTCGACAACAGGGTAGAGCAGCGCGATCCCGCGCTCGTCGTCACGCAGCAGCTCCCGAGCCCCCCGACGGTGGCCGGGATCACTGATCGACCCAAAGGCCCCCGGGCGCCGACGGGCACGCCGGAAGAGTGAGATCTCGGGTGTCCCGGGGAGGGGGCCCTTCAGAGCGTTTGCCGAGGCAAGCTGAGGGGCCACAATCAGCCACTCCCTCAGGGGGGCCGGGGCAGTGCCGAGACTCCGCAGATAAGCGAGGTGCGGTGCAAAGATCTTCGGGCGGTCCCACTCTAGTTCGCCCAGTACGTCGAGCAACTGTCCATGGGTGACCGTCGCGGTGAGTGCCGAGAACGAAGCGGCCTTCGTCCCGTCGTGGGCTGGCACTGAGAACTGTGCCGGCCCTCCCCCCAGACCCGACAGCACCGGCCGCCACCGTTCCGTGTTCCGTTTGATCGCGGCTCCATCGACAGGCAGTGCGCTCGGCTCGATCCACCTCCCGGGGGATCGGATCTCCACAAGCCGGGCATTCATCATTTTGCTGGCGCTCGTGGGCTTCAGCTCTGGGAGGTACTGGGCCACTAGCGGCCTGATCTGCGACGGCGTGATCGCCCGACCGCCGTCCACCGGCTTGGTGTAGTCGGCGAGCTGCGCCCGGAAGGCGTCTTCGTCACGGCAGGCGGCCTCGAACGCCTCGTACAGGTCGATGCTGTTGTCTCCACCGCCTGCGCCACGCCCGATGTACAGCCGCACCAGGTCCCGGTAGCCGTGGCGGAACCCGAACCAACGGCCCATCTGCATGAGCGAGTCAGCTTGGTTGGTGCTGCGTCGGTAGTACGTGATGGTCAGACCTTCGACAGTGAAGCCACGGGACAGTTTGGCGCCTCCCACAAGGATCTTCCACACCGGACGGTGGTCGAAGTCCACGGCCGCGCTCTCGATGTCCCGGTCGCCGTTGACCACGACGACGGGGCCTTCTCCTTCTTCGATGCGGGTGCGCGCTGCGCGCAGATACGGCACTAGGTCAGCGAAGTCCGGTGGCCGCACGAACCCGTCGTGGTGGTGGGTTGAGACCGGTGCGAAGTCGGACTCAAACAGGTCGTGCAGCCGTCCGAGCCAACCGCCCTGCTCCTGCAGGTCCACGTGCCAGAGCTGGGCGATCCGGTGCGCGCTCTCGCGGTGGTCGGCGGTACGTACAGACTCGTGGACGAGCATCGTGTGGTGGCGGTAGCCAATACCGCTCGGGTCGTGCGCCTCGCGGTAGAGCTTGACTGCCGCGGACAGGAGGAACGCGTCCATTGCCTGGCGCAGGTACACATCCTTATCACCCTTGGTCTCTCCCATGGGGCGGACGTGCGCGAGCTCCTTCGAGTCGGCGACCGTCCGCTTGTGCACCGGCACGGGTGAGTCGAAGTCGTGGAACTCGCGCGCCCCCATGTAGCCGGCAGGGCGGGGCAGAGCGATCACGAAGTCCTTGGGGAACAGGTCCTCCTGATCGGTCGGGTCGATCAGGACGTTCGCGAACGGGGTGGCAGTGTATGCAACGTACTGGGCGCGCGGGAGCACCCCTAGCAGTTCGGAGACGAGGCCGTTGATCGCTGTGCGTTCAGCACCTTCCCGTCCTCTCTCGGATGGTGCCGTGTTCACCGATCCGTGGTCCGACTCATCGTCCACGATCAGGACGGGAACCTCTTCGAGCTGTCGCCCCAGCCGCCGAAGGTCGCTGACGACTCGTGCCAGAACCGCCTTGTTCTTCTTCACGACCATGAGTCGCGCAGCGCTGCGGTGCAGGTTGCGTGGGTCGTGGAGCGGCAAGGTGGGATCGGCCTTCTCGAATTCAAGCGCGGTGATGCCCTGGCGCAGGGCCTGATAGTCCTCGTCACGGGTGGTGAGACGGATGATGTCGAACGCACCTAGGCGTGACGGGAGTTCACCGTGCGAGAGGAATCTGCCCCGCTGCCACTCCGGGTCCTCAGCGTAGTCGGAGTACTCCTCGGGAGCGCCGCGCAGAATGTTCTCCTTGCCAACCAATTCCATGTCGAGGCGCCGTTGAGTCTGGGCGCGCAACATGTTGAGGGAGCCGCTGAGCACGATCACCAGCCGGTAGCCGCGGTCCACCGCTTTGGCGATTACGCCGGTGAAGTTCGCAGTCTTCCCGGACTGGACATGCCCCATCACAAGGCCCTTGGCTTGATAGGCGGCCGCGTCCGTGGGGTCGGCGAGCCGTTCAACCACTCGGTCGGCAGCCTCGTCGATACCGGTCACAGCCTCGTCCGACCAGCCCTTGAGGTCCCTCATGCACCGTTCGTAGGCGGGCCAGTACCAACCGTTGGCCAAGCGTGCTGGAGTGGCCCACGGCTGCGGCGGTTCACCAATGACTATGGGGCCGGCGGGGAAGGGGACCGGGATCAACTCGGTCAGGACCCGGCGGGTGGCGGGTTCCAAGGCGAGGGCTTCGTACAGCGCGATCCGTCGCTCGGCGCTGCGGGGCAGGCTGTCCGTCCACCGCGGGCCCGTCTCGTGGTCCCACCGGTTGATGTTTCGCCGCCAGGAGTCGACCAACGGGCCTGCGCTGGCTCCGGCCGTCAGCTGGCCGCGCAGGACGTGCTGTGCGGTATTGGGCTGGACCGAGAGGCCGTGGGACACGTACACGACCGCTCGGGCGAAAGGTCGAGGACCGGACCCGACCATGGTCTCGAAGGCCAGGTCATGCAACTCGACCGTTGCCTCCTCCAGCGGCCCGACGTCTGGGTCGCCCAGAGGAACGAGGGCGTCCAACACGTCGCGGTGGCGCTGTTCGAGTTCCAGCCGGTCATAGGTTGCGTATCGGCGATCCCGTGTACCCGGCAGGGAGTCCGTCCCCGTCATGGCGGGTGCGGAATCCGCACTCACCAAGATGGTGCGCCAGGAGGCCAGAACGGTGGAGCGCACCTGGGCGGGCGTGTCACGGGCACCGGGTGTGCGCTGCGCCGCGTAGCGGTCCAGCTCGGTCAGGAAGTCGTCGCCTCGGTCCTCCAGCGACCCCGTGGAGATGTGCAGTTGGGTGCGTAGCCGACGGATCTCCGTGAGGGCCCGGTTCAGGGCGGCCTCAGCCTCCGTGGTTCTCCGATCCGCCTCCTTGGCCTGTTCGGTCGTGCGGCGGATCTGGGCGCTCAGCGTCCTTATCTGGTGCTGTGGGTCCTTGCGCCCCTTCTTGGCGTCGTCATGGAGGCGCCGCAGTTGTTCCGCCTCGGCTACGGAGAGCCTGTCTCCAGCAAGCACGATGAGCTGTTCAACGAACTCCACAGGCGGAAAGCTCTTACACCTGAGATACCTGCTGATCGTCGCGTAGTTCCACGGCAGGTCGCGGGCGACGGCCCTGCGCGAGGAGCCCAGCGCGTTGAAGGCGGCGCGCATGGCCTCTACGAGGCCCAGTTCGGCGGCGGACAGATCGGCGCGAGACTCATCGAGCGCGCCGTCCGCCCGATTGTCTGACAGCACCACTCATTCCTACCTGCCGCCACTGACACCTGGGGGGTGTTGCGCGGAATCCTGCAACACTCCGTCTGTTGCAGCCGACTCGGCAACATGTTGCACCGTGCACAACACCCTTGAAGTACCGGACCGTCGTCACCGGAACTGGCCGACCTCACCACCAGGACGACGAAGAATGCGCAAGCTCAAGGCGATCAAGAAGGACCTGACGACGACCACGAAGTGGACGGTCCGCATCCAGCGGCTATGTCAGTTCGCCCGCTGTGCCTGGCCAGGTCTCATCAGGCACATGCTCCGCGGCGCGGCTTCGGCACTGGGTTCCACGCTCATGGCGTGGCTCACCTGGTGGGTGATGAACCGGTGAAGCGCAAGACGATCCTGTTCGTGCTGATCGGCGTTGTCGAAGGGCCAGCTCCCGAGCGCTCCGGATGAACCCGGAAACACACGTCGGCGCTGCACGAGGAAGGGGCAGAGTCCCCCAGAACCCGACCTTCTCCGGGCGATTCGCGAATGTCTCGGCGGCGGCTCGAAGACGTGCAGACCAAAGCGGATGCTGTCAAAGTCAATGCACAGCGCGGACGTTCGTGCCTTGCGGCTCCCGGCCTCTGGCCCTCTCCGAGTACGTCTGCGGCACGCGAAGGCACCGAGTGGTGCCGCCGCGGTAGGCGACAGGTTAGACCGGATCAGCTCGGCCATCACGGGTGCAACTTCGCTATGCCGGACCTACCGGCAAGCACGCCTCGTGGAGGCCCATGGCTGAACCATGGAACGTTGGCTGCCATCTCTGGCAAAGTGACGTCATTGCTAGACGATCCTCGTGAGGAACCTTGTGAGCACGCTCGGTAGATTCATCTGGTCACTCGCTGACCAGCTTCGGGGCCCCTATCGCCCCAACCAGTACGGGACAGTGATCCTGCCGTTCACCATCTTGCGACGGCTAGACTGCATCCTCGAGCCCGATCGCGTGACGGTGCGAGAGCTGGCAGAGAAGTACGAAAACCCGAACCGGCTCAAGGTCGAAGTCAAGAAGGCCACGGGGCGGACGTTCTACAACACGTCCAACTACGAGTTCGCGAACCTGCTGGCCGATGCGGACGGACTGGCGGACAATCTCGTTGACTACATCGACCGGTTCTCCGCCGACGTGGACGTGTTTGAGTACTTCGACTTCAAGAAGGAAATCCTGGCACTGGAGAAGGCTGGGGTCCTACGCGAGATCGTCAAGTCCTTCGGCGCCGTCGACCTGCATCCCGATATGGTGTCGAACTCCGACATGGGCGACGCCTTCGAGTACATCATCCGCAAGTTCAACGAGGCCGCGAACGAGACCTCTGGAGATCACTACACGCCGCGCGACGCGATTCGACTGCTGGTCGACCTGCTCTTCGCGGACAAGGACGTCGACCTCACCGAGGACGGCATCATCCGGTCGCTGTATGACCCAACCGCTGGCACCGGCGGCATGCTCTCCCTGGCCGAGGAGCACCTGCTCGCGCACAACCCCGAGGCGAAGCTGAACCTCTACGGCCAGGAATACAATCCTCAGTCGTACGCCATCTGCAAGTCCGACCTGCTCGCCAAGGGCCATGGCGCGACCAACATCGCGTTCGGTAACACGCTTACCGACGATGCCTTCAAGGGCCGCCAGTTCGACTTCTGTATGTCCAACCCGCCCTACGGAGTGGACTGGAAGCAGTATGCCAAGGCGATCAAGGAGGAGCGCGATTCCGCTGGCCCCTACGGCCGCTTCGCTCCGGGGCTCCCTGCCACCTCCGACGGCCAGATGCTCTTCCTACTCCACCTGGCCCACAAGATGCGTGCACCTGAGGACGGCGGCGGACGCGTCGGTATCGTCATGAACGGCTCGCCGCTCTTCAACGGCGGAGCTGAATCAGGTCCCTCCAACATCCGCCGGTGGCTGCTGGAGAACGACCTGGTAGAGGCGATCGTTGCCCTGCCAACCAACATGTTCTTCAACACCGGTATCGCCACCTATATCTGGATCCTCGACAACACCAAGCACCCCGACCGCCGAGGCAAGGTGCAGCTGATCGACGGAACGTCGTTCTGGACCAAGATGCGCAAGAGCCTCGGGGCCAAGGGGCGTGAGATCAGCAACGCCGACCGCGCCAAGGTCGTGCGGCTGTACGACGACTTCGAAGACGCTGACCCCGACTTCTCCAAGGTGCTGCGCAACGACGAGTTCGGCTACTGGACAGCCACCATCGAGCGCCCCTTGCTGGACGAGGACCGGAACCCCATCATCAACCGCAAGGGCGACGCAAAGCCCGACTCGAAGAAGCGTGACACCGAGAACGTGCCTTTCACTTACGGTGGCTCAACCACTGGCGCGGCAGCGGAGCGTGAGGTCATCCAGGCGTACTTCGACGCGGAGGTGAAGCCTCATGTTCCTGACGCCTGGATCGACTGGGCCAAGGTCAAGATCGGCTACGAGATCCCCTTCACCCGCCACTTCTACAAGTACGTGCCGCCCCGCCCGCTTGCCGAGATCGACGCTGACTTGGAGAAGCAGGTCGCCAAGATCCTGGACTTGCTTCGGGAGGTGGAGCAGTGACGGCCATGCTCAACCCGTTTAATCACGACCAAACTCCCCTCGTGCCAATCGGCTCGGCTTACTCAGTAACGCTGGGGAAGATGCTCGACGCCGGCAAGGCCGTCAACGACTCGCACACGGTTCTCCCGTACATCCGAGCCGGGAACATCCAGGACGATGGCCTACGACTCGCGGATGTCAAGGAGATGCCATTCTCCGATGAGGAAGCAACGCGTTTGGACCTACGCCGCGGCGATCTACTGGTTGTCGAGGGGGGAGCAGTGGGGACATCGGTGGTGCTTGACCGGGACATGCCGGGCTGGTCGTTTCAGAAGACAGTGAACCGTGTTCGAGCCACTGGTGGCTGGTCGACGCGATTTCTCGGCTACGTCCTTCGCCACTACCGCGATGCCGGAGTCATCGACTTGCTCTGCAACGGATCGACGATCCGGCATCTCACAGCCGAGAAGCTGAGGGCGCTTCGTATTCCGTCTATGTGTCCCAGCGAACAGCGTGTGATCGCCGATTACCTCGACCGTGAGACTGCGCGCATCGACACCCTCATTGAGGAGCAGCAGCGACTAATCGAGTTGCAGCGCGAGCGACGTAATGCCGTCCTCTGTGCAGCGTTCAGTCCCGGGCCCTCAACCGACAAGACCAAGGTGGGCAGGTTGTTGTCGGCTCGCCCCTCGTACGGCGTGCTGGTGCCGAGGTATGTGGACGAGACGGAAGGCGTCCCGTTCGTTCGGGTTGGTGACATTCTGAATCTCTCGGAAGGGCGACGCCTGCTGGCGATTGAGTCTGAATTGTCCAATGAGTACTCCCGCACGAAGCTCAGCGGTGGAGAGATCCTCCTTGGTGTTGTCGGCAAGATGGGACAGGCTGCGGTCGCTCCTCGGTGGCTCGCGGGGGCGAATGTGGCGAGAGCCGTGGCGGTGCTCCGTTGCAGAGACGCGGCTGTGGCGCCACTACTGTGTGCTTGGCTCGGATCGAACGACTTCCTCCATCAGGCCGAGTTGGCAACGAGCGGCGACAGCATTCAGCCCACGCTTGGCATGAAGGACCTCGCGCGGTTTGACATCAACCTGCCGACTCATCCGCGTGCGGCCGCGGACCTCGCCGCACAGACGGCGAAGATCGACACGCTCATCGTGGAGACGGAGCGTTTCATCGAGCTTGCCGACGAGCGCCGGTCGGCGTTGATCACGGCGGCGGTGACGGGAGAGATCGACGTACGAGAGGCGGCGTGATGGCCGACCACCACGAGGCGGCCTTCGAGAAGGAGATCTGCGAGTACCTCAAGGCGCACGGCTGGCTCTACTCAGCGAACGACCAAGACGGCGGTGAGTACGACCGGGAGCGGGCGCTGTTCCCAGCGGACCTGTACTCGTGGCTGGAGGAAACGCAGAAGCCAGCGTATGAGAAGGCGTTGAAGGCGGCAGGGTCGCAGGCGAAGTTCCTCGACGTGCTGACCGCGGCGCTGGACAAGCCGCTGGAGCACGGCGGTGGGACGCTGAACATCCTGCGCAACGGGGTGCAGTACATCGGCGGCGGCCGGTTGAAGATGGCGCAGTTCCGTCCTGAGACCTCGCTCAACGCGACCACGGCGGCGCACTACGAGGCGATGCGGGTGCGTGTGGTGCGGCAGGTGCACTTCTCGACCGCCGACCAGCGCGAGCTCGACCTGGTGTTCTTCGTTAACGGGCTCCCGGTCGCCACGGTGGAGCTGAAGACCGACTTCACGCAGTCGCTGGACGAGGCGATCAACCAGTACAAGCAGGACCGCAATCCGTTGACGAACGGGCGGCCTGAGCCGTTGCTGTCATTCGGCCACCGGGCTCTGGTGCACTTCGCGGTCTCGAACGACCTGGCAGCGATGACCACAAGGCTGGAGGGGGAGAAGACCCACTTCCTGCCTTTCAACACCGGGTTCGACAGCGGTGCCGGCAACCCGCCCGGCGAGGGCGGGCAGTCGTCGACGGCGTACCTGTGGGATCGGGTCTGGGAGAAGCACGCCTGGCTGAACATCATTGGTCGACTGATGATCGTGCAGACCAAGGAGGAGTGGGACGTCACCACCGGCACTTCGGTGCGGCGTACGAGCATGCTCTTCCCGCGGTTCCACCAGTGGGAGGCCGTCACGAGCATCGTCGACGCGGTGGAGGAGGAGGGCGTCGGGCAGCGGTACCTGATTGAGCACTCAGCCGGGTCGGGGAAGACGAACACCATCGCCTGGACGGCTCACCGGCTGGCACGGCTGCATATCCAGGACCAGAAGGTCTTCGACTCGGTCATCGTGGTCGTGGACCGCACCGTGCTCGACTCTCAGTTGCAGGAAGCGATCCGGCAGATCGACGGCACCGGCAAGATCGTCGCGACGATCAGCCCCGAGGACGTCCGTAAGGCGGGTGCGAAGTCGAAGTCCGGTCTGCTGGCACAGGCGTTAAAGCACGGTGAGCTCATCATCGCGGTGACGGTGCAGACCTTTCCGCATGCGCTGGACGAGATCCGGACCGACGCCGGCCTCAAGGGCAAACGGTTCGCCGTAGTCGCCGATGAGGCGCACTCCTCCCAATCAGGACAGATCTCCTCGAAGCTGAAGCAGGTGCTGACAGCTGAGGAGGTCAAAGAGATCGAGGAGGGCGGCGAGGTCGATGTGGAGTCGGTGCTGGCCTCGGAGATGACCGAGCGGGCCGAGTCGGAGAACATCTCCTACTTCGCCTTCACCGCGACGCCGAAGAACAAGACCCTCGAACTGTTCGGCCGCAAGGGGCCCGACGGGAAGCCGCGCGAGTTCCACCTGTACTCGATGAAGCAGGCGATCGAGGAGGGCTACATCCTCGATGTCCTCAAGGGCTATCAGTCCTACGACACTGCGCTGAAGATCGCTGGCAGGGCTGAGGTTGGTGACGGTGACGGGAGCGAGGTCGAGGAGGCTGCCGCTCGCAAGGGGCTGATGCGGTGGGTGCAGCTCCACCCGACGAATGTCAGCCAGAAGGTGCAGATCGTCGTCGAGCACTTCCACGCCAACGTCGCCTACCTCCTCGAAGGCAAGGCGAAGGCGATGTTGGTGACCGACTCGCGCAAGTCGGCGGTCAAATACAAGGTCGCGATAGACGCCTACATCGCCAAGCGCCGCGCCGAAGATGCCTCGTACAACTACCGCACCCTGGTCGCCTTCTCCGGCGGGGTGACGATGCCCGAGAACGAGACCTGGCACAGCGACTGGGGGCCACAGCCGTTGAAGGACGACGAGTTCACCGAGGCCAACATGAACCCCGGTGCCGGGACCGACCTGGCGGCCGCGTTCAAGGGCGACACATACAAGATCATGCTGGTCGCCAACAAGTTCCAGACCGGCTTTGACCAGCCCCTGCTCTCGGCCATGTACGTCGACAAGAAGCTGTCAGGCGTTACCGCGGTGCAGACGCTCTCACGGCTCAACCGCACCCACCGCACCGCGGGCGGGGAGCAGAAGCGCAAGACGTTTGTCATCGACTTCGCCAACAAGCCCGAGGACATCAAGAAGGCCTTCGAGCCGTACTTCAAGAACGCGACCCTGGAGACCGAGACCGACCCGTACGTCGTCGTTCACCTGGCCAACAAGCTCGCCCAGCAGGGAATCTACGCCGAGGACGACGTCCGCAAGGTTGCCGAGCTGTGGGTAGCTCGGAAGGGCAACAACGCGCTCTCAGCGGCGATCAGCCCGGCGCAGCACGACTTCCGGCGCCGCTACGCGCGAGCCATCGAGGAAGAGGACAAGGCCGCCCTCAATGCCCTCGACCTGTTCCGCAAGGACGTCTCCACCTACGTACGCCTCTACGACTTCATGTCCCAGATCGTCGACTACGGCGACCCCTTCATGGAGATGCTCTCGATCTTCCTGCGCCTGCTGGAGAAGGTCATCGCAGAGTCTGCCTGGGCTGCAGACGTAGACCTTTCCAACGTGGTGCTGGTCGGGGTCAAGCACAATAAGGTGATCCCGGTCGACATCTCACTGGCAGGTGAAGGGCAGCTGAAGGGCATCAGCGCCGCCGGCACGGGAGCGAAGAAGGACCCGAAGTATGTCGCGCTCCAGGTCGTCATAGACAAGATGAACGATCTGTTCGGTGCCGATACGTTCGCCGAGTACCAGATCCGGGAGTTCGTGCAGGGGCTCGTCCAGCGGTTACTCACCGACCCGGACCTGATCAACCAGACCAAGGTGAACTCCAAGAAGCAGTTCCTGGAGTCACCAGACTTCCAGGCAGCTGTCACGGAGGCGGTCGCAGACAACCAAGACGCCCACAACACGATGGCTGACTACTTCTTCACCGACGGGCCGGCCATCAACTCGATCATCGTCGCTCTCGCGGATGCTTTCTACGAAGCAGCAGTTGATCAACAGTAGGCGGCGGATGCCTAGTGGACGTCGTTACGTCGTCTTCAGGTGCTGGGTGAGTCGTTGCAGGGTGTCCCATGCCTGGGGTTCGATCCCGTTGCCGAGCCGGTAGTGGAGTGCCGGGTGCGACCGTGGACCGAGTCTGGTGGGTATGGCGTCCGTTGGCGGATGCTCCGCGTGCGCCAGCCCAAGGTTCTGGACCTCTGTTGCGCCCAGGGTGAGCGCTATGGGGATGGGGGCGGCTCGAACTGCGGGGGAACGGTGAGGTCGTGGCGTGAGCTGCGCACCGCTGTGAGCAGGGTGACGAGGCCGTGATCCGCGTCGAGTTCCGTGGCGAGGGCTTCGATGCTGTTCATAGGTGGCTCTTCTCGAGCCCGGTAGCCGAGCGCGAGTGTGATGTCTTCCGCGACGCCTGCTGCAGTGCGCAGAACCTGGAGGGTCGCGAGGGCCGGACGATCGGGTGTGCCGGTGGCGGTGAGCAGTGTGGGGTGAGGTGCGCGGCCACGCGCGAGTTCCGTCAACTGGCGTGTCGACCAGGGCAGGCTGATCGACTCGGCCGTGCTCGGGTCTGCTGCACGGTTGTGTGACGCTTTGACCTGCCCACCATTTGGGCAGGGGTGATGCTGGGTTACGTGGAACTGCCCGTAATTGTGCGGCTCTTGAGGTGGCTGGTCAAGGTGTGGAGTGACGCCCAGGCGTCGGCGCTGGTGCCGTCGCCCAGCGGATAGTGGAGAGAGGGCGCTGCGGCAGTGCCGAGTTGTACCGGCTTGATCGCGAACGGTGGGCGGCGGGCGTACGTGAGGCCGATGGCGCCGACATCGGCGGCGCCGAGGGTGAATGCCACCGGGACGGGTGGGGCGGTCAGGAGTGGCGGCAGCGTGAGGTCGGCGCGGGCCGTGCGGAGTGTGGTCAGCATCGTGGCGAGGTTGTGGGTGGCGACGAGTTCGGTGGCGAGGGGTTCGATGGCGTCCAGGTGGACGGACTCGTCGGCGGCGTAGCCGACTGTGAGGGTGATGTCCTCGGTGATGCCGGTCGTGGTGCGTGTGGTGCGATGAGTGGCGATGGCCGGGCGGTCCGGGGTGCCGATCGCGAGGGTGTGGGTGGGCTCGGGGGCGCGGTCGCGGGCCAGGTCGGTCAACTGGCGGGGTGACCAGGGGAGGTTGATGGGTTCGGCGGTGCCCCATCCGGCTGGTGGTGTGCCCACGAGGTGGCGCCAGGCCGCTTCCAGTGCAGCGCCGAGCGTCAGGTCCGCGTTCGGTGCGTGGAGCGTGCGGAAGGACACCGTGAGTTGGTGCTCTTCGGTGGGCTCGACGTCGGTCGTGAAGGTGGTGGCGACCTTGCCGTCGCCGGCAGGTGTGAATGTGCCGTCCCGCCATGTGAGTTGGGCGCCGGACAGACCGTCGTAGTAGCCGGCTTCCGGGTGTTGGATGACCCAGCGGTTGGGGGCGCCGCCCAGGGCTGTTCGTAGGGGCAAGGTGAGGCGGGTGTGGGGTGGTGTCACGATGTGCAGGGCCCGGTTGGCTGCGGTTGTGATGCGCAGGACGTCGGCGAGCCAGGTGGTCAGGCCCAGGACGGGCCGGTCCGCGATGACGACTGCTGTGGAGTCGGTCAGGGCGTCGACGATGGGGAGCGCACCTGCTGCGGCGGGTGTTGGGGTGATGTCGTCGGGTGGGGTGTCAGCTGTGTCTACGGCGGCCGTGGCGTTTGTACTCTGTGGCCAGGTGGTCCCGCCCAGCAGCATCGTCAGGCGGGCGGCCACCGAGGCGGCGAGTGGCTCGGCTTCGGGGACGGCGCTGG
The DNA here is from genome assembly GCF_054871485.1 of Streptomyces sp. UC4497. NCBI lineage: Bacteria > Bacillati > Actinomycetota > Actinomycetes > Kitasatosporales > Streptomycetaceae > Streptomyces > Streptomyces sp. UC4497. The sequence goes on along the minus strand of NZ_JBTYHB010000057.1, from coordinate 13,590 downwards.
ATGCGCGGAGTTCGGTCCACCAGAACGGCGGTTCCGGCGCGGCGAGTTTATGGCCGAGGAGGCGTTCCGCCTCTCCGGCCGTGTGGACGAGTACCGGTGCCTCGACGGAGACCAGGGGGCGGCCTGCCGTGGTGCACAGGTGGATGACCGCGTCGTCGTCGGTGGTCGTCAGGGTGAGGTCGGGGCCGCCGGCGTGCAGGGCCGCGAGGAGGGCCGCGGGGTCGGGCATCTTCGGGGTGAGGGCGATGATGTCCTGGGTCACGCCGGAGTCTCCTCGTGCGATTCGGCTTCGGGCGCGAGGGCGGTCTGGATGAGTTGGTGGCGGCGGCCGCGGCGGGCCAGGGTGCCGCGGCCGGGCGGCTGCGGTGAGGCGTAGAGGCCGGGCAGGAGTTGGCCCTCGCTGCGGTCGCCGGTCATGACCAGGGCGGTGGCGCCCGTTTCGCGCAGGGCCATGAGGAACGGGTCGTACAGGGCGCGGGAGGCGCCGGCGACGCGGCGGGTGACGACGAAGTGCAGGCCGATGTCCTGGGCCGAGGAGATGTACGGCAGGAACGGGTCGAGGGGGTGCTGGCCGGCGGCGGTGAGGATGTCGTAGTCGTCGACGAGGATCACGATGCGCGGGCCGGCGAATGACGGTTCCGTGTCCGTCGAGTCCGGGTCGGCAGCCTCCGGGAGGCGTTTCTCCAGTTCGGCAGAGATGCCGGTGGCGAGTGCGTTCGCCAGCTTGGCGTTGTGGGCGTAGCCGCCGCGGTACGGCTCGGGGATGGCGCCTCGTAGGCCGCGGCGCGGGTCGAACACGCCGAAGACCAGTTCCTTGTCTCCGTAGCGGTCGACGAGCGAGCGGGAGATGAGAGTCAGGAGGTTGGTCTTGCCGCACTCGTTGTCGCCGAGGATCAGCAGGTGCTGGTCGGTGCCGAACAGGTCCAGGACGGCGGGGGAGAGGGAGTCCTGGTCGAGGCCGATCGGTACTGCGTGAGGTTCCGCCGTGGTGGACGGCAGGCGTTGCGCGGGCAGACGCGTCGGCAACACCCGTACAGGAGCGGCGAGTTCACCGTGCCAGGTGGCGCGGATGGTGCGCGCGGCCTCCTCCAACGCGGGACCGATGTCCGTGGTGGTGGTCTTGGCGTCGATGCGTGGCAGGGCTGTGTGCGCGAAGAGTTTGCCGTCGGTGAGGGCGCGGCCCGGGGTGTCCGGTGACAGTGTCTCGGAGAGTTTGCGGTCGATGGAGGAGTCGGCTGGGTCGTTGAGGCGCAGTTCGATGCGGCTGCCGAACATGGACTGGGCGGCGATACGGACGTCGTTCCAGCGGAGCATGCCGGCCACGATGTGGATGCCGTAGCCGCTGCCGCGCTTGAGGAGGTCGGCGACGGCGTCGTCGAGGTGGGCGAACTCGTCGCGCAGTGCGCCGTATCCGTCGATGAGCAACACGATGTCGGTGGAGCCGAGTTCGGGCAGGAGGCCCTGGGTGCGCAGCGTGCGCAGTTGGTCGACGGAGTCGATGCCGTGCTCGCGGAACGCGGTCTCGCGGCGGTCCAGCATGGCGCGGACCTCGGCGACGGTGCGTGCGGCGCGTTCGTGGTCGGCGCGGCCCGCGATGCCGCCGACGTGCGGCAGGTCCGTCAGCGCGCTCAGGCCGCCGCCGGCCAGGTCCAGGCCGTAGAGGGCGACATCGGTGGGGGTGTGGGTGAGCGCGAGGGAAAGGGCGAGGGTGCGAAGGAGGGTTGTTTTGCCGGATTGGGGGCCGCCGATGATCGCGGTGTGTCCGCCGGCCGTGTTGAGGTCGTGGACCCACGGGCCCTGCCACTGGCGGGCCGGGTCGTCGAGGATGCCGAGCGGTGCGCGCAACCCGCCTTCTGTTGTGACGAGTTGGAGGCCGTCGGTCGAGGCCTGGATGGGGCCCGCGGCCGTGTCCAGGGTGGTCGCCTCTGGGAGCGGGGGCAGCCAGATGCGGCGCACCGGCTGCGTGGCGGCGTCGGTGAGTTGGGCGACCGCGGTGGACAGGACCGTGGGTCCCGTCTCGCGCTCCCGCATCGTCGCCGGCTCGGTGTCCTCCGGTGAGCTCCCCGGCGTCTGGGGTGTGTTGAAGGCCGGGTACGGCCACACGTGAGGTGTGTCGTCGCTCGTGGTGTCGCGGAGCGCCGGGCCGCGGTAGGCGCCGGAGACGTAGCCCGCCTTGAACCGGGTGTACGTGGAGGTGTCGACCTTGAGGTAGCCGAAGCCGGGCAGGGGCGGCAGGTGGAAGGCGTCCGTGGTCTCCAGGACCGTACGGGACTCGTCGGCGGAGAAGGTGCGCAGGCCAAGGCGGTAGGACAGGTAGGTTTCCAGGCCCTTGAGGTTGCCGCCCTCGATGCGCTGGCTGGACAGCAGCAGATGCACGCCGATCGAGCGGCCGATCCGGCCGATGGACAGGAAAAGGTCGATGAAGTCGGGCTTGGCGGTGAGGAGTTCACCGAATTCGTCGATGACGACGAAGAGGTGGGGGAGCGGGTCGAGGTCGGGGCGCTCGTTTTCGCGCAGGGCGCGGTAGTGGCCGATGTCGGCGATGTTGCCCGCGTCCTTCAGCACCTGCTGGCGGCGCTTGATCTCACCGGCGAGGGAGGTGTGGACGCGCTCGACGAGTCCGGCCTGGTTCTCCAGGTTGGTGATGACACCGGCGACGTGCGGCAGGCCGGTGAACGGGGCGAAGGTGGCACCGCCCTTGTAGTCGACGAGGACCATCGCCAGGTCGTCCGGCGCGTGCGTGGCGGTGAGTGCGAGGACGAGGGTGCGCAGGAGTTCGCTTTTGCCGGAGCCGGTGGCGCCGACGCACAACCCGTGCGGGCCCATGCCGAGTTCGGAGGACTCCTTGAGGTCGAGGAGGACCGGCTGGTGGTGGTCGTCGAGGCCGATCGGGACGCGCAGGAAGTCGCGCTCGCCGCGTGGCGCCCACTGGCGGGGCAGGTCGAGGGCGGCCATGTCCTCGACGCCCAACAGGTGGGGGAAGTCGACCGGGCCGGACACTGGGGCGCCTTCGGCCGCGGATTCTGCCGACAGCCGCAGCGGGGCCAGGACACGGGCGAGTCCTTCGGCGGCGGCCGGGCCGGCCTCGTCGGCAAGCCCCCATGTGCGTACGGGGAGTTGGGGGCGTAGATCGTCCACGGCGATCCGGTCCTCGTCGACGGTGATGCGCACCGAGACATGGTCGGGCTCGTGCCGCTGGTCGGCCAGCAGGTGGATCACGGTGACACCCATGGCATTCAGCGGGACGGCCGCGTCGGGGCGGGGCAGGTCGGTGGCGTTCTCGCCGTAGGTGTCATGGACGACCACGAGCCGGTCGGTGAGGTCGAGGGCCCGCCGGTCGGCGAGGCCGCGGCGTACCTCGGCGGCGTAGGTGGCACGCTGTTTGAGGTCTGCGCCGAGCACCTGGGCCAGTTGGTTCAGGTCGGGCGCGATGCGGCGTGCCGGGGTGGCGCCGTCCTGGGTGTGTGGGTCGAGGGCGTGCGGGAGCCACTTCGCCCACTCCCACTCCTCGATACGTTCCCCGGGCACGGCGAGCGCGAGGGCCGCGTCGTCCGGGGCGTGGGTGGCCGCCACCTGCATGAGCAGGGCCCGGGCGACGCGCAGCACGGAGGCGCGGTCGCCGATGACGCTGACGTTGCCGGCCCGGTCGAGCGGAACGGTCAGGGGGTGGTCGGGTGTGGTGGCGTAGCGGGCCTGGAGGGCGCGGGCCTCGTTCAGCATGAACGGGTCGGGCGGTGTCATCGCCGTCCCGGACGTGTTCTGCCCGACGGCCAGGTCCTGTACGGGGACGTCGCCGACGCCGATACGTGCCTGGAGGAAGTCGGTGTCGGACCGGCGCCGTTCCCACAGTCGGGCGGGGTCACGCACGATGTCGTGGAGGGCTGCCGGGTCCGGGTGCAGGAACCGGGCCGCGCGGCGACGGTCGCGCTCGGCGTCGGCCAACTCGGCGCGCAGACCTTCCAGATACTCCAGGTACCGCTCGCGCTGGGTGCGCCGCTGGCGCTGCGCCTTGCCGCGCTGGGAGAGGAACAGGGCCACGGCGCCGAGCAGTGCGATGACCAGGACGACGGCGCCGAGTCCGGCGAACTGGCTGGAGCGGATCACCGTCATCATCACGACCGAGCCCATGACACCTGCCATGGGGAGCAGCGCGGTGGCGGCACTGCCCGTCTTGCCCTCGGGCAGATTCGGCGGCGGCTCGATGGTGCGGGTCTCGACGGGCGGCAGCGGGCGGTGCGAGCGGGCCGGGCGGTGGACGAGGTGCTGGGTCACCGGGTGCGCACCGCCTGCCGGTTCAGGTGTTGGATCATCGAGCGTGCACCGCCTGCTGCTTTAGGTGTTGGGTCATCGGACGCGCACCGCCCGCTGCATCGCTTCGGCGGACAGTTCGGTGGCGGCACGCCGGGTGGCCTCGCCAAGCCGGTCGGGGCGGATGGGGCCGCCGCCCGCCAGATGGCGGTCGTAGGGCAGGTGCACGACGGTCACGCCCGTCTCGCGCAGATGGGCCATGGCGACCTTCAACTCCAGGCTCGGATCGGTGCTGTTCGTGGTGAGCGCCACGATGGTCGAGGCGAGCGCGTCCTGTGGCAGCTGGGCCAGCCAGTCCAGGACGATCCGGCTGCCGTTCACGCCCTCCGCGGTCTGCGGCGCGACCACGATGCGTGTGTGGGCGGTGGCCATCGCGGTGCGGGCGATCTCGCCGGGCAGCGACTCGCAGTCGACCACGGTCACCGCGAAGTAGCGGCGCAGCGAGAGCGTCACCTTGCGATACGTCGGAATGTCCAGCGGTGCGACGCCGAGCCGGCCCTGGCTTGCCGGCAGCAGCCAGCCGCCGTCCCCGATGGACGCCAAGTAGCCAGTCACATCGGTCAGTTGCATCGACGGGGTGAGGATCTGGGCCAGGTCGGTGGCCGACCAGCGCACGGTCTCCGCCCCGAGGCGCACCGGCAGCGTGCCCAGCGCGGAGTCCGCGTCCAGGGCCAGGACCGGGTCGTGCCGGTAGTGGCTGAGGGTGCGGGTGAGGAGCGCGGAGGTGGTGGTCTTGCCCGCGCCGCCACGGATCGACGTCACCGCGATCACGCGCCCCGTGGTCACCGGCTGCTGCAACAGCCCGGCGAGCCGGGTCTCCTCGCCGACGTCGTGCGCGGCGGACGAGGTCAGTTTGCGCAGGCCGCGTCCGGTGCGTCGGGCCAGCGAGTCGCCGTGCTGCGGCGTGCCCAGTGCGTAGGCGAGGCGCGGGTCGAGGGTGGGTACGGACTCGGGGGATGCGACCGGGGGCCGGGGCGCGTTGGGCGGTGGTGCGGCGGGGGAGGGACTGGTGGGGTGAGGCTGGGCGGGTGCGGGTGCGGGTGCGGGTGCGGGTGCGGGTGCGGGTGCCGGAGGGGCCGGTGGTGCCTGGTGAGACGGGCTGGCCGGATGGCGCGGCGCCGCTTGCGGCATCGGCTGTGGACCGGCTGGCTCCGCCGCCGGGCGGGCCGAGGTACGCGGCTGCCCCGGGTGGGGGCGCTGCTCGTCGGGGCGACGCACGGGCAACGGCGAGCGGCCGTCGTCAGGTGCGGGAGGTGCGGGTTGCTCGGCGGACGCGTTGAGCTCTCGCAGTACGTCGTTCTGCCACCGGCCGGATGTCGTCATCACCGCCCCCTTACGCGAACGTGCCGAGCAGCCGCCCGTACACCCCGAACACCCCGAGAACCAACGGGAACAGAGCGATCACCCCGACCGACTCCAATACGTCCCCGACCTTGCGCAGCCGTACGCGCACGTGCTCGGCCGGTTCCACGGCGAGCACACCGAGCGGCACGAGCGCCAGCACCACCAGCACGGCGAGCGGCCCCGCAACGCCCTGCTCTTCCAGCCACAGCCACGCCAGCCGCGCCACGACGACACCCGACGCCAGCAGCAGCGCGACGACCTCGGCCACCAGCGGATACGCCCTGGCCCGCAGCGCGAGAACGAGGGCGACGGTGACCGCGAGGAGCACCGTCCACACCGATACCGTCCGAACGACCAGCACGCCGGCGAGGGCTCCGGAGGCCGCCATCACCACCGTCGCCAGGGCCAGGCCCCGGTGTGTAGCGGCCATCGCGGTCCCCACCTGGAGCCGACTTACCGAAGTGCCCGCCGAGCGCCGGTCGTCGAGCCCGGACAGCCCCGATGCCATCAACGCAAGCCGTGGCAGTACTCCCGAGGCCACCACCGAAACCACAGCGAGCAGCGCCGCAGCACGAGCCGAGCCCACGGCCTGCTCGCCGCCGGACTGCACGGCGAGCGCGATCTCCCAGCACGCCCCGACCCCGGTCAGAGCACCGGCACCGACCAGGGCGCCGCGTCCGAACGGCGAGAACCCGCCGAACAGCAACAACGCCACGACGACCACCGCGGCCACGGCTCCCCACCGCACCGCTGCGGACCACTCGTTGGCGTCCGCGAACGACCACGCCGCCACCATCCCGACAGCGGCACTCGCGCCGATCAGCGCCGTGGCGAGTCCCTTCCGCCCGGACCGCCCGAGCAGCACGCCGGCTACCGCAGCGACGGCCGCGGTGATTGCCAGCGCGCTCGCGACGGTGCGCGCTTCGTACCCGTCGCGGGCGATGAACGACGCGGCGACGGCCCAGGCGACACAGGCGCCGGCAGAGACGATCCTCCGGGACCGCGCGCCCCATCGCCAGGCCCGCACATCCAGATCGTCGGCGGCCTCGTCGCTCACGTCATGCACGACGGGAGCGGACGGCGCGTGCTCGATGCGTACCAGCCGCAGCACGGCGCCATCGGGTACGCCTGCGGACTCCAGCGTGGCGTCCTGTTCCAGGGCGCTGCCGTCGGCCGTCACCAGGTGGCGGGCCTGCGGCCGTTCGCCGACCCGGTCGTCCAGCAGTCGCATCACCTCAGGAAGAAGCAGCCCGATCGGCTCCTGCGACGGCAGCACCAGATCAATGCGGCGTCGCTCCCCGACCAACGTGATACGGCTCAACACCGTACGGCTCACAGCCCCCTGAGATATCACGCGTTCGAACCTATCATCGGGCGGAAGCTGCATTCTTCGGCGATTCGGAGGCTGGAACGGACGATGTCGACGCAGGTACGGACGTCGTCCCGTATCCGCTCTTCCCGATCACCCGATGCGAAATGAACGACCAGCCCACACACCCGGCACACAGCACCGCGGCAATCACGACACCGGCGAACGCCTTCCCCAACCGCTCATCGACGGTGCGCCGTTGCCGTCGCGCACCGAACAACACGGCATCGCGCAACCGTCGGCGGCGCACCGCCACCGACTCGAGCAGCTGACTGTCGTAATCCTGAGCTGGCATGACTCAAATCTGCTTCGGTACTGGGCTGGTGGGGTCAGACGGGCGTTAGGCGCGCCTCAGACTTCGAACTCGCCGACCCATTCGCGGTCGAGGAGATGCCCCGGAAGGTAATCGGACTCCACATTGATCGGAAAGCCCGCATCATATGCCAGGCATGTGATGGCCAGGAGGGCGAGGGCTACCGATCCGCCGAGGTCGTTCGCCCGCTTTTCGTCAATTGTCCAATAGCTCTTGTGGAGTTGGAGGGCCTCGAGCAGGGCGGCGTTGAAGGCGTCGTGGTCCTTCCGCAGAAACTGGTAGAAGAGGTTGATGGGCGGATACAGGATGTTCTGCAGCAGGTCCCGAGGCGCGGTGGTTGCTACTTCCGGGTATGAGTTGTCGATGGTGGTGGAGAGCTTGTCCACCAGCCCTGGTCGCTCCAGCCAGTATGTCTGCAGCGTGTCGACCCAGTTGTAGATGTATTCATCGCCCGCCGCGCCCGAGGCGCGAAGGGTCGACAGCGGGATCTGGCACAGCTCAGTCATGCGCGTCTGATCCCGGCAAATGATCGCGAACCACAGGGCGGTGAGCCAGTTTCCCGCGTTCGCATAGAACTGCGGCCCGGTCGCGGGGAGCTTGCGCACCTGGTCGATGATCCGGCACTCCACGGTGCCGACGTTCGTCGCTGTCGTGGCGAAGGCAGCGTGGCTGACCTGCATGGCTGCCACGGTGGCTTCCCACGTGGGGAGTTCCGATGCCTTCGGATCGATGGCGAGGCGGGCCTGCACCTGCATCAGCGCTTCGTTGAAGGCGAGTCCGAAGACGGTGGGAGACGTCCCCAAGCTCTCGACGCTGTCGCCCAGTTCCTCGGCCAGGTCCTGGACGTCGGCCTCGTCCAGAGCGTTCGGCCTGACGTGCCGGGCCACTGTCTCGGTCACCGATGTCTCCCCTTAGCGGATGTCGAACGTCCATTTTTGGTAGCCAGCGTACTCGCCTGCCGAAGTGACCTTCCCCTTGACCAGGACATAATCGACGTTCCCTTGCTTCAGAGCCCTGCTCAATTCCTTGTACAGGCGCTTCTCGTCCAAGTTCCCGTTGATTCCCCGCTGCTTCATTTCTCGCAGAATGTCAAGGAAGTACTCCCTGGATCCCTGCCTGGCATCCAGCCCGCTGGGCAATGACCTCTTGCCCAGATCTGTGCTGACCGTGCTCTTGGACTCGATCACCACGAACTTCTTGGTTCCGTGCTCGCCCGTCCAGCTCCACACCTGGTCGAACTGGTCGTTGCCGTTCTTCGGGCCCGCCAGCTCCTCCATCCGCGCACCAGGGTAGTGCTCCGGAATGACATGGTGTCGTGCGACCGCTTCGCCGAATGCCTCGCTGTCGTCACTCATGGCCCGATGGAACGGCGCGTGCTCGGCCTTGATTTCCTCGTAGGCCTTGAGGTTGTCCGGGGTCGGGTCCGCCTTATAGGCGTGCTTTGCGTCCTTCAGGGGTTCATGCCACGCGTTGTCCGCCGTCACCGAGTTATGCCGCTGCAGCGCCTTCTTGCCTATGGCGTCAAGGTCTTCCTGCGTGCGCGCCGTCTCGGGCCCCTGTTCGACCTTGGAACCGTGGACGTACTTCTCCGGTATCGGTGAAGCCTTGTCACTGGCCGCGATCCACATCCCGGGATGATGAGGGTCCTTGGCCAACTGCGGCGGAGCGAAACCGCTCTCGTCGGCAACGGCCAAGCGCAGACGATGGCCGTTCTTCTGGTAGTACATCTCCCGATAGCCCGGCTCGTGATTGGCGCGGTAGACCTGTACATCCTTGATCTGGTGTGGATTGAGATCGTCGTACCAGGCCTTGCCCGTCGGGCGCGGGGCATCGCCGTGCGCATGCGGGAACGGTTCTCCGCCTGAGCCGCGTCCGGGCAAACCGGTACGCGGCGTGCTTGTCCCGTGCCCGGTACCCATGTCCGCGAGGTCTGCTGAGGAACCTGGAGACGGGGAGTGCGCCGTGCCCGCACCGCTGTCGCTAGCGGTGCGGGGAGCATCATGCGACACCGAATTGGTGGCCCCGTGAGCGCCCACGAGTTCGGGGTTCCGTGCTCGCCCGTCCGCGGCGTCCAGCCGTGCCCGATCCGCCGCCGACACCTCACCGGGCGCCTGGTCGGCGTGCTGGACCAGCTTGCCGTCCGCGTTCAGCAGATGCCCTTGGTCGGTCAGGTAGATGACCTTCCCGGTGGCGTTGTCGACGTACGGGATCGCCGTTTCGGGAATGCTGGGCGAACGGAATGCATCGGCCTGACGGATCAGGTCGACCGAGGCGCCGGTGCGGAGGTTCTTCAGCGCTGTGAAGGTGTCCCCGACCTTGACGAAGGCGAACTTGCCCGCCTTGCCGACGTACGTCATCGGGTCGACGATCCGCGCCGCCTTGCCCGTGATGGACAGGGCGCGGGCGACCGCCCCCGCCTTGCCCGCGCCGGACGCGGCGCTGCCCGCGCCGCCGGTGAAGATGGCGGTGACGGCGTTGAAGGTGACCGCGCCGGCCGCGCGGGACGGGTTGGTCTTCCAGGTGTCCCAGGCGACCAGGGCCTTTCCGGTCTCCTTCATCGTTGTACGCGATTCGCGCAGCCAGGAGGGGAGTTTGTCGTCGGGGGCGGTCCAGTAGGCGGCGGCGACCCCGGCACCGCCGAACATGGCTGTGGAGGTGATGGCCAGGCCGGTGCCGAGCTGGGCGAGGTGCTTCCAGGCCTGGCCTGCCGCCGCCCAGCCGTCGGTGCCGACGAGGGTGCCCAGGCCCGTGATGGTGCCCCACACGCCGTCGACGATGAAGCCGTCCCACACGTAGCTCTTGATCTGGTGCCCGAGCCAGGCCAGGCCCTCGTACTCGCGCTCGGCCGACGAGCCCCAAGGGGTCTCTTCGGCATGGTCGAGGTCGCCGGCATTGAAGCCGTACATGTTCTTGGCGTGCGAGCCGTCGTCGGTGGTCAGCGCCGTGCCGCCGATCAACGCCATGATCTTGTTGTAGGCGGCACGCTCGGCGGACTGGAACGCTGCGACCGTGTGGTTGACGTCGTGCCACAGGTCGTTGTTGTGGTCGACCTTGTCCTGGTCCTTGCGCCAGTCCTCGTCCCCGGACACCGAGTTCACGAACGCGGTCGCGTCCGCCTTGAGCGTGTCCAGCTTCTTGACCAGAGGCTGGACCTCGGTGCTGTAGGCGGACAGCGCGGACGACACCTGCTCCAGATCGTCGGCGAACGCGTCCGTCTTCGTCTTCACCGGCAGCGTGGTGGCGAACAACTGGTCCGCCTCCGGCGCCTGGTAGAACGCGGACAGACCCTGGAACTCGGCGTGCACGTCCGCGCCCGCCGAACGGAACTCCCCCGCGTGCGTATTCAGGTTGGTGACATCGGTGTCCAGGGTCGCCAGGTCACCGATGAAGTGCGGGATCCCGGACGGATCGATCAGCTGGTCGCTCACCGCTACCGCCCCTCCGTGCGACGCCCGGTCTCACCCGCGCCCGGCGCCTGGGCCTGACCCGCCCCCGGCATGTCGATCTTCGGCTCCTTGGCTGCGGCTTGCTGGGCGTTCGCCGCCTGCTCCCGCGCACCGTGCATGTAGGCGGCGGTGGCCTCGGCCGCGCCGTTCAGCGAATTCTCGGTGCGCTTGGCGATGTACAGCAGGTCCCGGTTCCAGTGCTGCGCGAACTGCGCCAGCGCCGCACCCACCACACCCGCCGTGCTGGTGTAGGGGCCGTACTGGCTGGTGAGCGTGCCCGCGGCGGAGGAAGCGGACTCCAGATCCTTCTGCATCGCGCCGCCGGCCTTCGACATGTCCTGCGCGGCGGCGCCCGACTTGGACAACACGCCGGACACCCCGGCCGGGTCGATGTCCCACCCCGTCACGACCATCCCCCTCATCCCCGTTGACGGCGCGCGCCAGAGCCCGCGCCAGTACTCACATCACGTAACTCGGCGTGCGTCAGCCGATGTTGTTCACGGCCGAACGCGCCCTGGCGAGGGTGGACTGGGCCGTGGCGTCGTTCTTCTCCAGCGTCGTGCGGACCAGCTGGATGATGTCGCGCACCTCGTTCGCGGCACGGTTCCAGCGGACTTCCTTGCCGTGGTACTCGTCCGAGACCCCGTCGGCCTGGTAGTCGGCCATCGCCGTCTTCACCGCGCGGTCGCGGTCGCCGAGCACGGTCTCCAGACGGCCGATGATGCCGTGCAGGCTGCCCTGCACCTCGGCGGAGGCGCCGGTGTCGTACGAACGTCGGTCCTGCGTCGCCATGATGGTCAAACCCCCGTGTGTCTCAGCCGCTGAAGCGGGCCGCGTCGAAGTTCGCGGCGCCCATGTTCTGCTGCGCGTTGTCGGACTGCTCCTGGTCACCCGTACCGAACGCGGTGTCCATCCCGGACTGGCCGCCCAGGATTGACGACAGCGAACCGTTCAGCGCGGCTGTGATGTCGTCCGCGTTCGCCTTGAACGCGTCGAACATCGCCTTGCCCTCACCGTTGAACTTTCCCTCCAACGGCTGCGCGGCGGCGATCAACTGCTGGATCAGCGCACCCAGATCGTCACTCGACCCGCTCGTGCTCTTGGCCAGCGTCGACAGAGTCGTCGACCCCATGTCGAACTTCATCGCTCCCCCTTGGTCACTCGGGCTCGGCGCACCGTTGTGCCTTGCACGGCACGTGGGCACCGTACGTCCCACAGTTCACCGAACATCCTCTCGCATGCCGTATTGCGGGGGCAATGTGGTTGGAGAGCAGTGGCGTGAATTGTGCCCTGCGGGGTGGGGGAGGCGGGGCGAGGAGTCTCAGACTCCGCTCCCGCTGTGTCCGTCACACGACCGGTCGATGCCTCATTGAGAACGCAACAGGCCGTGATGGAGGGCGTGCGCCCCGGGCGGGCGGTATCGCTGAGGAAGTGACGTGGGAACGCGTGGCTGAGCTGAGTGGCCTCTACTTCAGGGCGACGGGCAGTCAGCCGTTGCCGACAGAGCATCGTTGCCCCTGGAGTAGTCGGCCTCAGCTGTCGCCCGCGGGTGCCCGCGCTGCCAGTACGGGAATCGAGGCGATCTTCGCCGCGTCGAGGTGTTCCCAGACCAGACCCGAGGGCCGGTGAGGCGCGGGACACGTGACGGTCTCTTCGGGGGTGACGATGAGGTCCACGCCGAAGTCGTGTTCCGTGGCCGGAAGCTCCTCGTCCACCACCTGAAGAGAGTGGACCGTGGTGACGACGATGGTGCGCTCGCTGATCAGCCCCGCTTCCATCAGGAACGCGAACTCCAGGTCGGAGTAGCCGGCGCCCTTGCCGATGCGGATGCCGGCGCGGGTCACGGCCACGCTGCCCACGACCACCATGTCGACCGGCCGTAGCTCGCTCACGTCCACTCGAGGGGCGATGGTTGCGGCGACCTTGCTGGATGCCGCCTCGGCCGGAGGAATGGTCAGAGCGGCAGGGTCGAGGAGGTAGAAGGGGCGTGGGTCGGCGAGCTTGGGAACGGCCATGTAGACCGTCTTCCCTCGTCGAGCGCCTTGGCGCGTACGGCAAGTTGAGCCTTGTCCGGGACCGTCTTGATGGTCCAGGCGGCGTGCCATGAGGTGAGTGTGCCGAGGCGGTCGGCCGCGGCCCGGGAGCCCTTGAAGGTCGGGATGCGGCCGTGGGTCGTCTGATCGAGGGCGGCCGCTGCCGCATCGAGCACGTCCCAGATGCGCTCGCGGACCTGCTTGCTTGGCGTCGTCTACCTCTGTTCGCACGTGTCGCTCCCTTCAACCTGCGGTCATGTCGCTTCCATGAGCGTCATCAGTCGATCCTGAGCATCTTGGACTGCGGGCTCGTTCCGCCATGGGCGCATCTGAACGAGCTTCAGGCGGAAAACAAGCTCCTCAAGGAAGCTCAGACCCGTGGCGAAGTGGAGAACGCGCTCAAGGCGAAGAACTATGCCCCGCAGGCCGCAGGCCTGTTCACGGGCGAGCCCGCGAAGCTGGACGAGTGGCTGACCGCCAATGGCGGCGCCTTGGCCAAGCTGCCCTCTGCCGAGGGCGAGCAGCGGGGAAGCGATGAAGGACGTTCAGGACCTCACTGACCTCGGATGAACGTGGCCGCGTCGCGGACTCTCGGTCTGATGCGCGCCTACGCAGTGCGGGACCGCGCGGCGACCGTCGAGCACCTCGCACACTTCATGTCCAGGTGTGGGCGGGCCGGGCTCCCCGCCCGCCCCCAGCCGCCTCAGGGCGCCCCCCCGTTGCGGCGCGGTGTAGACTTGTGTGCGCAGGTGTGGCGGGTGTGGCGGTGGTGCACCA
>NZ_JBTYHB010000056.1:0-39402 GCF_054871485.1 Streptomyces sp. UC4497 | reverse complement strand
CCGCGCGGGGGGGGGGCCCCGGGTGCGAAGGGGGCGCGGCGCTTTCGCACTTGTGGGGGGCGCCCCCGCAACCGATCCGGTGCCGCCCCTCACGCATGCGTGCCTACGCGTAGTCGCTCATCATGTCCTGCTCGAAACGGACCGCGAACTGGTTCATGTATCGCTCCAGGTCCTCCCCGGTCAGCCGCTCCCCGTACTGCGCCTCCACGTTCGCCGCGAACGCCTTCGGCGTCGGCAGCCCCTCGCCCTCTATCGAGCCGCGGAACACCTGGTACAGCTCGTCGTCCGTCGGCTCCTCGACGAGCTCCGGCGCGCCGTCACCCAACGGCCGCGTCCCACCTGCCCCATTGGGCACAGGGAACTCGGGCTCCTGGAACTCCGGCTCCTGGAAAGCCGGTTCCGCTTCCGGTTCCGGAGCGCGGGGAGCGGGGACCTGGGCGGGAGCCTGCGGCTGCCGCTGCTGCTCGTAGCGGCCCTGGTCATAGCGGCCCTGGTGCTCCGGCTCGGGGGCGTAGGCGGGCGGCACGAGACCCTGCTCGACGTCGGACTCGTAGTCGGACCCGAGGTCGGGCCGATAGCCGCCGCGGTACTCCTTGTGCAGCTCGGCCTTGAACGCGGGCGGAACGTAGTTGCCGTCCTCGGCGAGCGGCTGTGGCTGCGGCTGCGCCTGCGGTCGTGGCTGTGGCTGCGGCTGGGCCTGTGGGGCCGCCGGCGCGGGAGCCGCCTCCAGGACAGCGGGCGCCGGCGGCAGCAGCTGCGGCTCGATACCCGCCGCAGCAAGGCCCTCCGGCGCGGTCCGCGCCAACGGCACCCCGTACCGAGCAAGGCGCAACGGCATCAGCGACTCCACCGGAGCCTTCCGCCGCCACGCCCGCCCGAACCGCGAACGCAACCGCGCCTGATAGACCAGCCGCTCCTGCTCCAACTTGATGACCTCGTCGTACGAACGCAGCTCCCACAGCTTCATCCGCCGCCACAACAAGAACGTCGGCCCCGGAGACAGCAGCCAGCGCGTGATGCGCACGCCCTCCATGTGCTTGTCCGCGGTGATGTCCGCGATCCGCCCGATCGCGTGCCGCGCCGCCTCCACGGCCACCACGAAGAGAATCGGGATCACCGCGTGCATGCCGGTGCCCAGCGGATCGGGCCAGGCCGCCGCGCCGTTGAAGGCGATCGTGGCCGCCGTCAGCAGCCACGCCGTCTGACGCAGCAACGGGAACGGGATCCGGATCCACGTCAGCAGCAGATCCAGCGCAAGGAGCACACAGATACCGGCGTCGATACCGATCGGGAAGACGTACGAGAAGTTCCCGAAGCCCTTTTCCAGGGCCAACTCCCGCACAGCGGCGTACGAACCGGCGAAACCGATGGCGGCGATGACCACCGCCCCGGCGATGACCACCCCCACGAGTATCCGGTGCGTCCGTGTCAGCTTCAGTGGCGCGGCCACTCCACTTCCCCTCCAAGTTCCGGCTGTTGCGGCCAACAGACTGGCACATGCGTGCGGAAGGGTGCGGGCCGGTACGCGCGGAAGCCCGGTCCCCCAAGGGGGAACCGGGCTTCCGTCAGGAGGTCGACCAAGAGGTCAGCGGGCCGCGATCACGCGCCCTTCTTGGACTCTTCCGGCTTCGTGGACTCCTCGGACTTCTTGTCGTCCTTCGAGTCCTTGGCGGGGGCCGACGGCTTCGCCGAACCACCGGCGTCACCACCCTTGGCGGACTCGATGACCTTGGCCACCGCTTCCTTCGCCGCCTTCTGCGCGTCCTTCGACAGCGAACCCGCGGCGGGGGCCTCCTCGCCGGCCAGACCCGAACCGTTGTAGTCGACCGTCACCACGACGTTGTCCACGCGCGACACGATGGTCTGCTGCTTGGACGTGACGGTGTCCTTCTTGTCCTTGTACTTCCGGTCGTAGCTGACCTGCGTCGCCACGTCGCCCGTCTTGGACACCGGCATCGTCTTGACGTCCTTGGCGCCCTTGGTCGCCTTGGCGTCCGAGATCTGCTTCGCGTAGTAGGTCTCGGCCAGCTTGTCGCCGCTGCCCCGGTTCACATCCGAGTCGAAACGGACCAACGACACATTGAGCCAGCGGAACTGCGAGCCCTTCACGCCGTTGTTCTCCAGGCTGGACCAGGAGCAGCTCGCACGCGTCGACTCGTCGTCGGACGCGCCGGCCTTGCTCTCGGCCTTCGGAACCAGATCGCCCAGCGTGTCCTTCGAGAACGCCGAGCACGCCTGCGGCAGCTCCTTGTACGTCGCGGGCGCGACCTTCTTCGCCTTGGCGCCCGAGGTCGAGGCCGAGGCCTTCGCCTGCGAGTCGTCCTTCGCGCTGTCGGAACCGGAACCGGACGAGCAGCCGGCTACGACGAGAACCGCAGGCACGGCGGCCGCGCAGACAAGGGTGCGGGTGAGTCGCTTGGTCGGACGGTGCATGGTTCCTTCACTAGGACGCTGACAGGGCCACGGCCCCGACACGTGATGACCATTCGACCTTCACGAGTGGGGTCCGATGGGTCACCGTACGCCGTGGCCGACGCACACGTCTCGCCTTCACCATGCCATCGGGCTGTGCCCGAATGCCCCTAATCGCCGAACTTACCGACCAGGTTCCCGGCCAGATTCTGGGCTGTGTCCTGCATTTCCTTGCTGTCCGGCACCTTCTCGGCGGTCGCCGACTGCACCTCGTACCGGACGGTCACCAACACATTCGACGTGCGGAACGCCACAGTCACCGTGCGGTGCCGACCGGTCGTCGGACCCGCCAGCACGTCGTCGACGAACGCCTCGTCGCCGAGGTCCTCGAGCAGCCGCGGCTGAAGATCAACCGGAGTCCCGGAGGGCGACCCGCTGTCGGAGGAACTCGGGGAGTCGGAGGCGTCGCCGGACGGCTCGTCGGACGGGGAGGCGGACGCCGAGGCCGAAGCCTCCGAGGAGGCTTCGGAGGAGACCTCCGACGCCACCGGCTCCGGTAGATCCGCCGCGTCCGCCTTCGACGCGAACACCGCCGCCGCACGGTCGTCATCGCTCACCGCCGTGTCGTACGACACCACACGCTCGAAGTCGAGGCTCAGACGATGCGTGCCGTCCCGGGCCGAATCGTCCTTCCACCGGCACCCGACCCGACGATCCGTGTCGTACGTGACCGTGGCCACGCCCTCGTACGCCTTCTCCCGCTGCTCCGCGTCCGGGAGCTTCCTGATGCCGGGCAGCATCTCGTCCAGCGTGCCCTGGTCGGGCTGGCTGCACGGCTCGGGCAGCGTCCGGTACTTACCCGGCTCCGCGGTCGACGCGGTCGCGGTCGGCCCACCCGGCTTCGAGTCGTCGGCACTGCCGTCGCCGTCGGAACCACTGGTGCAGCCGGCGAGCACAGCCGCAAGGAGCACGGCGACACCCGGTACGAACGCGTACGACTTCCGCTGCACCCTGAGGCTCCTCTCGGCGCTTCACGCCTGGTTAATCGGTTGCCGCGGCGGGGCGGCCAATGGGCACTATGTGTATCGCACCGGCTGCCGTGAACGCCGGTCCGGCATCCGATTTGCCGCGCTGGCGCCGGTATTTGCGCTACATCCATTTCCACTGCTTCAGCTCGAAGTCGACCATTTCATACCAACTCATCCAATCCTCGGGGGATTTCATGTCATACGTAGAGGTACCGGGCGCCAAGGTCCCGATCCGCATGTGGGCCGACCCGGCCACGGTGGACCCGGGCGCGCTCCAGCAGCTCCAGAACGTGGCGACGCTCCCGTGGATCAAGGGCCTGGCCGTCATGCCCGACGTCCACTACGGAAAGGGCGCCACGGTCGGCTCGGTGATCGCGATGCAGGGCGCGGTCTGCCCGGCGGCGGTCGGCGTCGACATCGGCTGCGGAATGAGCGCGGTGAAGACGTCCCTGACCGCGAACGACCTCCCCGGCGACCTCTCCCGCCTCCGCTCAAAGATCGAGCAGGCGATCCCGGTGGGCCGCGGCATGCATGACGAGCCGGTGGACCCGGGCCGGCTGCACGGGTTCGCCACGGGTGGGTGGGACGACTTCTGGGGACGGTTCGACGGGGTCGCCGATGCGGTGAAGTTCCGGGAGGGGCGGGCCGTGAAGCAGATGGGCACGCTCGGAGCCGGAAATCACCTAGAAGAGGTGTGTCTCGACGAGTCAGGTTCGGTCTGGCTCATGCTGCACTCCGGTTCCCGCAACATCGGCAAGGAACTGGCGGATCACCACATCGGAGTGGCGCAGAAGCTTCCGCACAATCAGGGGCTCGTCGACCGGGATCTGGCGGTCTTCATCTCGGAAACCCCGCAGATGGCGGCATACCGGAACGACCTGTACTGGGCGCAGGAGTACGCGAAGTACAACCGCGCGATCATGATGGCGCTTCTCAAGGACGTGATCCGCAAGGAGTTCAAGAAGGCCAAGCCGACGTTCGAGCCCGAAATTTCGTGTCACCACAATTACGTCGCGGAAGAGCGGTACGACGGCATGGACCTGCTCGTGACGCGCAAGGGAGCGATCCGGGCCGGGTCCGGTGACTACGGAATCATTCCCGGGTCCATGGGAACCAGCTCGTACATCGTGAAGGGCCTCGGCAACAGCAAGGCGTTCAACTCGGCTTCGCACGGTGCCGGACGGCGGATGAGCCGCAACGCGGCGAAGCGACACTTCACGGTGCGGGACCTGGAGGAGCAGACCCGCGGGGTCGAGTGCCGTAAGGACTCCGGGGTTCTGGACGAGATCCCGGGTGCCTACAAGAACATCGACCAGGTCATGGCTCAGCAGAGCGACCTGGTGGAGGTCGTGGCGAAGATCAAGCAGGTCGTCTGCGTGAAGGGCTGAACTGGCGGGAGGGCCCGAGCTGTTGGCAGCTCGGGCCCTCGGCCGGGGATCACTCAGGCATCGGCACCTTCCCGCTCAGCAGGCGCCACCTTCGCAGGTTGCAGCTCTGGTAGGTACGGCCCAGCTCCTCGGCGGCGGCTGCGATGCTGTCGTGCTTCAGGAGAACGCGGTCCTCCCACTCCTTCCAGCGTCGCGCGGTGTACGCCGCCCTCATGTCGGTTGGCCGGGTCCAGCCGATCAGCGAGTCGGCCGCCGCCTGTTTGCGCTCGAGCGCGAGGCAGCCCGGATAGTAGAGATGGGCGCTGAGCTTCTGAGCGGCCTCCATCGCGTACATGACGTTGTAGATGCCGTCACGTGCATTGCGCTTGGGGTGACGCTGCACCTCGGCGACCTTGCGGGCGTAGAAGCACAGGTAGACCGCGATGGCGGTGCTTTGCGTGGTGAGCGTGATGTACGGGAGCCCCTTGCCCGTGTACCCGACAGAACCGTCCGCGTCGATCACTCCCCGCAAGTAGTCGCGTCGCGAGAAAGGCACCCGGGGTGGCTTGACCTGCTTGGACTTGCGGCCGTACGGCAGCCCGAGTTCGTTGATCTTCGTGCGTGCTTCCAAGGAGCACAGGGTCCACGTCGCCGAGTGGTGGCTGTCGGAGAAGTTCGTCTTCCGGACCCGCTCCGTGACGCTGCTGTTGTACGGCGTCAGCTCCTGGAACCTGTGCAGGATCTCGATGTCCCGGATGTTGATCTCGGCGGTCAGTCGGCCCCGGTCGCGCGATTGTTGTGAGAGGTGCCCGTCCATCTGCAGGAACCCGAACATGTACGAGTACTCCGGGACCTCGAGGTCCATGAACCCGGATGCCGAGGCGTCGTCGAACGCCAGTTGGTGGTGAGCGCTAGGCTCGCGTTCAGCCATGGGAAGTTACTGCCTTCCTCTTGGTCAGGCCTCCGGTCGGGACTGCAATCCCGCCGGGGGCCGTTCTGTTTTCGGTTGTCGAATGTGACGCTAGCCCGCGCGTTCCCGCCCCGTCCGGGTGATCGAGCGGCGTCACCCGTGTGAGTGTCGCGCGTACCCTGGGCTGCGATTCAGTGGATCGTCGCCGAAAGGTAGGGCAAGACCATGGCTCCCGCCCCCGCATCCCGTATTGCCGTCGTCACGGGCGCGAGCAGTGGCATCGGTGCTGCCACTGCTCGGCGGCTGGCGGCCGAGGGGTATCGCGTGGTGCTCACGGCTCGTCGGCAGGACCGGATCGACGCGGTCGCGAAGGAGATCACGGCTGCGGGGCACGATGCCGTCGCGTACGCGTTGGACGTGACCGATCGGGCTGCCGTCGATGAGTTCGCCTCCGCGTTCAAGACCATCGGCGTGCTCGTGAACAACGCCGGTGGCGCGCTCGGTGCCGATCCCGTTGCCACCGGGGACCCGGATCAGTGGCGGCAGATGTACGAGACGAACGTCATCGGCACGCTCAACGTCACGCAGGCGCTGCTGCCCGCCCTCACCGCGAGTGGGGACGGGACCGTGGTGGTGCTGTCGTCGACTGCGGGGCATGGGACCTATGAGGGTGGGGGCGGGTACGTCGCCGCCAAGCATGGGGAGCACGTGCTCGCGGAGACGCTGCGGCTCGAGATCGTCGGGACTCCGGTGCGGGTCATCGAGGTCGCGCCGGGGATGGTCAAGACCGATGAGTTCGCGCTGACCCGGTTCGGTGGGGACGAGGAGAAGGCTGCGAAGGTGTACCAGGGCGTGGCCGAGCCGCTGAGCGCGGACGATGTCGCCGACACGATCGGCTGGGCCGTGACCCGGCCGTCGCACGTGAACATCGACCTGCTGGTGGTGCGGCCGCGTGCTCAGGCGTCCAACACCAAGGTGCATCGTGAGCAGTCATAGCCCTGGCTCTGGGCCGGTGGGGCCGCCTGATCCGCTGGATGTGCTTCAGCGGGAGTACGACGAGCGGCGTCGCGCGGAGGAGAAGCGCGGCGAGCGGTACATGTGGTGGTACCTGGGTTACTTCCTGTTCGGGATTCATATCGTCGCGTTCGTGATGATCTACGCGATCAAGCACGCCAACTAGCCGGCGTAGGCAGTTGGTGGTACTCCCACCGTCGACGTGAAGTCCCGGACGAGGTGGGCCTGGTCCGCGTAGCCGAGGTCGGCGGCGAGGGCGGCCCAGTCGATGTCGCGGCGTGCCGCGGCCGTCTCCACGGCTTCGTGGATGCGGTAGCGCAGGATGCACCACTTGGGGCTGACGCCGACGTACGCGTGGAAGAGGCGCTGCAGCGATCGCACCGTCATGCCCTCTGCGCGCGCGAAGTCGGCGACTCGGCGGACCCCGCGGTCGGCCCTTATGCGGTCGACCAGGCCGATCGCGAGCTCGGCCTGCGGGTCGGGGGCGGTGGGGGCGAGGGGCAGCAGGTACGTGTCGAGGGCGGCGATCCGGCCCGCGTCGTCGGCGGGGGAGAGGATGGTCGCGGGGTTCGTGGCCGGGAAGATCTCCTCGTAGGGCAGGACGCGGCCCGTCCACTCCGAGACCGGCGCGTCCGGCGCGAACGGTCGGAACGCCCCCGGCCGGAACTTCACCCCGCACACCTTTCCCCGCCCGTGGATCTTGCGCGTGTAGAGGCCGGGCGCGGCGACGCCGGTCAGCTCCCCGTACGGCGGCTGGTCGATGTCGTCCTGCTGGAAGGTGAGGTGCACGGAGGGGTGGGGCAGCACGTTCGAGGCGTAGGGCTCCGGCAGGTCCCAGTCGATGAACCAGTAGTGCTCGACGTGTCGGCGCAGCGGTTCGGCGGGCTCGTGGTGTCGCAGCCGCACGCGCGTGAGCAGCGCGGTCGGGTCGACGATCCCGCGGGTGTCGGGGCGGTCCTGCGGCATGTCCTGTGACATGAAAAGAGCGTAGAGCGGGGCACTGACAACGCGTTTCCGTGGCGTCGTGTTTCTTCAAGCGGGGCGGCGGCCCGTGCTCGTAGCGTCGAGGTATGGACATGAACGAGAAGCAGATGGACGCGAAGCCCCTGGGCGCGCTGCTCGCCGCGGCCGCCTCCCGTGCCGTCCCGGTCGTCGCCGGGATCGAGGACAAGGACCTCGACGCCCCCACGCCGTGCGCGGACTACGACGTGAGGGCCCTGGCAAACCACCTTCTCCACGTGGTCGTCGAGTTCCAGAAGCTCGCGGTGAAGCAGGACTCCGACTTCTCCTCGCCGCCGGACTACGTGGCGCAGGCCGGCTGGCGGGAGCGGTTCGCGCGTGAGGCGGAGGCGCTGGTCGAGGCCTGGTCCACGCCCGGGGCGGAGGAGGGGACGACCGGGGCGCTGAACATGCCGGCGCGGACCGTCGGCGGGATGGCGCTGCTGGATCTGACCGCGCACGCGTGGGATCTGGCGCGGGCCACCGGCCGGGAGTACGGGGCCGATCCGGAGGTGGTGGCGGAGCTCACGGAGGTGGTGGAGCGGCTGGCGCCGACGGGCCGGGAGATGGGGGCGTTCGGGGCGGCGGTGCCGGTGGGCGCGGACGCGGATCCGCTCGCCCGCCTGCTGGCCGCCACGGGCCGGGATCCGTACGGGGAGGAGGGGGCGGAGTACAGGAATCTGCACGGGGCCCCGTGCGGGGATTAGCGGGGCGGGGAGTGGCCGGGGGAGGCGGATGGCGGGGTGGGGAATAGCGCGCGACCGCGCACCGTTCCGGAGGTATAGTTGAAGCGTCAACAACCTGCGGAAGGTGAGCAAGGTGAGCAGCATGCAGTTCGGGATCTTCACCGTCGGTGACGTCACCGTTGACCCGACGACCGGACGCGCGCCGAGCGAGCACGAGCGCATCAAGGCGATGCTCGCCATCGCGCAGAAGGCGGAGGAGGTCGGCCTCGACGTCTTCGCCACCGGTGAGCACCACAACCCGCCGTTCGTCCCGTCCTCGCCGACGACGATGCTCGGCCACATCGCGGCCCGCACCGAGAACCTGATCCTGTCCACGTCGACGACGCTGATCACCACGAACGACCCGGTGAAGATCGCCGAGGACTTCGCGATGCTGCAGCACGTCGCGGACGGCCGGGTCGACCTGATGATGGGCCGCGGCAACACCGGCCCGGTCTACCCGTGGTTCGGCAAGGACATCCGGGACGGCATCGACCTCGCCATCGAGAACTACGCGCTGCTGCGCCGCCTCTGGGACGAGGACGTGGTGACGTGGAAGGGCAAGTTCCGTACGCCGCTCCAGTCGTTCACGTCGACGCCGCGGCCGATGGACGGTGTCGCGCCCTTCGTGTGGCACGGCTCCATCCGCTCGCCGGAGATCGCCGAGCAGGCCGCGTACTACGGCGACGGCTTCTTCCACAACCACATCTTCTGGCCGGCCTCGCACACCAAGCAGATGGTGAACCTGTACCGCCAGCGCTACGCCCACTACGGGCACGGCACGCCGGAGCAGGCGATCGTGGGCCTCGGTGGCCAGGTGTTCATGCGGAAGAACTCGCAGGACGCGGTGCGGGAGTTCCGTCCGTACTTCGACAACGCGCCGGTGTACGGGCACGGTCCGTCGCTGGAGGAGTTCACGTCGCAGACGCCGCTGACGGTCGGTTCGCCCCAGGAGGTCATCGAGCGGACGCTGTCCTTCCGGGACTACGTCGGTGATTACCAGCGCCAGCTGTTCCTGATGGACCACGCGGGTCTGCCGCTGAAGACGGTCCTGGAGCAGCTCGACCTGCTCGGCGAGGAGGTCGTGCCGGTGCTGCGCAAGGAGTTCGCGAACAAGCGGCCCGCGAATGTGCCGGACGCGCCCACGCATGCGGCGCGTGTCGCCGCCAAGTCGGCGGGTTCTGACAAGTCGGCCGGTGTTGACAAGTCGGCCGGTTCTGAAGGGAGTTCGAAGTGAAGCTCGTCGTCGTGTCGGCGGGGCTGAGCGCTCCGTCGTCCACCCGGCTGCTGGCCGATCGGCTGGCCGCCGCGACCACGGAGCGCGTGGACGCGGAGGTCGAGGTGCTCGAACTGCGTGACTACGCAACGGAGATCGCCCAGCACTTCGTCACCGGCTTCCCGCCGGCTCGGCTGGCCGCGGCGCTCGACGCGGTGGCGGCGGCGGACGGCCTGATCGCGGTGACCCCGGTCTTCTCCGCCTCCTACAGCGGCCTGTTCAAGTCGTTCTTCGACCTGATCGACAAGGACGCGTTGACGGCGAAGCCGGTGCTGGTGGGGGCGACGGGCGGCACGGCCCGCCACTCGCTCGTGACCGAGCACGCGCTGCGCCCGCTCTTCACGTACCTGCGGGCCGTTGTCCTGCCGACCGCCGTGTACGCGGCGTCGGAGGACTGGGGCGAGGAGGGCCTCGCGGCTCGTATCGCCCGTGCGGGTGGGGAGTTGGCGCGGTTCATGGGGCCTTCCGCGTCGTCCCCCGACGTGGACACGACGTCGGCGATCGCTCCTCGTTCACTGCACGGTGCGATCACGTCGGTGGACCCGGGGGACGGCTTCGAGGTGGTCCCGTTCGCGGAACGCCTGGAGGCGCTGCGGGTCGGTTGACGGTCTGCGTGCGCGGGGCCGGTTCCGTACCGGGGCCGGCGCCCGCCGTTCTGGTTGCGGGGCACCGGGGCCGGGAGCCTGTGGCGGGGTCGGCGCCTGCCGTTCTGGTTACGCGGTGCCGGGGCCGGGGGTCTGTAGCGGGGTCGGCGCCTGCCGTTCCGGTTACGCGGTGTCGGGGCCGGGGGCCTTTGCCGGGGTCGGCGCCCGCCGTCCTGGTCGCGCGGTACCGCCCTCTCTCCGGCTGGGCCGGTGCCCGGTCATCTCCCACCCGCCCGCCCCCTCCGGGGGCTTCGGCCTGTCCGGGGCTCGGTTGCTGTGCCGGGGTAGGGCCGGTCGTGAGGGGTGCGTGGCACCGGGGCCCTGGGGCTTTGTCGGGGTGGCTCCCATACGTTCGCCGCGCGGCGCCGGGGTCTGGGGCTTTGCCGGGGTGGGCGCTCCTGCGTTCGGTGCGCGGTGCCGGGGCCGAGGTCTGGACCATGCCGGGTTCGACGCCCCCGCGATCGGCGCGCAGCTCCAGCCCCTGTCCGGCTGCGCCGGTGCCCGCTCATCTCCCATCCGCCCGCCTCCTCCGGGGGCTTCGGCCTGTCTGGGGCCGGGTTGCTGTGCCGGGGTGGGGCCTGCCGCGAGGGGGCGCGGCACCTGCAGTTTTGCTGGGGTCGGCGCCCCAGCGTTCGGCACGCGGTACCGGTCCCTGTCTGGCTGCGCCGGTGTCCGGTCATCTCCCTCCCGCCCGCCTCCTCCGGGGGCGTCGGCCCGTCCGGGGCCCGGGTTGCTGTGCCGGGGTGGGGCCTGTGGTCACGGGTTCGCAGCCTCGGGCGGGGGCCTTTGCCGGGGCGGGTGCCCCTGTGTTCGGTGCGCGGTACCGGTCCCTGTTCGGCTGTGCTGGTGCCTGGATATCTCCCGCCTGCCCGCTCCCGTCCGAGGGCTTCGGCCGGCTAGGGGGCCGGGTTGCTGTGCCGGGGCCGGGGCCGTTCGTGTTCGTTGCGCGGCACCGGGGTGCCGCCTTGCCCACCCTGCCGCCCCAGGCAGCAGATTGCCCAAGTCGGGGACGGCCGACCGCAGTGGGTGGGGAGCCGTGCGTGCGGTGGACTGCCCAAGGCGGTGGCGGTTGACCGCAATGGTTGGGGAACCGTGCCAGGCGGCGGATTGCCCAAGGCGCGTGCGGTCGACCGCAGCGGGTGGGGAGCCGGGTCAGCGGCAGGTTGCTCAAGCTGGGGACGGCCGACCGCAGAGGGTGGGGAGCCGGGGTGGGTGGCAGGCCGCCTAGGGCGCGTGTGGTTGACCGTCGTGTGTGGGGTGTCGGGCCGGCGGCGGGTTGCCCAAGGTGGGGACGGCGTCGGCCGTCAGGCGCGGGGAGCCGGGCCAACGGCAGGTTGACCAAGGCGATGGCGGTCGACCGTCACGGGTGGGGAGTCGTCCTTGCGGTAGCTCACCCATGGCGATTGCGGCTGACCGCAATGGGTGGGAGCCGTCTTGGCGGTCGCTCACCCGAGGCCGAGGCCTCGCCCCGTCGGGCCGACGCCCCCGGAGGGGGCGGGTCGGTGGGAGATGGGCGAGGCGACCTCGTCGGCCCCTTCGGCGTCGGCGTCGGCGGGGGTGGGCAATTCAAGCCCCGCCTGTGGACGATAGCCCGCGGGGTCCGGGGCGGAGCCCCGTGGCGTGGGCCCGGGCGGGCGCCGTGATCGACCCCGCTTCGGGACGAGACCCGGCGTGGGCCGGGGGGGGGCGAAGGGCGACGTCGCGGCGCAAAGCCCGTGCGCTGCACCACGCGGTGCGCCCGCACCCCGGACGCCGCACCGCGCCACGCGGTCACGCCGACCGGCGCCCGGTCACCGCACCGCACCACGCGGCCCGCCGCCCGGTCACCGCACCGCGCCGCGGTCACGCCGCCCGCCGCCCGGACGCCGCACCGCGCCACGCCGACCGACGCCCGGTCACTGCACCACGCGGACCGGCGCCCGGTCACCGCACCGCGCCACACGGCCCGCCGCCCCGTCACCGCACCGCGCCGCGGACCCGCCTCCCCGCCCGCGCGCGCAGCTTCTGCCAGGCGCGTCGGTGGCGGGAAGCGTGGAGGTCGGTGAAGAGGGATTCGTAGCGGGCCACGATCGGCTCCGGGTCGTAGCGGTGCGCGGAGGCGAGTGCCGCCGACCCCATCCGCCTCCGCCTCGGCTCGTCCTCGATGAGGTCCATGACCGACTCGGCGAGCGCACTCGCGTTCCCCACGGGCACGAGCCGCCCGTCGACCCCGTCCGTGATGATCTCCGCGGGACCGAGCGGCGCATCCGTGGACACGACGGGTACACCGCAGCGCATCGCCTCGACCAGCGTCATCCCGAAGGACTCCGCGTCCGAGGCGCTCACCACGATCGAAGCCCGCGCGAACTCCGGCTCGATCGGCGACACCGTCCCCATGAGGCGGGCCCGGCCGCCCAGCCCGAGCTCGTCCACGAGGGCCCGCAGGCGCGCTTCCTGCCGGCCGCCGCCGTAGATCCGCAGCTCCCAGTCCGGATACTTCGCCGACACCGCGGTGAAGGCCTCCAGGAGCAGGTCGTAGCGCTTGCCGCGGGCGAGCCGCCCTGCCGCGGCGATGATCTTCGAGCTGCCGTCCGAGGGCGGCACGGAGGCCGGCGGCACGATGTTCGGCACGCAGAGGATCCGCACACCGGGCAGCCGCATCCCGGCCCGGTACACGTCCGCGTCCTCCTCCGTGACCGTGACCAGCGCGTCCAGCGCCCGGTAGCGCCGGGCGATGGTCTTGAGCAACTTGCCGCTGTGCGCGTCGTGCCGCAGGTGCTCCTGCGCGATCCGCAGCGCCCGCTTCGGCCCCCACTCGGCGAGGTAGACATTGAGCCCGGGCCGCGTCCCGATGACGACGTCGGCCTCGCACCGCTCCTCCAGGTAGGCGCGTACGCGCATGTCGTGCAGGAGCGTGTACTGCTGGTGGCGTTTGTCGGCAGTGGGGAAGACCCGCGCCGGTTCCCCGTACGCGGGGTGGAGCGTGTCGGGCGTCCCGTCCTGCAGGTCCACCAGCGGTACGAGGGTGATCCGCGGGTCGACCGGGAAGCGTGGGGTCTCCCGGTGCCGGGAGAGCGACACGATCTCCACCTCGTGGCCGCCGTGCTCGATGAGCGCGGCGGCGAGGTTGAGCGTGGTGCGCGCCGTGCCGCCGACGGCGTACACGTTGTGCAGCAGGAACGCGATCTTCATGTGCCCATGCCTTCCCCGGAAGGCGTGCGCCGCGGGTGTGAGCCGGGGAAGAAGCCCTTCGGCGGACCACCGAACAGGCGATCCTCCAATGGCTCGGCGCTCGCCGTGCTGCCCACCATGCCGCCCGCCGTGCTGCCTGCGCGCCACCCGCCGGGGAGGATGCGTGGCGCCCTGTCGGGCAGGCGTCCCGGCCGACATCATGGCGTCATGCGCTTCTCGGTCAACATCCCGAACTTCGGTGACTTCGCCGACGCCCACACCGTCGCCCGCACGGCCGTCGCGGCCGAACAGGCGGGCTGGGACGCCCTGTTGCTGTGGGACCACGTCGTGCACGACAAGAAGGTACGGCGCGGCAAGCCCTTCGGCGACCCCTGGATGCTGCTCACGGCGGCGGCCCTGGCCACGTCCCGGATCAAGGTCGGCACACTCGTCGCGGCGGTGCCCCGTTACCGTCCCGAGCAACTCGCGCGCCAGGTTGCCACGTTGGACGCGCTCAGCGGCGGCCGCGTCGTGTTCGGTGCCGGTCTCGGCGGACCCGTCGACGACGAGTACGGCGACTTCGGGGACACCGTCGACCGGATCGTGCACGCCGAACGCCTCGACGAGGGTCTGGACTTGCTCGCCCGGTACTGGTCGGGCGGCACGGTGGACCACGACGGCGCCCACTTCCGCGTGAAGGAGACGCAGCTGTTGCCGGCGACCGTGCAGCAGCCCCGTCCGCCCGTCTGGATCGGCGGCTTCTGGCCGGCCCGCCCGCCGATGCGCCGCGCGGCCCGCTGGGACGGCGCGGCCCCCTTGTTCGCCGATGCCCTGCACGGTGTGCCGCCGCGTCCCGAACAGTTCGCGGACGTCGTCCGTTACGTGAACGAGCACCGCGAATCCACCGAGGGCCCCTTCGACTTCGTCGTCGGCGGGCTCACACCGCCCGACAAGGCGGCCGCGCTGGACGTCGTGGGCCCGCTGGCCGACGCGGGCGCCACCTGGTGGGACGAGCGGCAGTTGCAGACGGGCGGGACGATCGACTCGTACGAGGCCGTACTGCGAAGGATCGAGGCGGGTCCACCGGTGCTGTGACCCCGGAGGAACCCAGCAGGCGTACCGCCTACGGCCACACCAAGCAGTACGCCTGATGCCCCGCATCATGCAGCCGGTGACTGAAGTCCTGCCACTCGTGCAGCAGTTGATACACGTTGAACGCGTCGCGCGGCCCGCCGCGGTCGGGGACCGTGGACCAGATGAACGCCGCGGCGCCGACGGACTCCTCGCCGACCCCGCGCAGCGGGTCGACGACCGTCATGGGGAGCTTGACCACCGCGTAGTCGGGGTGGAGGACGACGAGTTCCAGGGGCGGGACCTTGTGCAGGGGTATGCCCTCTATGCCGGTGAGGACCATCGCGGCCATCGTCTCCGGCTTGATCTTGGTGAACATGCCGCCCATGCCCAGCTCGTCACCGCCGAGCTCCTCAGGGCGCATGGAGATCGGGACGCGGGCGGCCGTCGCGCCGTCGGGCGCGCCGAAGTATTTGTAGGTCACCCCCACCCGGCCACCATTCCCGATGTCCCCGTCCGTGATGTCTCTGGCCGTGGTGTCCCTGGCCGTGATGTCCCGGGCCTCTTCGCCCTCTTCGCGCCGGTGCTTCCCCCGCCGGGCACGCCGGGGGCCCAGGTCGCCGGTCCCCTCGCCCAGTCCGCCACCGCGATGCATATCTCCACCCGACTGCTGTTCCCCGGGCCGCGCAAGCCCTTTTGTAGGCCGCGCGACCGCCTACGCGCAACCCGATCATCGTGACAGTGACCTCCCCCACGGTCCCCCGCCGAAACGTGTCCGCAAGGTATGGCGCGAGGCAGAGTCTAGAGTCCCCGCGGGTCCACGCGCTGGGGCGCGCGAGGGTGGGCCGTACGCTGAGAGGTATGGCAGAGGCGAACAACACTCCCTATCCCTATGAGGCACCCGCGTCGCAGGGGCTTTTCGACCGTGCGGAAGCGGTGACGCCCGGTGGCGTGAACTCGCCCGTGCGCGCGTTCCGAGCCGTGGGCGGAACGCCCCGGTTCATGGTGTCCGGTAACGGTCCGTATCTCACCGATGCCGATGGCCGTGAGTATGTCGACCTCGTGTGCTCGTGGGGGCCGATGATCCTCGGCCATTCCCACCCCGAGGTCATCGCGGCCGTGCAGGAGGCCGTCTCGCGCGGCACCTCCTTCGGTACGCCGGGCGCGGGCGAGGTCGAGCTGGCCGAGGAGATCGTCCGGCGGATCGACCCCGTCGAGCAGGTGCGGCTCGTGTCCTCCGGGACGGAGGCGACCATGTCGGCGATCCGGCTCGCCCGCGGCTTCACGGGTCGGGCGAAGGTCATCAAGTTCGCCGGCTGCTACCACGGGCACGTCGACGCGCTGCTCGCCGCCGCGGGTTCCGGCGTCGCCACGCTGGGCCTGCCGGACACCCCGGGTGTCACGGGCGCGCAGGCCGGCGACACGATCGTGCTGCCGTACAACGACATCGAGGCCGTGCGCGCCGCGTTCGCCGCGCACCCCGGCGAGATCGCCTGCGTCATCACGGAGGCCTCGCCCGGCAACATGGGCGTCGTGCCGCCGAAGGCGGGCTTCAACCAGGGGCTCAAGGACGTGTGCGCCGAGAACGGCGCGCTGTACATCTCCGACGAGGTGATGACCGGCTTCCGTACGTCGAAGGCCGGCTGGTTCGGCGTCGACGGCGTCGTGCCCGACCTGTTGACGTTCGGCAAGGTCATGGGTGGTGGCTTCCCGGCCGCCGCGTTCGGTGGCCGCGCCGATGTCATGGCGCACCTCGCCCCGGCGGGCCCCGTCTACCAGGCGGGCACGCTGTCCGGTAACCCCGTCGCCACCGCCGCCGGTGTCGCCCAGCTGCGGCTGCTCGACGACGCCGCGTACGACAAGGTGAACGCGACCAGCGAGCAGCTGCGCGGCCTGGTGAGTGAGGCGCTCACCAAGGAGGGCGTCGCGCACCGCGTGCAGAACGCCACGAACATGTTCACCGTGTTCTTCACGGAGAACGAGGTGACCAACTACGAGGACGCGAAGGGGCAGGACGCCTTCCGCTTCGGTCCGTTCTTCCACTCGATGCTGGAGCAGGGCGTGTATCTGCCGCCGTCGGCCTTCGAGTCCTGGTTCGTCTCGACGGCCCACGACGAGCGGGCGATCGAGCGCATCGCGGCCGCGCTGCCCGCCGCCGCCCGCGCCGCCGCCGAGGCCACGGCATGAGCGCCCCGAAGTCGGGCGACGACATCACCGTCGTCCATCTGATGCGCCACGGCGAGGTGCACAACCCGGAGGGGATCCTGTACGGGCGCCTGCCCGACTACCACCTCTCCGAGCTGGGCCGGCGGATGGCCGACCGGGTCGCCGAGCACCTCTCGGCGCGTGACATCACGCACGTCGTGGCGTCCCCGCTGGACCGGGCGCAGGAGACGGCGACGCCGATCGCGAAGTCGCACGGCCTCGACCTGGACAGCGACGAGCGGCTCATCGAGGCGGGCAACGTCTTCCAGGGCAAGACCTTCGGCGTCGGCGACGGCGCGCTGAAGAACCCGGAGAACTGGAAGCACCTGGTCAACCCGTTCAAGCCGTCCTGGGGCGAGCCGTACATCGACCAGGTCGTGCGGATGATGGGTGCGCTCGACGCGGCGAAGGATGCAGCGCGCGGGCACGAGGCCGTGTGCGTCAGCCACCAGCTGCCCATCTGGATCGTGCGCAGTTACGTCGAGAAGCGGCGCCTGTGGCACGACCCGCGCAAGCGGCAGTGCACGCTCGCCTCGCTGACGACGTTCACGTACCAGGGCGACAAGATCGTGTCCGTGGGCTACACCGAGCCCGCCCGCGATCTCGTTCCCGCGCATCTCCTGGCGGGCGCGAAGCCCGTGAAGGGGAAGGACAAGGCCTTCGGGGCCTGATCCCGGGCAACGCATCGCCTGATCCCCCGGGCAACGACCACGCGAGACCACGCGAAAGGCCGCCGTCAACCCGGCGGCTTTTCGCGTACCCCTTCAATTCACCGCAAATCAGGACCGTTTACCGGAACCCGCGTGTTCCTCATGCCCTCTTCCGGGGCGCCCCTGTGAATGGGGCGGTGTGAGGAATGGGGACGACGGAATGCGGGACGTGAGTCGCAGGGGACTGCTCGGGCTCGGCGCGGGCGCGGCGAGCGGGGCGCTGCTCGCCGGATGCGGTACGGGCGGTGGCCGGAAGGTCGCTCCGGAGGGGCACGGCGGGGCCGGGGCGCGGGGGCGGACGCCCGACCGGCCGATCGGCGACGGCTCGACGGCGTACACCGGAAAGCAGCCGCGGCAGCCCGGCAGGCCCGAGCGGCTCGAACCCGGCCAGAAGCCGCCGCAGTTCGTGGTCTTCTCCTGGGACGGCGCGGGCGAGGTGGGCAACGGGCTCTTCCCGCGCTTCCTGAAGCTCGCCGAGGACCACGGCGCGCACATGACCTTCTTCCTCTCGGGCCTGTACCTGCTGCCCGAGTCGAAGAAGCGGCTCTACCGCCCGCCGAACAACCCCGTCGGCGCCTCCGACATCGGCTATCTGACCGACGCCCACATCAAGGAGACCCTGAAGTACGTCCGCCGCGCCTGGCTCGAAGGGCACGAGATCGGCACGCACTTCAACGGGCACTTCTGTGCGGGATCCGGCTCCGTCGCCAACTGGACGCCCGCGCAGTGGCGTGACGAGATCGACCAGGCGACGTCCTTCGTGAAGAAGTGGCGTACGAACACGGGCTGGAAGGACCTGCCCGCGCTGCCCTTCGACTACGACAAGGAACTCGTCGGCGGCCGCACGCCCTGTCTGCTCGGCCAGGAGAACCTGCTGCCCGCCGCCCGCGAACTCGGCTGGCGCTACGACGCGTCCTCGCCCGGCGGCGTCCAGCGCTGGCCGCACAAGCGGCTCGGGATCTGGGATCTGCCGCTGCAGGCCGTCCCGTTCCCCGGCCGGAGCTTCGAGGTCCTGTCGATGGACTACAACATGCTGGCCAACCAGTCCCTCAACTCCACGCGGGCGCCCGCCCACAACTACCCGGGCTGGCGCAAGCAGTCCGCACAGGCGTACATCCAGGGATTCAAGCGGGCATACGAGACGAACCGGGCACCGTTCTTCATCGGCAACCACTTCGAGGAGTGGAACGGCGGCATCTACATGGACGCCGTCGAGGACGCGCTGAAGCACATCGCGGCCACCGCGGAGACCCACCGTGACGTGCGGCTCGTCTCCTTCCGGCAGTTCGTCGACTGGCTCGACGCGCAGGACCCGGAAACGCTGGCGAAGCTGCGTACGCTCGATGTGGGACAACAGCCGTCCGAAGGCTGGCGCAAGTTCCTCGCAAACCCCTCCTGAAGTGGGATTTTCCCACCGCGAGGGGGGTGCGGAAGATCCCCTAAACAGACATGCGAAACTTTTCACATGAGTGCCGCCTCCCGCACCCCCCGCACCACCGCGACGAAGCGCCGCGCCGCCAAGCTGACCGTAGGAGCCGCCGTGGCGGCCCTCGCGCTGACGGCCTGCGGCTCCGGCGGTACGTCGGGCGGCGGCAACAACACCAACTTCGTCACCGGCTCCGGCGGCATCGCCACGGTCAAGAAGGGCGAGCGCCACGACGCCCCCTCCCTGACCGGCAAGGACCTCGAGGGCAAGCAGCTCGACATGTCCGACTACAAGGGCAAGGTCGTCGTCCTCAACGTCTGGGGCTCCTGGTGCCCGCCGTGTCGTGCGGAGGCGCCGAACTTCGTGAAGGTCGCCAAGGACACCGAGAAGCAGGGCGTCCAGTTCCTCGGCATCAACACCCGGGACACCAGCACCAACCCGGCCAAGAAGTTCGAAGAGAACTACGACGTCCCGTACCCGAGCTTCTACGACCCGACGGGCCGGCTCCTCCTCAAGTTCGAGAAGGGCACGCTCAACCCGCAGGCCATCCCCTCGACGATCGTCGTCGACCGCGAGGGGAAGATCGCCGCGCGTTCCCTCAAGCCACTCAGCGAGAAGGCCCTGCGCAAGATGGTCGCGCCGGTCGTCGCGGAGAAGTGAGCGAAGGTGAGCTCCTCCCTCGTCGCACTCGCCGCCGGTGACACCGTCACCGACGGTGCGCTCCTCCTGGCCGTGCCCGTGGCCCTCCTCGGCGGCCTGGTCTCCTTCTTCTCCCCGTGCGTGCTGCCCCTCGTACCCGGCTATCTGAGTTACGTGACCGGCATCACCGGCACCGATCTGATGGAGCAGCGGCGGGGCCGGATGGCGGCGGGCGCGAGCCTGTTCGTCCTCGGGTTCACCGCCGTCTTCGTCTCCGGCGGCGCCCTGTTCGGCTTCTTCGGCCAGACGCTCCAGGAGTACCAAGGAGTGCTGAGCAAGGTGCTCGGCGGCCTCATGATCGCCATGGGGATCTTCTTCATGGGCTTCATGCCCTGGATGACGCAGCGGGAGTTCCGCTTCCACAAGAAGCCCGCCGCCGGTCTGGCCGGAGCCCCGGTCCTCGGCGCGCTGTTCGGCATCGGCTGGACCCCCTGCATCGGCCCGACCCTCGCCTCCGTGATCGGCCTCTCCTCGGTGCAGAGCACCGCCGGCCGCGGGGCGATACTGACCATCGCGTACTGCCTCGGCCTCGGCGTGCCCTTCGTGCTCGCCGCGATCGCCTTCCGCAAGGCGCTCGGCGCGTTCGGCTGGGTCAAGCAGCACTACACGTGGGTGATGCGCATCGGCGGCATCATGATGATCCTGACCGGAGTTCTGCTGCTGACGGGTGCGTGGGACGCGCTCGTGGGGCAGATGCGGACCTGGTCCACCGGCTTCCAGGTGGGAATCTGATCCATGAGCAACACGACCGACGACGTACAGACCGGTGGCGATCCCACTGAGCTCGAAGCCGCGTCCCAGCTGAGCACGGCCCCCCAGGAGGACCGTGCGCCCAACCTGCCCCGGCTCGGTGTCCTCGGCTGGGTCCGCTGGTTCTGGCGGCAGCTCACCTCGATGCGGGTCGCGCTGATCCTGCTGTTCCTGCTCTCCCTCGGCGCCATCCCCGGCTCGCTGATCCCGCAGCAGGGCACGGACCCGACCAAGGTCGAGGACTTCCGCAAGGCGCACGACGTGCTCGCGCCGATCTACGACAAGATCGGCTTCTTCCACGTCTACAGCTCGGTGTGGTTCTCCGCGATCTACCTGCTGCTGTTCATCTCCCTCATCGGCTGCATCGTGCCGCGCACCTGGCAGTTCGTCGGGCAGCTGCGCGGCCGTCCGCCGGGCGCGCCCAAGCGGCTCACCCGGCTGCCCGCGTACGCGACGTGGCGCACCGATGCGGACCCCGAGCAGGTGCGCACCGCCGCCCTCGCGATGATGAAGAAGCGCCGCTACCGCGCGCACGTCGCCGGGACCGCGGTCGCGGCCGAGAAGGGCTATCTGCGCGAGGTCGGCAACCTCGTCTTCCACATCGCGCTGATCGTGATGCTGGTGTCCTTCGCCTGGGGCCAGCTGTTCAAGTTCGAGGGCGGCAAGCTCGTCACCGAGGGCGACGGGTTCGCCAACACGCTCACCCAGTACGACGACTTCAAGTCCGGCAACCTCTTCGACAGCGACCACGACCTGTCGCCGTTCAGCTTCACCCTCGACAAGTTCACGGCCACGTACGAGCGCACGGGACCCGAGAAGGGCACTCCGCGCACGTTCCGCGCGAACGTCAGCTACACCGAGGGCTCGGGCGACAAGACGAAGAAGGCCAAGATCGAGTCCAACCACCCGCTGGACATCGACGGCACCAAGATCTTCCTCAACGGGCACGGCTACGCGGTCCCCGTCACGGTCCGCGACGGCAAGGGCAAGGTCGTCTCGAAGCAGACCGTGCCGATGCTGCCGATCGACTCCAACATCTCCTCGCAGGGCGCCATCAAGGTGATGGACGGCTACAAGAACGCCAAGGGCAAGAAGGAACAGCTGGGCTTCGCCGCCTGGTTCGTGCCGACGTTCGCGGGCGCGGGCAAGGGCACGATGCTCTCCCAGTTCCCGGCGCTCGACTTCCCCGTCCTCGCGCTGAACGCGACGCACGGCGACCTCGGCGTCGACGCCGGCCTTCCGCAGAACGTGTACCAGCTGGACACCTCGCACATGAAGGCGTTCAAGGACTCCAAGGGCAAGGCGCTCAAGCAGCGGCTGCTGCCCGGCGAGACGATGAAGCTGCCGAACGGGGCGGGCTCCGTCACGTTCGACAAGGACATCAAGGAATGGGTCACCTTCCAGATCTCCCACCAGCCCGGTGACACCTGGGCACTGGGCGGCGCCATCGCCGCGATCGGCGGTCTGGCCGGCTCCCTGTTCATCCAGCGCCGCCGCGTCTGGGTGCGCGCCGTCGAAGGCGAGGACGGGGTGACCGTCGTCGAGATGGCGGGCCTCGGCCGCAGCGAGTCCGCGAAGCTGCCGGAGGAGCTGGGCTCCTTGGTCGAGCAGCTGCACAGCGAGGCGCCGAGCGCCCCCGAACCCACTGAAACCTCCGCATCAACCACCGCTGTTCCTGCCGCCGAAGGGGCTGAGAAGTGACTCTCGCCGCCGCAGTCAACGAGAACCTGGCTCACACCAGTAACGTCCTCATCTACTCGTCGATGGCCGTGTATCTGCTCGCGTTCTTCGCGAACATGGCCGAGTGGATCTTCGGTAGCCGCAGCAAGGTCGGCCGAACCGCCGCCGCGCTGACCGGCAAGGCCGAGACGAAGGCCGCCGCGCCCGCCGTCACGGTCAAGAAGGAGGGCGGCACCACCGTCCTGGAGCGGCCGCAGGTCGTCACGCGGGCCGCGGCCGGCGCGCGTGACGTGCCGGACGGCCCCGGCGCCGCCGGCGGTGACGCACAGGGCGACCTGTACGGGCGCATCGCCATCTCCCTCACGGCGCTCGGCTTCATCATCGAGTTCGGCGGCGTGCTCACGCGCGCGCTCTCGGTGGAGCGGGCCCCGTGGGGCAACATGTACGAGTTCAGCATCACGTTCTCCACCGTCGCGGTGGCGATCTACCTGGTGCTGCTGGCGCTGAAGAAGAACGTGCGCTGGCTCGGCCTGCCCCTGGTCATCACGGTCCTGCTCGACCTCGGTCTCGCCACCACCGTGCTGTACACGTCCAGCGACCAGCTGGTGCCGGCGCTGCACTCGTACTGGCTGTACATCCACGTCTCGACGGCGATCTTCTGCGGCGCGGTCTTCTACGTCGGCGCGGTCGGCACGATCCTGTACCTCTTCAAGGACTCCTACGAGAGCAAGCTCGCGGGCGGCGGCACCCCCGGCCGCTTCGCGACCTCCGTCATGGAGCGGCTGCCCGCCTCGCAGTCCCTGGACAAGTTCTCCTACCGCGTGAACGCGGCCGTCTTCCCGCTGTGGACGTTCACGATCATCGCGGGCGCCATCTGGGCGGGCGACGCGTGGGGCCGCTACTGGGGCTGGGACCCCAAGGAGACCTGGTCGTTCATCACCTGGGTCGCCTACGCGGCGTACCTGCACGCCCGCGCGACCGCCGGCTGGAAGGGCCGCAAGGCCGCCTACCTGGCGCTGATCGCGTTCGGCTGCTGGATCTTCAACTACTACGGCGTGAACATCTTCGTCACGGGCAAGCACTCGTACGCCGGGGTGTGAGCCGCATCGCTTCGTGAAAGGCCGGTCCTGCGGGGCCGGCCTTTCGCGTACGCGCGTCAGCCCACCGTGATGGCGTCGAGCTTTCCGCGCAGGTACGCGTGCGAGTCGACCGGCTCGTACGCGACGCGGCCCTTCGGGGCGGGGAGTGGTTCCACGGTCGTGCCGGGGTCGCACTCGTAGAAGTAGACGAGCGACATGAGCTCCTCGGCGGGCGCGTCCGCCGGTGGCGGCAGGACGCGGTGCCGGCCGGAGCGCCAGCGGTCGCCGGTCCAGCGGGCCATCAGGTCACCGATGTTGATCGTGAAGGCGTCCGGATCGTACGGCGCGTCCTCCCAGCCGCCCTCGTCCGTGAACACCTGGAGGCCGCCCTTCCCGGCCTGCCGGTCGAGGACCGTCACCGTGCCGAAGTCGGTGTGCGGGCCGATCCGGAACTGGCCGGGCTCCGGGGCGCCGACGACCTCCGTGCCCGGGTACCAGTTGATGTTGAAGCCCCAGGTGGGGTGCGCGGTGTGCCGGGTGAAGAAGTCGGCGGGCTCGTCGAGGGCGGCCGCGAGGAGTTCGAGGAGCCGGTCGGAGAGCGTCCGCATCTGTTCCAGGTACGTCTCCACGAGCGCGCGCAGCTGCGGCGACTCGGCCGGGAAGACGTTCTCGCCCGACCACTCGGCGCGCACCGCCGGGTCGTCGAAGGGCATCGCCGTGGCGAAGGACAGCGACTCCTTCAGGTCGGGCGGGGTCTCGGTGCCCTCGGCGTAGCCGTTGGCCTCGGCGCCGGGCCCGAGCCAGCCGCGGCCGCCGACCTGCACGCCGTACGGCTCCTTCACGGGCGCCGGCAGCCGGAAGAACCCGCGGGCCGCGTCCCGGATCCGGGTGCGCAGGGCCGGGTCGACGCCGTGCCCGGTGACCAGCAGGAACCCGGCGGTGCGCAGCGCGTCGTCCACGGTGGCGGCGATCGCGGCGCGGGCCTGCGGGTCGCCGGACAGCCAGGGCCGGAGGTCGATGGTCGGGATGCGCGGCGCGGCGCCGGGGGAAGCGGTCATGCGGTCCACTCTCGCGGCGCGGAAACACCGGGGCAACGTGCGGGGCGTACTGTCCCGGCCGTCCCCACCCCGACGGAATGTCCGCACGCGCGCGTGCCCACCGGGAGGCCAAGTGTCCGCTCTCACGCTCCGCGAGATCCTCCACCTCGATGTCGTCGGCGGCGCCGATCCCGAACTCCTCGCCGGAGAGGGCGGGTTGGACCGGCCCGTGCGCTGGGTCCATTCCAGTGAGGTGTACGAGGGCGCGGGCTTCCTGGACGGCGGGGAGCTGCTGCTGACGAACGGGTTCGCGTTCCTCGACGCCGACGGGGGCGCGCTACGCCGCTACGTACGGGAGTTGACGGCGCGCGGGGCGGTGGGCCTCGCCGTGGAGGTGGGCCGGGCCCTGGAACGTATGCCGTCCGAAGTGGTGGCAGCCGCACGGGAGTTGGGTTTCCCGCTGATCGCGTTGCGGCGCGTCGTGCCGTTCGTGCGGATCGCGGAGGCCGCCAACCGGGCCATCGTCACCCACGGGCTCACCGCCCGCCCCGCGGTGACCCTGCGGGGCGCCGACCACTCGGCCGCGCTGCTCGCAGACCTGGCCGACCGGCAGGCGCTCAACCAGCCGGAGGTGCAGGCGCGTTCGGCGCTCGCCGGGTTCCGGCCCGGGCCCGGGGCGCGGCTCGTCGGGGTCTCCGTGCACGGTCCGGCGGTGGCGGCCCGTGCGGCGGTCGACCGGGTGGCGGGGAGGGGCGCGCTGTGTGCCGCGTTCCCCGGTGATGTGCTCGCGCTGGTGGCGGCGCCGGCCGGCCGTGACGCGGTGCGCGGCGTCCTCGACGGCTTCCGGGCCGTGGCCGCGCCGGGGCTCACCGTGGCGGTCGGGCCCGCCGTCGCCGGGGGTGACGGGTGGCTGCGCTGGAGCGACACCCTGCGCACGGCCCGTACGACGCTGGAGCTGGCGCTGACCGTGCCGGCAGCCGAACCGGCGCTCGCCGAGGGGCCGTTGGTGACGTCCTCGCGGGCGCTCGCCCTGGAGCGGGAGCTGACCAGGGGCGGTGTGGAGGCCAACCGGGAGCGGCTGACGCGGCTCGTCGGCGACGTCCTCGGGCCGCTCCTGGAGTGGGAGGCCGTGCACGGCAGCGATCTCGTGCACACCCTTGAGGTGCATCTGCGGCACGGCTGCAGCCCCACGCGTACCGCCGCGCTCCTGCACATCGGACGGCAGTCCCTCTACCAGCGCCTCGAGCGCATCGAGTCGCTGCTCGGCGCCGAGGTCGGCGACCCGGAACTGCTCGGGGAGCTGCTCCAGGCGGCGTGCGCGGCGCGTGTCGTGGGGGCCGGGCGGGCCGGTCAGGGGGCCAGTGAGCGCCAGATCCTCTCCGACAGGACGCGCGCGGCCTGATCGAGATCGGTGTCGTGCGTCCCCGCGAGCCAGCCGCGCGCGAGGCCGACGACCGGGCCGAGCACCAGGGACTCGATGAGCGGTTCGGGCAGCGGGGCGATCGCGCCGGAGTCGATGTGCTGCCGCATCCATTCGGTGAGCGGCGAGAGCCGGGCCTCCTGTGTGTCGCGCAACTGGCGGGCCTGCGCCATCCCCAGCCGGTCCGCGTACGAGGAGTGCAACAGGCGGGAGGCGTCCGGGTGTTCACGGATGAAGCGCAAATACGTTTCGACGATCGCGCGGATACCCGAACGGGGTGTGCGGGAGCGGTCGAGGGCCCCGGTGAGTTCGCCCAGGAGCCGGCCGAGCCAGCGCAGCAACAGCGCCTGCATCAGCCCGTCGACGCTGCCGAAGTGGTGGTACAGGCTGCCCGGACTCGCTCCGCCCGTCCGTGTCAGGGAGCTGACGGTGACGCCCTGCTCGCCGGCGTCCGCGTAGACCCGCAGCGCGGCATCGAGGAGGCGGTCGACGGTTTCCGCGCCGCGCAGTTGCTTGGGGCTCATGACGACGACCAGCCTAAGGCACCTCCCCAGGGCTGTGTTTCTATAGTGAATTTCTAGAAATTCACTCCAGTTCAGTAAGGTGCTGAGCCACACTGATCCCCGTGTCGGACAACGCAGGGATCACCCTGGCCGGGCCGTCGAGCGGCACTGGGGACCGCTCGACGACCCGGCTTGTGGTCACTCCTCGGCCGACCCGGTGGTGAGGGCGCGGGTGCCGGAGGGGGACACCCGCGCCGCAATCACCCCACCCGCAGCCGGCCGGTGAACACTCGGCAAGCCGTCGCGTACACCACCGCGCTCACCACGAAGCCGACCAGGCACGTCACGTCGCCGAGCGAGGGCCAGTGTCGCGCCGCCCAGCCCGCGTACTGCTCCTGGTTCGAGAAGAGGGGGACGGAGATCGCGATGCCTGCCAACAGGGCTGTGAAGCCTGGCCAGTTGGAGAAGCCGGGGTTGCCGAGGCGGTCGGCGAGGTCGGTCTCGGGGGTGCGTCGTGAGCGCCATCGCTCCGTGAGTACCACGCCCAGCCAGGGGCCGATCCAGTACGCGATCACCAGCAGGAACGCCTCGTACGCGTGCCCCGCGTCGGAGAGTGACGACCACGCCGCCGCCGTGCCCGCGAGGCCCGTCAGGACGACCAGTGTGCTGCGGCCGAGCCACCGCGGAAGTCGCAGGCCGATGGAGGTGATCGACATGGAGGACGAGTAGATGTTGAGGGCGTTCGCCGAGATCGCGCCCAGGATGATCGCCACGAGCACCAAGTGGCCGAGCCAGGACGGGAGATGGCCGGTGAACGCGGCCGTGGGCGTCGCGTCCGCGGGTGCGGCGATCGTCGCCGACGCCGCGCCGGTCAGCGCCACGACCGAGACGGACAGGAACATCCCGAGCGCCGGGTACAGGACCGTGCGGAAGCGGTTCGCGGTGCGTGGCAGATAGCGCGAGTAGTCCGACGCGTTCGGGTTCCAGCCCGCCGCGTACCCCCACGCCGAGCTGAACGCGAGCAGGAAGCCGCCGATGCCGCCCCCGCCACCGGCCGCCGACAGGTCCGCCTCGCCGAACGTCCAGACGCCCGCCACCAGGAAGACGACGGCGAGCACCGGGAACGCGTATCGCTCGAAGGTGTGCACGAAGTTGTGCCCGATGAAGCCGATGACGATCTCGGCGGCGACGACCACGAGCAGCGAGGGCAGCGGCCGCAGACCGGTCAGCGTGTTCAGGGCGAACGCGGCGCTCACGCTGTTCACCGCGAACCAGCCGACGCCCGCCACCAGCGCGTTGACCCCCGCGGGCAGCGCGTTGCCGCGGAAGCCGAAGGCGAGGCGACCGATCGCCATCTGCGGCACGCCGAACCGCGGCCCGTCCAGCGACAGGATCCCCTGCGTCAGCGCGCCGAGCGCGGTGCCGAGCAGCAGGGCCGCGGCCGCCTGCCAGAAGCTGAGGCCGAAGAACAGTACGGAGATCACGCCGATGTAGACCGTCGCGAACTCGATGTTCGGCGAGGCCCAGGTCCACAGCAGCTGCCGTGGCCCGCCGTGCCGTTCGGCGTCGGGGATCGGCTCCGCCCCGGCCGTCTCCACGGCGACGATCTTGTCGCCGTAGGCGGGAGGGGATGGGGACGTGCTGGTGGGAGCGGTGCCCGGGGCGGTCGTCATGCCCCCTGAGTGTCCGGGTGCGGAGCCATCCCGCACAGGGGCGCACTGTCCGCTTCAGGGGGCGCGACAGCGTACAACTTGTACGCGCCCTGGACCGTCACGCGCGCCCTACGCGGTCACGCGCCTTTCACTGCCGACGGCTCATTCGCCGATGTCCTCGTTCCACAGCTGCGGCTTCGCCGCGATGAACTCCTCCATCATGGCGACGCACTCGGGGTCGTCGAGCAGCACGATCTCGACGCCGTGCTCGGCGAGCCAGTCGTGCCCGCCGTGGAAGGTGCGCGCCTCGCCGACCACCACACGCGAGATCCCGAACTGCCGCACCAGACCCGAGCAGTACCAGCAGGGGCTGAGCGTGGTCACCATCGTGGTGCCCTTGTACGTGCGCTGCCGCCCGGCGTTGCGGAACGCGTCGGTCTCGCCGTGCGAGGACGGGTCGGCGTCCTGCACGCGCCGGTTGTGGCCGCGGCCGAGGAGCTCGCCGTCGGCGGAGTACAGGGCCCCGCCGATCGGGATGCCGCCCTCGGCGAGACCGGTCCTCGCCTCCTCCACGGCGGTGGCGAGCCAGGTGCGGGCGAGGTCGAGATCCATGGTGCTCATTCGTCCTTTTTGTCGTCGTCCCTCAGGGACCGCAGGAATTCGGGGTTGTCGTCGGGCGCGACGAACTTCGTGCTGCCGCCGCCCGCGGGCGCGCGGCGCGGCCTGCCCACCACCAGCCAGGCGATCGGTCCGAGCAGGACCTCGCCGAACAGCAGGATGATGATGACCCACACCACCTTGGGCAGCTTGCGCACCTCTTTTTCCGGGGTGTTCAGGCAGTCGATGAACGTGTAGATCCAGAGCGCGAGGACCAGCAGGAAGGGCAAGTAGCGCAGCATGGTGTCGCGATCCCCCAAGGAACGGAACGGGGCGTACTGGGCCCCCGGTGACTCGGCCAGGTTAACGGTTGCCCGATACTGGAACGCATGGCTTACGACGATCTTCGCTCCCTGCTCAGGGCTCTGGAGCGCGAAGGCGACCTGAAGCGCATCAAGGCCGAGGTCGACCCGTACTTGGAGGTCGGTGAGATCGTCGACCGGGTGAACAAGGCCGGCGGCCCCGCCCTCCTCTTCGAGAACGTGAAGGGCGCGTCGATGCCCCTCGCGATGAACGTGTACGGCACCGACCGGCGCCTCCTCAAGGCGCTCGGCCTCAAGTCGTACGACGACATCAGCGACAAGATCGGCGGGCTGCTGAAGCCGGAGCTGCCGCAGGGCTTCGTCGGCATCCGCGAGGCGTTCGGCAAGCTCGGCGCGATGACGCACGTACCGCCGAAGAAGGTGAAGTCGGACGCGGCCCCCGTGCAGGAGGTCGTGCTGCGGGGCGAGGACGTCGACCTCGACAAGCTGCCGGCGCTGTTCACCTGGCCGGAGGACGGCGGCTCCTTCTTCAACCTGGGGCTCACCCACACCAAGGACCCCGAGACGGGCATCCGCAACCTCGGGCTCTACCGCCTGCAGCGCCACGACAAGCGCACCATCGGCATGCACTGGCAGATCCACAAGGACAGCCGGAACCACTACCAGGTGGCCGCCAAGCGGGGCGAGAAGCTGCCCGTCGCCATCGCCTTCGGCTGCCCGCCCGCGGTCACGTACGCGTCGACGGCGCCGCTGCCCGGTGACATGGACGAGTACATGCTCGCCGGGTTCATCCAGGGCAAGCGTGTCGAGATGGTCGACTGCAAGACGGTGCCGCTGCAGGTCCCGGCCAACGCCGAGGTCGTCATCGAGGGCTGGCTGGAGCCGGGCGAGATGCTCCCGGAGGGCCCCTTCGGGGACCACACGGGCTTCTACACGCCGCAGGAGCCGTTCCCGGCCCTCAAGATCGACTGCGTGACGATGCGGAAGCGCCCGCTGCTCCAGTCGATCGTGGTGGGCCGCCCGCCGACGGAGGACGGCCCGCTGGGCCGCGCCACGGAGAGGTTCTTCCTCCCCCTCCTCAAGGTGATCGTCCCGGACATCGTGGACTACCACCTGCCGGAGTCCGGCGGCTTCCACAACTGCGCGATCGTCTCGATCGACAAGAAGTACCCGAAGCACGCCCAGAAGGTGATGAGCGCGATCTGGGGCGCGCACATGATGTCGCTGACGAAGCTCATCGTCGTCGTCGACTCCGATTGCGACGTCCACGATCTTCATGAAGTCTCGTGGCGCGCGCTCGGGAACACGGACTACGCCCGTGACCTGACCGTGGCCGAGGGGCCGGTCGACCACCTCGACCACGCCTCGTACCAGCAGTTCTGGGGCGGCAAGGCAGGCATCGACGCGACGAAGAAGTGGCCCGAGGAGGGCTACACGAGGGACGGAGGCTGGCCCGAGATGGTCGTCTCCGACCCCCGTACGGCGGCCCTCGTGGACCGCCGTTGGAAGGAGTACGGACTCTCGTGACCAGCGCTTCAGCAGCAATCCCGCAGCAGCCGGGACGGACCAAGGCGTTTCTGCGCCTGGTCATGATCGAGCACTCGGTCTTCGCGCTGCCCTTCGCCTACATCGCGGCCCTCACGGCGATGTTCCAGCTGGACGAGAACATCCACTGGGGCCGCCTCCTCCTGGTCACCATCTGCATGGTGGGCCTGCGGACGTTCGCGATGGCGGCGAACCGGATCATCGACCGCGAGATCGACGCCCGTAACCCGCGCACCGCGCACCGCGAACTGGTGACGGGCGCGGTGTCGGTGAAGTCGGCCTGGACCGGCGCGCTGATCGCCCTGGTCGTCTTCCTGGCCTCGGCGGCGCTCCTGAACCCGCTCTGCCTGGCGCTCGCGCCCATCGCGGTGATCCCGATGGTCGTCTACCCGTACGGCAAGCGGTTCACGAACTTCCCGCAGGCGATCCTGGGCCTCGCCCAGGCGATGGGCCCGATCGGCGCGTGGATCGCGATCACGGGCGAGTGGTCCTGGACGGCCGTCATCCTCGGTCTCGCGGTCGGCATCTGGATCGGCGGCTTCGACCTGATCTACGCCTGCCAGGACGTGGAGACGGACCGCGAGGTCGGCGTGAAGTCGGTCCCGGCGCGCTTCGGCATCCCCGGGGCGATCTGGGGCGCGCGCGTCTGCCACACCCTCACGACGGCCCTGTTCGTCTGGTACGCCCTGGCCACCGACGCCGGCACCTTCTTCTGGGTCGGCCTCGTGATCGTCGCGGGCGCCTTCCTCTACGAGCACTCGATCGTGAAGCCCCACGACCTCTCCCGCCTGAACCGGGCCTTCTTCCAGGTCAACGGCTTCATCGGCATCGCACTCTTCGTGTGCGCCCTGCTCGACCTGCTGGTGCGGGGGCTGACGGTCTAGGACCGGCCCTTGGTCCGGCCCTGGACCGATGGGCGGCGGCGGAACACGAACGCCGCCGCCACACCCGCGGCAAGGCCGATCAGGTGGCCCTGCCAGCTCACGCCGTCGCTCGTGGGGGAGAGGCCGGC
This sequence comes from Streptomyces sp. UC4497, assembly GCF_054871485.1. Taxonomy (NCBI): domain Bacteria; kingdom Bacillati; phylum Actinomycetota; class Actinomycetes; order Kitasatosporales; family Streptomycetaceae; genus Streptomyces; species Streptomyces sp. UC4497. The sequence goes on along the minus strand of NZ_JBTYHB010000056.1, from coordinate 8,168 downwards.
CAGGAATGTTGTGCCCCAGTACGCGGCTATGAGCACGCCGACGACGATGCCGAAGGGGCGGCGTTCCACGAAGCCGGACAGGACGACGAAGGCGAACAGGCCGAATATCAGGCCCGAGGCGCCCGCGGTGTTCGTGTGGGACGGGGCCACCAGCCACACCCCGAGGCCGTCCGCGACGACGATCAGGGCGCACGCCAGGAAGAAGCGGCGCAGTCCGCCGAGCGCCGCGACGAAGCCGAGGACCAGCAGCGGTATCGAGTTCGCCGCGACGTGCGCGAAGCCGAAGTGGATGAAGGACGCCGGGACGACGTCGATCAACTCGGAGGGCTCGCGCGGCTGAATGCCGAAGGTGTCCAGGGCGTTGCCCGATGCCACGTCGACCACTTCGAGGAGCCAGAGCAGGGCCACCCAGACGAGCATCACCTTGCCCGCCGTCAGTGCCCGCTCACGCCTCGGCCGCCGCAGGACCGCCGCCCGGCCCGATCCGTCGTCGTATGTCATCCCAGCCCCCGCCCGTCATGGAAAGAACGCTCGCCGCCCCTGCTCAAGTTCCCCCGCCGGGCCGCCGGATAGGCTCGTGGTGTGGAGCACGTCAAAGCAAGCAGCCGCAAGCCCTGGGTCGTCGGGGTGTCCGGAGCGTCGGGTACCCCGTACGCCGCCTCCGTGCTGCGCGCCCTGCTCGCGGCGGGCGAAGCCGTCGACCTCGTCGTCTCGCGGGCCTCACGGCTCACGCTGCTCGACGAGACGGGGATCCCGCTGCGGGACGCGCACTGGCGCGAGGACCTGGCCCAGTGGCTGGCGCGCGGCGCCGACGGCAAGCCGGACACGTTCGGCGACATCGGGCTCGACGACGTGCGGTACTGGCCCGCCGGTGATCTCGCGGCCGGTCCTTCCTCCGGCTCGTACCCGGTCAAGGGCATGATCATCGTGCCCGCCTCGACGGCGTGCGTGGCCGGTGTCGCGCTCGGGCTCTCGAAGGATCTGCTGCAGCGCGCGGCGAGTGTGACGCTCAAGGAGCGTCGGCCGCTGATCGTCGCCGTACGGGAGACGCCGCTGAACGGGCAGACGCTCAAGCACCTGGTGGCGCTCGACGAGGCGGGCGCCGTGGTGCTGCCCGCGTCCCCGGCCTTCTACGCGGGGGCGACGCACATCCAGGACCTCGTGGACTTCGTCGCGGGACGGACGCTGGACGCGGCGGGTGTGCCGCACACGCTGTACCGCCGCTGGGAGGGCGAGCTCGGGGGAGGCTCCCGTGCAGCCGAGTGACGCCGTTCCCCGTACGTGAGGGGGCTCCGTCGCCCCGAGTGAAGAACTTTGGATTTTGCGGGGATTAACCCTAGCGCGCCTTCGTTTCTGTGCATAAGCTCGCGTCAACGCTGAACAATGAAAGGCATTGGACCTTATGGACGCCGTGGACAGGCAGCTCATCCAGGCCCTGCGCGAGAACGGCCGCGCCTCGTATGCGGAGTTGGGCCGGCTCGTCGGCCTGTCCGGACCCAGCGTCACGGACCGCATCAACCGCCTCGAGGCGGCCGGCGTGATCACCGGCTACCGCGCCACCGTCGACTCCGCCTCGCTCGGCCTCGGTGTCACCGCCCTCATCGGCATCTCGCTCTCCGACGCGGCCGACCACGAGGACGTGGCGCACCGCCTGCGCGACCTGCACGAGATCGAGGACTGCTGGTTCATCGCGGGCGACGACTCGTACATGCTGAAGGTCCGCGCGGGTGACGTGGACAGCCTGGAGCGCACGATCCGGCGCCTGAGCGGCACGAAGGGCGTGTCCCGGACGCGTACCACGATCATTCTTTCCACCAAGTGGGAGAACCGGGTGGGGGAGCTTCCCGAAGAGGCGTGAGCCCCGGGGCGTACGGTGGGCTGGTCTGTTGAGTTGAGGGAAGGTACGGGCATGGACGCAGGGCTCAAGCGCGAGCTGGAGCAGAAGGTCAGGGACGGTGAGCGGCTGTCCCGCGAGGATGGCATCGCGCTCTACGAGTCGGACGACCTGGCCTGGCTCGGCGGCCTCGCCCATGAGGTGCGGACGCGTAAGAACGGCGACGTCGTGCACTTCAACGTCAACCGTCACCTGAACATGACGAACGTCTGCACCGCCTCCTGCGCCTACTGCTCCTTCCAGCGCAAGCCCGGCGAGAAGGACGCCTACACGATGCGCATCGAGGAGGCCGTCAAGCTCGCCCAGGCGATGGAGTCGGAGAACCTCACGGAACTCCACATCGTCAACGGGCTGCACCCGAACCTGCCGTGGCGCTACTACCCGCGTTCGCTCAAGGCCCTCAAGGAGGCGCTGCCGAACGTCGGGCTCAAGGCCTTCACCGCCACCGAGATCCATCACTTCGAGAAGATCTCCGGGATGAGCGCCAGTGAGATTCTTGACGAGCTGATCGAGGCGGGTCTGGAGTCGCTGACCGGTGGCGGCGCCGAGATCTTCGACTGGGAGATCCGGCAGCACATCGTCGACCACGACACCCACTGGGAGGACTGGTCGCGAATCCACCGCCTCGCGCACGAGAAGGGTCTCAAGACCCCCTCGACGATGCTGTACGGGCACATCGAGGAGCCCCGGCACCGCGTCGACCACGTGCTGCGGCTGCGTGAACTGCAGGACGAGACCGGCGGCTTCCAGGTCTTCATCCCGCTGCGCTACCAGCACGACTTCGTCGACATGAAGGACGGCAAGGTCCGCAACAAGCTGCAGGCGCGGACGACCATGGCCACGGGCGCCGAGGCGCTGAAGACCTTCGCCGTGTCGCGGCTGCTGTTCGACAACGTGCCGCACGTGAAGTGCTTCTGGGTCATGCACGGGCTGCAGACCACGCAGCTCGCGCTCCAGCACGGGGCGGACGACATGGACGGCTCGGTCGTCGAGTACAAGATCACGCATGACGCGGACAACTACGGGACGCCGAGCAAGATGACGCGGGAGGATCTGCTCGATCTGATCCGTGACGCGGGGTTCCGGCCGGTTGAGCGGAACACACGGTACGAGATCATTCGGGAGTACGAGGGGGCGGATCCGGGGCGGCGGGATGCGCCGCAGCCGATGCGGGTGTGAGTTTTACGGGTCCCGGTTCCGCCGGGGCCCGTTTTCGTTGCGGCCTCCCGTGACACGGTCGCGGGGCTCTGCCCCGGACCCCGCTGCTCAATCGCCGCAGGGGCTTGAAAGCTGCTCAATCGCCGCAGGGGCTCTCATTGAATCGCCGCAGCCGCTCTAATTGAGCGGCAGCATCATGTGGACGTCGTCCCTGTCGTCGCCCAAGGCCACGCGTATCGCGCCCGGGACGCGGCCGACCTCCTTGTAGTCGCAGGCCGCGTAGAAGGCGTCCGCGCCCGTGCCGCCGCGGCAGGTGAGGCGGAGGGCCTCGATGCCCTCGAAGGTGCGGGCGACCTCGGCGGCGGCCGACATCAGGGCGCGGCCGTAGCCCTTGCCCTGGTGCGCGGGGTGGACCATCACCGTGTAGAGCCACAAGTGGTGCTTCATCAGGCGGTGTTGGTTGTACGCGAGGAAGGCCGTCGCCGCGACCCGGCCGTGCTCGTCGCGGCCCACGAGGAGCCGGGTCCGGCCCTCGGCGAGGTCCGCGAGGCGCTTGACCAGCTCCGGGCGTATGTCCTCGGGCGTGACCGGCGGGACGAAGCCGACCGCGCCGCCCGCGTTCGTCACGTCAGACCACAGGGTGAGGAGCCCGTCGCGCAGATCGGGGTCGACCGCCGGGTCGAGTTCGAAGGTGAGGGGAGGTGTGGTGCGCATGGGCCCGAGCGTAACCAGAGGCGAGGTCGTGACGTTCGGACGTCCGTATCGGGACCTTCGACCGTAGGGACGGGCTAAGCACCGGGCGTAGCTTGTGAATGTATTCACGAGCACGAGCGGACGCACCGCGAGGTGCACAAGGAAGAAGGCAACGGCCATGGCCCTCCACGCATCGGACAGTCCCGCCCGACACGGCGCCACGGGCGCCCCGCGCCGAGGGGCCGGCAGCCAGGACGACGTCGTCGTCCGCGCGCCCGCCGCCCGCGGCGTCCTCGCCGCGTCCCGCGTACTCGTCGGCTTCTACTTCCTGTGGGCCTTCCTGGACAAGACCTTCGGCTTCGGGAAGGCGACGCCCTCCAGCGGCAGCTGGCTGAACGGCGGCAGCCCCACCGAGGGCTTCCTGCTGCACGGTACGACCGGCCCCTTCGCCCACATGTTTGACTCCGTGGCCGGAGCCTGGTGGCTCGACCTGGTCTTCATGCTCGGCCTGCTCGGCGTCGGCCTCGCCATGATCCTCGGCATCGGTATGCGGATCGCGGCCGCCGCGGGCACGCTGATGATGGCCTTCATGTGGCTCGTCACGCTGTGGCCCGACAGCAACGCGTTCATGGACGACCACTGGATGATCGCCCTCGTCCTGCTGATCACCGCGGCGACCGGCGCCGGCCGGTACTACGGCCTCGGCGCGGTCTGGGCCCAGCTGCCCTCCGTCCGCAAGAACCGGTGGCTGATCTGACGCCACGAGCCCCCGCTGAAATCGGACGCCCCTCCCCGTGCTTCACTGGAGGGGCGCTCGTCCTGTAAGGGCACCATTTCGGAACGGAAGAGTGGATTGACATGCTCCGCTACACGCTGATGCGGCTCGGGATCTTCGTGGGCTGCTTCCTCGTCGTCTGGGGTCTCGTCGCCACCGGCATCGTGCCCGCTGGCATCGGCGGCTCCTACTGGATGTGGATCGCGCTGCTCGGCCTGGTGATCTCCGCCCCCATCAGCTACGTCGTGCTGCGCGGCGAGCGGGACCGCGCCTCCAAGAAGGTCGTCGCCCGCGTGGATCGCGCCAAGGCGAACATGGCGGCCAACCGCTCCATGGAGGACGAGGCGGACGACGCCGCCCGCACCCGCGCCCACACGCAGGAGGCGTGAGCGCGCCCCTGCTTCTGTAGGGCCCACTTCTGTAGGGCCCGCGTAAGCTTCCTCACAGTCAGTACGACCCCGGCACCGGATCAGGTGCCGGGGTCGCCTGCATTTTCAAGGTAAATACCGCTTTGGGCCCGTACGGGCACCTCATCTGCCCCAAAGAAGCCCTTTGATGTTCTCAAAGTTGCGGTGTTAACGTTCCTGTCATGAAGACATCAGTTGCGCCTCGAACCGCCATGAGCATCGCGCTCGTGGAGCGCCTGCATGTCGATCTCTGCCGCTGCATGTCCGCGGCCTGTCGCGTCTGATCGCGCAAGTTTCGACTTCTTTGGCCGAAGCGATGCAGCGGCGTCGTTGACCTCGTACCACGGTCGCCGCTCCTGAATGCCCCTGACTTGTCCCCGCGTGTCATCACTGGAGTGCCTCCGTGTCCGCGAACACCCCCGCTGCCGAACAGAAGTCCGGCTTCCGAATACCCAAGATCCCGTTCTGGGCGCAGATCCTCGGCGGTCTCGTCCTGGGTGTGCTGCTCGGCTGGCTGGCCCGCAGCCAGGACATCTCCTGGCTCGTCACCACCCTGCAGAAGGTCGGCGACACCTTCATCCAGCTCCTGAAGCTGGCCGTCGCCCCGCTGGTCTTCTTCGCGATCCTGGTGTCCATCACCAACCTTCGTAAGGTCAACAACGCCGCCCGGCTCGCCTCGCGCACGCTGATCTGGTTCATGGTCACGTCGCTGATCGCGGTCGTCATCGGCCTCGCCATCGGGCTGCTCACCAACCCGGGCGCCGGCACGGGCCTGACCCCGAAGGACGGCGCCAAGCCGGAAGAGGCCGGTTCCTGGATCGACTTCCTCACCGGCATCATCCCGACGGACATCATCACGCCGTTCACCGAGCTGAACGTGCTGCAGATCGTCTTCATGGCCGCCGTCGCCGGCATCGCCATCCTGAAGGTCGGCGAGAAGGCCCAGCCGATCCTGACGCTGTCCGAGTCGGTCCTCGAGCTGCTCCAGAAGGCCCTGTGGTGGGTCATCAAGCTCGCCCCGATCGGCACCATCGGCCTCATCGGCAACGCCATCGCCACGTACGGCTGGAACCTGATCAGCAAGTACGCGACGTTCACCGCCGACATCTACGTCGGTTGCGCCCTGGTCCTCTTCGGCGTCTACCCGCTGCTGCTCGCCACGGTCGCGAAGCTCAGCCCGCTGCAGTTCTTCAAGGGCGCCTGGCCCGCGATCCAGCTGGCCTTCGTCTCGCGTTCGTCGGTCGGCACGATGCCGCTGACGCAGCGGGTCACCGAGCGCCTCGGCGTCCCGAAGGAGTACGCCTCCTTCTCCGTGCCGTTCGGCTCGACGACCAAGATGGACGGTTGCGCCTCGATCTACCCGGCGATCGCCGCGATCTTCGTCGCGCAGATCTTCGGCATCGACCTCAACGTCGGTGACTACCTGCTCATCGCCTTCGTGTCGGTGATCGGTTCCGCCGCCACCGCCGGTCTGACGGGCGCCACGGTCATGCTGACGCTGACCCTGTCGACGCTCGGCCTGCCGATGGAGGGCGTCGGCCTGCTCCTCGCGATCGACCCGATCCTGGACATGATGAGGACGGCGACGAACGTTGCGGGTCAGGCCCTTGTTCCGGTGATCGTCTCCGCCCGCGAGAAGATCCTCGACCGTGACGCGTACGACTCCGCGACGTCCTCCCCGGTGGACGAGCCGCAGGAGGTGGCCGTGCCGGCCGCCGCCTGACGTCCCCCAGGCTCGTCCCACACGAAGTCCCGCCATTCCGGTTCCCCGGGGGGCGGGATTTCGTGCGTTTGCGGTTGGTGGGGGTGGGGTCGGGGGCGCGGGGCCGGGGGTGTGCCGGGACGGCGCCTGGGGTGTTGGGGCGTGGTGCCGGGGGTGGCGCGTGGGTTATCGGGGCGGGGCGCCGCCTGGGGACATCGGCGTGCGGTGCCGGGGTTTTCGGGTGCCGGGTGCCGGGTGCCGGGCGCGGCGGGATCCGTTCTGCTTGGGCGGGGCCGTGCTTTCTTCGGCTGGGTCGGTGCTCGCCTATCTCCCTCCCACCCGCCCCCTCCGGGGGCTTCGGCGCCCCGGGGCGGGTGGTTTGTTGTGCGGCGCCGAGGGGCGGCTGGGCTGTGCCGGGGCGGGACCTGTGTTCTGGTGGCGCGGCGTTGTGCCTGGTCGGCTGCGTCGGGGCTGGGCCATCTCCCGCCCGACACCGTCGGGGATTTCGGCACCCCGGGTGGGCGGTTCTGTTGTGCGGGGGCGGGCGCGGGGCCGGGGCCTTTGCCGGGGTTGGCGCGCGTGCGATGGGTGTGGGGTGCCGTGCTTGATCCGGCTGGGCTGCTGGTGCCCGGTCATCTCCCACCTGCCCGTCCCTCCGGGAGCTTTGGTCTGGCTCGGGGGCCGGTCGTCGTTGCGCACGGGGGGGGCGAGGCCTGTGGTGATGGGTGTGTGGCACTCGGTCCTGGAGCCTTGCCGGGGTGGGCGCCGAGGCGAGTGGTGCGGGGTGCCGTGTTTCCTTCGGCTGGGCTGGTGCCCGGTCAGCTCCCTCCCGCCCGCCCCCTCCGAGGGCTTTGGCCCGTCCAGGGGGCCGGCCGCTGTGGCGGGGCGGGGGCGTTGTGGGTGCGCTGCGCCCGACCGGACCTTCTGCCGGGGTCGGCGCTTGTGGAGACGGGTGCGCGGCATCGGGGTTCGACGCTGTGCCGGGGCGCGCCTGTGGTGATGCGCGCGGCGCCGGGGGCCGGGGTATTTGCCGGGGCGGGGCCTGCGGTGAGGGGTGCGCAGCACCGGGGTGCCGCCTTGCCCACCCTGCCGCCCCAGGCGGCAGATTGCCCAAGGCGGCGACGGCCGATCGCAAAGGGTGGGGAGCCGTGCTTGCGGCGGATTGCCCAGGGCGGTGGCGGTTGACCGCAATGGGTGGGGACCCGTGCCAGGCGGCAGATTGCCCAAGGCACGTGCGGTCGACCGTTAGGGGGGGCGGAGTCGTGGTGGGCGGGGTTGCCGAAGGTGGTGGCGTCGGCCGGTAGGGGTGGGGAGCCGTGGTTGGTGGGGGTTGCTGAAGGCGGTGGTGGCTTCGACCGCTAGGGGGAAGCCGTCGTTGGCGGGGGTTGCCCCCTAGCGGGGGTCCGTGTCGGCGGCCATGGGTGGGGAGCCGTTGCGGGTGGTGGGTTGCCCGGGTGTGGGCCGGCGCGGGCCAAGCTTGGTGGTGGGTGGTTCGGTCCCTACCGGGCGGGGGTCGGGAGGGGGTGGCCCCCCCCGTGA
>NZ_JBTYHB010000055.1:0-48331 GCF_054871485.1 Streptomyces sp. UC4497 | reverse complement strand
AGTGACCTGCGATAGCGCCACTCTTCGACAGCCAGCCCCGTCGCCCGTCCTGCATCTGCTCCGGCTTGGAACCCCACTGTCGAACTTCCCGGTGCGCGCGTCCGCAGCCGACGCCTTCACCGAGGTCCTGCACTCAACTGCACTGCTGGGTACTGCACTTGCGGGTACTGCTACTGCGGTACTGCTCACGGCGGCCCCTGATCACTGCGGGCCACCCGGTCCGGTCGTCAGTCCCGTCGCCGTCCTGCAACAAACCTGGCTTCGAAACTCCACCACCGCACCGTCCTGCGAACTGCAACTGCGGTACTGCTTCCCGGCAGTTCATCTCTGCCGGGCTTGCTCGATCTCGGCTACGAGAGAAACCATAACCACACCACCACCCAATGTCTACTCCAGCCGACATAGATTTCTGGATGTTCGCCAGTGAGGAAATCGACCTCGAGCGGTGACGTGGGGTGGGAGCGAGGCGGTCATCGCCTGGTCTTCGGGCCGCCTTCCGGGGCCGACCCCGCCGCACGGCGCCTCGTGGCCATGACCTGCGTCGGCAACACCGTGCTCGACGGCTGTACGTAACCGTGTCCGCGTCGCCCTGCTGGTGCGGGATGCCGACAAGCTGGAGTGCATGATCCCGGGCAGCGAGTACCGCGACCGGGGACACATCAACATGCAGCGCTGCCCCAGTCCTCACCGGTGATGCGAGGAGTTCATCGCGCCGCAGCAGCAACGGTCTTCTTCACCCCGCTCAACGGTCACGTCGAAAGACGGTCAGGCAAGAACCCGGCCACGACCTCCCGCGAGATTAGAGACGGGTCCTCAGTGGAAGGCGCTGTCCGTGAGGCAGGAGAGGAGACCACTGATGGACTGGCCACTCAGCGAGGGATTCGAGACACCCCAAGGGGTCGTGCGCTGGGGATCCCTTGGCACCGGAGACCCGATCGTGCTGGTCCACGGCACACCGTATTCCTCCCTTCTCTGGCGAGACATCGCCCCCGCACTCGCCCGTACCCACCAGGTCTTCTTCTTCGACCATCTCGGCTTCGGCCAGTCGGACCAACGCGAGGGCCAGGACCTCAGCCTGGCAGCCCACGCGAGGAACTTTGCCGCTCTCCTCGACCACTGGCAGCTGGCCCGCCCTCGCGTCGTCGCCCACGACATCGGCGGGGCGGTGGCGCTTCGGACACTCCTTCTGGAACAGAGGAGCTACCGCGATCTGACCCTCTTCGACGCGGTGAGCGGCGGCGAGTGGGAGCGAGGACTCTTCAAGCTCTTCCTGGAGCACCGGGAGGTGTTCCAGGAACTTCCCGGCTACGCCCACGAAGCGCTGGTCGCCAGCCACCTGCGGCACGCCACGCACGTCGGCTTCCGGCCGGGAGTCCTCGATGCCTTCCTCGCACCGTGGAGAGGAGACTCGGGGCAGGCCGCGTTCTACCGCCAGTACAGCCAGATCAGGCAGGCGGACACCGTCGCGTACGAGCACCTGCTGGACACTGTGTCGCTTCCGGTGCGGCTCGTCTGGGGCCGCGAGGACCGCATCCTTCCTCCGCCGTACGCCGAGTGGCTGCACGAACGCATTCCGCACGCCGAACTGCACTGGATCGAGGGCGCCGGCCACCTCCTCCAGGAAGACGCACCCAGCCAACTGCTGACCCACCTGACAGCCGAATTCCCCGCGCCCTGAACCGAAGCGCTGGGGCGCAAGAGGAATCACCGTAGACAGACCAAGACGGCGGCAGATCGGATAAGACCTCTCACCAAGAAGGCGAAGAAGGCTTCCACAGCCGACTGATCACTTGAGGTAGATGACGAGCTTGGCCTGCTACGGCGGACAGACGCAGGCGGCAGCACTACCGGGACAGGGCGCGTACAAGATCGCGACCTGAGTGGAGCTACTGGCTCCGAAGATCAACGTGGTCTCGATGCTCGTCTGCTCGGTCATGCGCTGGCTCAAGGCCCTTCTGTAATGAAGGCCACCACAGCGTCCAGGAACTCCGCCTGCCCTTCGACGTTCGCCATGTGCACCGTGGGCAGGACAGTGAACCGCGCCCCGGGGACGGTCGCGGCGAGCTCTTTGCCGTGATCGGCCGACGTGACGGTGTCGTGCTCGCCCGCGATGACCAAGGTCGGGTTGTGGATGAGTGTGGCCGTGCGGCGCAGGTCGTAGTCGCGCACCGCAGCCCAGCTGCCGGCCACGCCCTCGCGCCGCGTGGCGAGCAGGGTGCGGCGGAAGCCCTCGACAACCTCGTTGTCGCCCCGCAGCATGCGGGCCGGGAACCAGTTGTGCAAGAACCTCTCCGCGGTGACCTGCATGTCGGGGGCCTCCAGCAGTTCGGCGATCGGCCGATCCCACTGATTCGCCGGGCCGAGGTACGCGGCGGTATTGGAGAGCACCAGACGGTCGACGCGCTCCGGAACATGGATCCCCAACCACTGCGCGACCACGCCCCCCAGAGACAGACCCAACACATGCACCCGCTGCAGGCCCAGGGCATCCAACAGCTCCACCACGTCGCGCCCCAACCGGTCCAAGGAATACGGGCCGCCCGGGACATCGGAGGCGCCGTGGCCGCGCGCGTCGTAACGCAGCAGCCGGAAGTGCTCGGTCAGCACCGGCACCTGGCCATCCCACATGTGGAGGTCGGTTCCTATGGAGTTCGAGAGCAGCAGCACGGGCTTGTTCTCATCACCGTCGAAGCGGTAGGCGATGCGGACACCGTCTCCCGTGGTGACGGCGGTACCGGTTCGAGAAGTCATGTCGGCTCCAGTGGTCTGTCGGCTGTGCGCTCAGCCTAGGAACACCGTCTGGACAGATCTATTACAAAGATCGGACACACACTGTAGGTTCCCTTGACAATGTCGAACTTCACGCTCCACGAATTGCAGTGCTTCAACGCCGTTGTGCGGGGCGGCGGCTTCCAGGCCGCCGCCGATCTCTTGCACCGCTCGCACCCTTCCGTGTTCGCAGCGGTCGCCAAGTTGGAACGCCAGCTGGGGATGGAGCTGCTGGATCGCTCGGGCTACCGGGTGCAGCTCACCGCGGCCGGGCACGCCTTCCACCGCAAAGTGCGCGTCCTGCTGCATGACGCCGAGGAACTGCAGACCTACGCCGTGCAGTTGGCGATGGGCGAAGAGGCCGAACTGCGCGTGGCCCTCGGGGACCTGTGTCCACTTCCACCGGTGCTGGAGATACTCAGCAGCTTCTTCGCCCCACGCCCGCAGACACGACTTCATCTGCTGTTCGAGACCGTCACCGGCCCCTGGGAGCGGCTGCTGGAGGACGAAGCCGACCTCATCGTGCACCGCGTCCCCAAGAGCGACGTGCGGATGGAGTGGATCGACCTCGGACGCGTCGCACTGGTGCCCGTCGTGGCACCCGGCTTCCTGCCCTTCCCTCCGGACACCGCCATCACACCGCAGCGGATGCAGGCCCTCACCCAATGCGTGATCCGGGACTCGGCGCGACATCCGTCCGAACAAGGGCATTTCCTGGTCGAGGGCGCGCCCCGGACCTCTGTTCCGGACCACCTCATGAAGAAGGAACTGATCTTGCACGGCATGGCGTGGGGGCACGTGCCGCGGTTCATGATCGAGACCGAGCTGCGCAACGGAAGCCTGCTTTCCATCGCCGGACAGCACTTTCCCGGTGTGGTCGAGGAACTCTCGGCAGCGCGCCGACGCGACCGGCCGCACGGGCCAGTCGCCAACCAGCTGTGGGACTTCTTGGCCCGCCATGCACCGGTCCTGAAGCCGACGCTGGGCCGGGTACCCAAAGCGAAGAAGTAGGAAGTAAGAAGTAACTGGAACGCGCTAGATGACGTCGTCGGAGCTCGTCCGATGCACGCCATGAACCAAAGAACAACAGGTCCCGAACGCCCTCCTGTTTGCTCACAGGCTCTGAGCTGCCTCATGAGACATAACGAAGTCTGGTGAACGACGGCGACCGTGCGGCCCTGCACCGCTCGGCGGAGACGGCGCGGATCCATGCCCGCTGCGGGCGGGAGACCACGGCCGTGTGGATGGACATCGCGGTGGCCGGGATGGAGTTGCCGCCGGGCACGGCCCTGGACGGCGTTATGTGACCTGTACGGGTGTCTCGGACCCAGGGTGTCTCAGGCGGCGCACATCCATGGACGCGACGCATTCGCCGCTGACGGTTCGGGAGGCGAAGTGGGAAATAGGGCCGCGTGGCCGCCTATGCGGCACAGATAACCTGCGCGAATGAAGCGGATTCAGCGGGCCGCCGGCGTGATCGTCGGCTCAGCGGTGGGTGACGCCCTTGGCGGCCCCTTCGAGTTCGGCCCCCAGGGCGCGTTCTCCGCGCGGTTTCCCGCGCCTGGTACCGGTGGTGAGATGTGCGGAGGACGTGGCTGGGACCCCGGCGAGGCCACTGACGACACGCAGATGGCCGTCCTGGTCGCGGAGTCGCTGCTGGAGCGGGGCGGACTGGATCTGCCGGACATCTTCACCCGCTTCCAGCGGTGGGCAGCATCGGAGCCCAAGGACATCGGCTTGCAGACCGAAGACGTCCTGACCAACGGCATGCCTTGGAACCTTGCCGCCGCGACCCACTTCCAGGTCAACCAACGAGCAGCGGGAAACGGCTCGTTGATGCGGGCATCGACCTCCGCGGTCCACTTCGCGGCCGCCGGCCAAGAAGCCACCATGGACGCGGCCCACCGCATCGCCGCCCTCACCCACGGTGACCGAGCGGCCTGGGAAGGCACCGCGATCTTCCACGAGCTCATCCGCCTCACGTTCGAGGACACCGACCCTCTCACCGCGCTCCCGGACATCCTGGCTCTTGTCCACCCCGACCACCGCGGCCGCTACGCCACCGTCCTCGCGCCCGACTGGCACCCCGACCAGGCGACCGAGTTCAACGGTGCCGTGTGGCCCTGCCTGGGTTCCGCCGTCTGGGCCCTGCGTACCACCACCAGCTTCGAAGACGCGATACGCGCGGCGATCGACCTCGGCGGTGACACGGACACCGTCGCCGCGGTGACCGGAGGCCTGGCCGGGGCGTACTACGGACTGGATGCAATCCCCGCCCACTGGACGAAGCCGCTTCATGTCCCTCTCCCAGGATTCAGCGGACGGGTGCTGCACCTGGCAGATCTGCTCCACCTTGCAGACCGCCTCGAAAAGGGGCCGTTGATGAGACAGGTGTGGTAGCCCACATAAACGGTGAGGTCGTCATCTGGCGTGAGGGTCGCTGTGGCTTCGGGGCGGTGCGCTCGCGGGCGTCGCCCATCCCGACGCGGGAGCTGGCCGCGAAATGGCCCGCCTCGTACGCGGTGTGGGACTGCCTCCCGCTCGGTGACGACCTCCGCGGCCTGCCCTACGACGAGCGACGCGCACGACCACCACGTCACCGAGAACGGATGGTGCGGCTCGAGCAGGCGCCGCTGCAGCGGACCGGCGGCGGCTGAGGCCGTGGGCGATAATCACCGCGTGCCGGAGTACCGCTCGATCACCACCCTGGACCGCCTCCTCGACGACCTGACCGTGGGCGAGGCCCGCCATCGCCAACTCCGCATGGTCCGCGGCGAATTACTGCGGGCCCTGGAGCGTAATGCGGTTCCGGTGGCGGCGCGACGCAGCCTGCGACGCCTCCTCGAAGAACAGGCTCTGGCCTCGTACCTGCGGCTCGCCGAGTCCGGGGCGCTGCGGGCCCGGCTGGTGGCAGGCACGCGTCCGCCCACCTCGAAGACGACCAACGAGGTTCGCCGCCAGTGCCTGGACGTCCTCCGTGAGGCCATCGGCCTCCCGGTCCGGCAACTGGGCGGCGGCGCTCCGCAACTGCGGCCCACCCCAGCCTTCGCGGACCTGGCGGCGTTGCGGCGCCGCCTCGACCAGGACCTCGCGAGCGCCATGCCGCCGGGCCAGGCTCGACTGACGGCGCTGCTCGCGTGCGCCCTGGACGCGGCGCCGCGGGCCGGGGAGTTCGCGACGATGCGGCTGTCGCACCTCGCCGAGAAGAACACGGCTGTGTACGTTGAGCGACGGCCGCAGCGCGGCGCGGTGCCGGTAGGCGAGTGGTGCCAGCTGTCGCCAGTAGCTCGGGCCGCTATCGAGCGGTGGCTCTGGGTGCGCGAAGGTCTCGTCGAACGGGCCCACGGCACCAGCCGGTTGTGGGTGAGCCTGCAGCCCAACCACGATGGCATCCTCGACGACGACGGCCACACCGTGCTGCGCCCTCCCGGGATGCCACTGGAGGAGAACGGACTGATCAGCAGCTACCGACGCGGCCGTGCCCAGTACGACCTGGTCGAGTATCTGCCGCCGAAGCTGGAGCAGTTGCGCCGCGCGGTCCTTGCTGAGACGCCGCCCGCGCTCGTCGAGGCGTCAGAGCCTGGCTAGGTCGTTCGGCTGGTGATCAACATGCCGAAGGGCTTGTTATTAGCCGGTGCCCGTGATGCGGGCGGGTACGCCGAGCCCGCAGGGCCGGGCGAGGTTGTCCAGGCCATCCCCGTACAGCGGTGCAGGCGACCATCACGGATTGGCGCGCCCCAGCCCCGCATCCTCTCCAACTTGCCACGCCAGCAAAGGACTCCGGCGGCCACCGGCCACGTCTGGGCCGAAGCCGGCCGCGACGGACCGCGTCCGGTTCTTCGCACAGATGCGCCACACAGCCGAACAGGCCCGCAAGGAACCCCACTTCCTCCCCCGCGGGCAAGCCCTCCACCTGGCCGAGTACGACGCTGAACCCCACACCGGCGACCGGCTCGCCCACCAGCAGCCCACCGAACGCCCCGGTCGACTGGCGCGCCCTCCGGCTCAACTTGCGCAGCGTCGCAGCCGCTTCCCTGGTTTCTCGTGCAACCCTCGGACGCCTTCGCGAGTCTCCTGTGTGCCGAACGGCGGTCACGCCCGGAACAAATCCGTGCAAACACCACCGAACCAACACCTCATCGAAGCGGGATGTCCGCCGGACGCCTCCGTCCCCTGCAGGAGCTCAACGCATGGCCACGCACATACGCCCTACCATCCCGCCTCCGACGCGCATCCGCGTCGCCACGACGAACGCCTCTGCGGCGCCCCTGATCGGCGGCCTCCTCGCCGCGTCGGCGGGCACGGCCGGCACGGCCGGCTCCGTCACGCACCGCAAGGCGGATTTCAACGGGCAGGGCTACGGCGACGTCAACCCCGACGGCTTCGATGATCTGGCGAACGCCGCCAACTGATCCGAAGCCATGAGTGGTTCATCCGGCCGGATGACCGGTGATCCCGTCACGCCGAACTGCCGGACAGGGCCGCACCGCGACGTCGGTCACCAGGCCCACCTCAGTGACCACTCATGGGTCGATCAGCACAGCAACACCCCGACTCGTCACCGTCAACAACCCAGCGAAAGGCCCGTCCATGAAGCGCACGCTCACGTTGCTCACCGCGCTGGCCGTCACCGCACTGTCGCCCACAACGGCGCACGCGGCGGTCAAGAAGGCCAAGACTCCGCTCACTTGCGAGTCCCGGACGTTCACCGCAAGACCGGGCCCGCAGTTCAGCGACCCCGAGGACCCCGACGCCCAGATGAACATCATGGGCCCGATCATCGATTCGATCAACAGCGCCAGTTGCGGGCAGACCATACGCGTCGCCATGTACTCGATCGGCAACTCGCACCCGGGACCGGAATTCGCAGCTGCTCTGATCGCCGCGCACCAACGTGGCGTGATCGTCAAGGCACTGATGGACTTCCACAGCGACAATGCGACCTGGCAGTCGCTGGTCACCGAGTTGGGCAACGACCCGCGAGCCTCCAGCTTCGCCGCGCTGTGCCCGGGCGGCTGCCTGACCCACTACGCCGGCTCCGCCCTGCACGCGAAGTACTACATGCTCAGCGGCGGGAGCGACGCGAACAGGACGGTGACCGTCAGCAGCGCCAACCCCACCTCCGCCCAGGCCAGAACCGCGTGGAACAGTGCCGCCACCGTCAAGGGCAACGTCGACCTGTACAACTCCTACGTCCGCTACTTCACTGCCATGGCCAAGGGGGCGCTCAACGGCCCGGGCCCGTTGGTGCCCGACTACTACAACTCCACCAGCGGCCAGGCCGCCAGGAAGCTGTCCCCGCCCTCCTACCAGTGGCCCAAGGCGCGCTCCAAGAGCGACACGTGGGTCGACTTCCTGAACAACATCAAGGCGCCGGCCACGATCAACATCGCCATGTTCCAGTGGACCTCCCACGGGGACCCGGGCGACCGGAACTATCTGGAGCTGCCGAAGAAGCTGGTGAGCCTGGCAAAGACCGGCGTGAAGATACGGATACTCTTCACCGCCGGTCAGGTTGACGGCAGCGTGGAGAACTACCTGAAGGACCGGCCGAATATCGAGGTGCACGACACCAGCCGCGGCATCGACGCGAACGGCAACGCTCTGCACTACACGCACGACAAGTACATGATGGTCAGCGGAAATTACGCAGGTACGTCCAACTCCAGACTCGTGTTCGTCGGCTCCGCGAACTGGACGAGCAACGGCGTCTGGCACAACGACGAATCGGACCTGAAGCTGGTCGGCCAGTCCAACTACGACATGTTCAAGACGGACTGGCAGAACCAGTTCAACCGCTGCTGTGGGACCGTGGCACGGGAGTTGATCGCCGAGGAACGCGCCGAGAACACGGCACCCGAGGTTCCGATCGATCCGGAGCAGGTCGAGGAATAGGAATTCCCGGCCACCCCCAGCCGGCTACCTGCCGTGCGGCCGCCGTTGAGCAACTCCCGGCGGCCGAACGAGAAGGTCGTCCTGCACCCTGCGGTAGCCCCAGGAGAGGTTTTTACGGACCAGGCGCAGTACGCGACGTTGCACAGCGGGCGGGACGGCGTGCTAGAGAGGCGACAGCGACTTCTCGCGTGCTCCTCATGACACCGGCGGCGCCTGATAGCGCCTGCCGGCTGCCAACGCCTCCTCAAGCACCGCGGCATCGTCGAGTCGGTCAGCGCGTACAACGATGTCCGCTCCGGCCGACGTCACCAGGGAGCGGCTGAAGAGAATCACCGCCCACGCGTCGTCCGTACCGATCTCACGCACTTCCCATTCGCTCGACAGCACCGCCAGCACTCCGCGGCCGCGCCACCGATAGGCAGTTCCCGATCGTCCGGTGAGACGCGTATCGACGCCGAGGATGCGGCGCTGCCGCCCGCTCCGAGTGCGGTAGCCCACCACGTCGTTCATCATCTGCTTGCCTGAGCTGCCACTCGGAAGCGGGTCATAGCTGAAGGTCGCGCCGGTACGCCGATCGCCCTGCCACATAGGGAACGAGGAACAGACGATGTGCCAGGTGCCGGCCAACCGGGTCGGCGTGACGTCGAGTCGGTCCATGAAGAGACCCTACGACGCCCGACCATGTCGCCTGCTTCGCGGGGCGCAGTAGGCAAACGGCAGACGGGCAGCGCTGTCGCCCGGATGGCGTTCCGTCGAGTGGTGTAGCCGGTCGCGGGTGTGGAACGCGCGGGGCTCTGCCCGGGGCGTGCACCTGTTGTCGGTGAGCGCTCCCCGAACAAGGGCAGGCCATCGCGCAAGTCTCCATGGTGAACGGGCAGTTCAACCGAGGATGACGCGATGGCCCTGTCCCCGTCTGACCTGATGCGGCTGCTGGAGTCGATACGTGCGGCCGACGGAGTCGAGGCAATCAGGGTGGTGTGTGAGCGCATCCTGCAAGAACTCATCGAGGCGGAGGCGACCGAGGCCATCGGTGCCGCCCCGCGTGAGCACTCGAGCGAGCGCACGACCTGGCGCAACGGGCACCGCGAGCGGGTGCTGACGTCGCAGGCCGGCGACCTGGATCTGAAGATTCCCAAGGTGCGGACCGGCTCCTTCTTTCCCTCACTGCTGGAACGCCGGCGCCGGATCGACCGGGCTCTGTTCGCCGTGGTGATGGAGGCAAACGTGCACGGCGTCTCCACCCGCAGCATGGATGACCTGGTCAAAGCGCTCGGCGCGGACTCCGGCATCTCCAAGTCCGAGGTCTCGCGGATCTGCGGCGAACTCGATGAGGAACTACTCGCGTCCTGATGGTCGGCGACAGCGAGTCGAAGCCGTTCTGGACGAAGTTCTTGCGCAGTCTGCGGGCCCGCGGCCTGGAACACGTCCAGCTCGTGATCTCCGATTCGCACAGCGGTCTGGTGGCCGCGATCCGCACCGTGTTCCTCGGCTCGGCCTGGCAGAGGTGCCGGGTTCACTTCGTGCGCGACGTCTTCTCCGTGATCGAAAAGGGGTCCGCGGAGATGGTGGCCGCAAAGAAATGCTGCTGGAGGCTGCCGGAGACATCACGGCGTTCGCGGACTTCCCACCGGCGCACTGGAAGAAGATCTGGTCCACGAACCCGCTGGAACGGCTGAACCGGGAGATCAAACGACGGGCCGACGTCGTCCAGGTCTTTCCCAACCCCGCCGCTCTGGACCGGCTCGCCGCCGCGGTCCTGGCCGAACTCCACGACGAATGGCAGGTCTTCGACCGCCGTTACCTCTCCGAAGGCTCCATGGCCCAACTCTTCACCGACCAGCCGACCCCACCACGACGGCTTCCCGCACAAACGGAACCCAACGAGCTGGACTGACTACACCACTTCGTGGGACACCATCCGCTGTCGCGCGGTAGAGGCCGAGGGCTCTGCGGGTGCGGTGGTCGGCGGCGTGGCGACAATGGTGCGGGGGGCGGCGTCCCCGGCGGCCAGGCGTTCACTCACACTCCGGGACGTCAGGCCGCCCTCACCGGATGTATCCAGCAGCTCGATTGCGAGCGCTTCGCCACACGGCTCGTTGAAAGAATGAGCTCCCGTCACCCTGAAGACGCCGGTCAACGGGCCGGCGTGTCCGATGTTCTGGTTCTCGCGCCGGTCGTGGCATCGCCCACTGCTCGTTCAGTCGCGGCCTGTGGCCTGTTTCCTGGACCAGGCGGTGGCGTCGGCTCCGTATCGGGCCAGGAGGCGCGCGAACTGGATCCGCTCCTCCGGCGCCCAGGCGGCGGTGATCTCCTGGAACGCCTTGCGCTGTTGTGCGGCGAAGCGGCTGCGTTCACCCTCACCGTGCTCGGTGAGTTCGAGCACGGTACGACGCCCGTCGGCCTGGGACGCCGCCCGGCGCAGCAGCCCTTCCTCTATACAGGCGGCCACGGTCCGGCTGGCCACCGGCTGGGCGACGCCCATCTCGACGGCGAGACCTCCGACGGTCACCTCGCCCGGCGCATCGGCGATCACATTGAGCACAAGGTTGCGAGTCAGATCCTTGCCCGATGCCGGTGCGCGTCGCCGCAGCCGTGACAGCGCCGGGCCGATCTGGTCCAGCGCCAGGTCGTCGGAGGTCTGCTCGGAGAAGGACGCGCTGCTCATGCGACCGATTCTAGGCCCGGCCCGCACATTTGCATACCTAGAGACAAGTGCATAGCATCAGGTATGTAATTTTGGACGGGCGACGAAACGAGGCGGACCGCTATGGCGCTCACCGCGATCACCAACGCGCAGATCTTCGACGGAGAGAAGTCGGTAGGCGTGCAGACCGTCGTCATCGACGGCGGGAGGATCGCCCGCATCGGGGGCGACGCCCCTCAGGGCAGCGAGATCGTGGACGGCGGCGGCGCCACCCTGCTGCCGGGGCTCATCGACGCCCACGTTCACTCCGCCCCGGGCTCCCTGGCCCTCGCCCTGCGGTTCGGGGTGACGACCGAACTGGAGATGCAGGGGATGAACACCCGGGAGAACCGGGGGCTCATCACCGACGACGACACCCTGGCCGACGTGCGCTCCTCCGGCTTCGCCATCACCCCGCCGGGCGGTCACCCGAGCGAGCTGATGCCCGAAGGATTTAGGCCGAAGTGGGAGCTGCCCCCGGTGATGCCCCTGATGCCGTTCTCCACCACGCCCGAGGAAGCGGCAGCCTTCGTGCCCCAACTGCTCGGCCGAGGCTCGGACTTCATCAAGTTCATGATCGACGACGGCAGCGTGGAGGGGCACCCCGGGCTGCCCGCGCTCGACCAGGCCACCGTGAACGCCGGGGTGGCCGAAGCCAAGAAGTACGGCGCCCTCACCGTGGCCCACGCGCTGACCGTGGACGCCACCAGGATGGCCGCTGAAGCCGGCATCGACGGCCTCACCCACGTGTTCATGGACCAGCCGCACACCGCCGAGATCATCAGCGTCATCAAGGACGCGGGCATGTTCGTCATCCCCTGCATCACTCTCAATGCCTCGTTGATGGGGATCACCGGCGGCGAACTCGCCGACGACCCCCGGGTCGCCGCACGCCTCGACAGCAAGTGGGACCAGACCCTGCGCTCCAGCTACAACCGCTACCCGCAGGGCAAGCTCGACGACGTGTACGACACCGTGCACGCTCTGGACGCCGCCGGCGTCGACGTACTGGCCGGCACCGACGTCTCCATGGCCGAGACGTTCTTCGGGGGCCTGGCACACGGAGCGAGCCTGCACCACGAACTGCAGTACCTCGTGGCGGCCGGCCTCACACCCGCACGCGCCCTGCGCTCAGCCACAGCGACCACGGCCCGGCGCTTCCGCCTCAGCGACCGGGGCCGCATCGCCGAGGGACTCCGCGCCGACCTCCTGCTGGTCGACGGCGACCCGACGAGCAACATCAGCGACACCCTCAACACCCGCGCCATCTGGCGTCGCGGCACCCGCCTGTCAGCATGACCCCAGCACTGCCGCCAGGGGCATGGGGCGCCGCTCCCTCTGGTCCTTCTACGCTGACCCGCCAGATCACAGGACGACGCGCGCGGGGCGACCGCGCCGCCATGGCACGAAGTTCGCCTCCCCCGATCCCACCACATGGGTCGACGGTCTGCCCGGCCGGAGTTGAGGGGTGGCCCCTACACTCGGGGCCACCCCTATTGCAGCAGCGGTGTGGGGCGTGCTCGCCGGACTGAGCGTCCTTGTCCGGGACGGAGAGTTTCTCGCGTCGGCGGTCCTCGTAGCAGCCGCTTGGCACAGCCGCACGGACACACGCCCCGCCGCACAGCGCACCCGAGCGCCGGCCCGACGGCCGACGATACGTCGGCGGTGGCCCCAGGGGTGACACCGTCGGGTCGGTCGGCCAGGTCACTTGCCGATACCGGCCGTCAGGCCGCTGAGCAGCTGTCGGCGGCCGAACGCGTACAGGATCAGGATCGGCAGGGTCGTGAGGATGACCGCGGCAAGGATCGCGGGGACGTTGACCTGGAACTGGCCCTGCAGGGTCCACACGGCGAGCGGCAGGGTGCGCTGGGACGGGCTCTGGGTGAGGATCAGCGGCAGCAGGAATCCGTTCCAGATCGTCAGCGCGTTGTAGATGGTCACGGTGATGAGGGCCGGACGAGTGAGCGGCGCCGCGAGGCGCCACAATGTCGACCACTCGGTGGCTCCGTCGACCCGCATCGAGTCGAAGAGCTCCTCGGGCACGTCGCGGATGAAGTTGGACAGCACCAGCACCGAGAGCGGGATGGCAAAGGCGATGGACGGCAGGATGAGCGCCAGCAGGCTGTCGTACAGGTGCAGCTTGATGATGATCAGGTAGATCGGGATGATCGTCGCCTGGAGCGGGATGGCGAGGCCCATGAGGAAGAGGCCGTTGACCATCCGCAGGAACCGCATCCGCCAGCCGCGCACGATCGCGTAGGCGGCCATGAACGAGAACGTGATCGCCGGCACCACCGCTCCGACGGCGACCACGACGCTGTTGAGGAAGTAGTGGAGGAAGTCGGATTCGATGACCAACCGGTAGTTGTCGAAGGTGGAGTCGCCCGACGGCAGCAGCGCGTTGCCGCTGTAGTAGGTGCTCTGGTCCTTGAGGCTGGTGATCAGGGTCCAGTACAGGGGGATGATGACGACGACGAGCCAGAACCATCCGGCCAGGCCGCCCGCCCAGTTGCGCCGCTGGGCGGTCGCCCGGGTGCGGCCGCGTCGGCGCTCGCGGTGGTCGTCCTTCCGCGGTTGTGCCTTGGTCAGTGTGGCGGTCATGTCAGGCCCCCTCGAGCTGGCTCTCACTGGCGTCCCGTCCGCCGAGCCGGCGCAGCAGCAGGGCGAGAACGAGGCCGAGCAGGACGAGGATGACCGCGATGGCGCTGGCCGGGCCCATCAGGTTGGCCTGGAATCCCCGCTTGTACATGTCGAGCGCGAGGACGCGGGTGGCGTCCCCGGGCCCGCCCTCGGTCAGGACGTAGATCAGGTCGAAGAAGGTCAGCGAGCCGACCACCATCAGTGTCGACGAGGTGATGATGGTGTATTTCAGCTGGGGCAGCGTGATGCTGAAGAACTGCCGGATGCGTCCCGCGCCGTCCAACTGGGCCGCCTCGTAGAGGGACTTGGGGATCTGCTGCACCCCGCCCTGGTAGATCAGCGAGTGGAACGGCACGAACTGCCAGGAGACGATGAAGACGACGACGCCGAACGCGAGTCCCGGCCGTCCCAGCCAGTCCTTGCTGAGCCAGTCCATCCCCAGGCCCGCACCCAGTCCGAAGGTGGGGTTGAGCAGTGCCTTGTACGCGACGGCGATCGCGGCGGAGCTGAGCAGCAGCGGGACGAAGTACACCACGCCGAGGACCGCGCGGTAGCGCTGGCGTCCCGCCATGAACGTGCCGAGCAGAATGCTCACCGGGGTCTGGAACGCCCAGGAGGCGATCATGACCCCGAAGGTCACCAACACCGCATGCGGAAGGCCCGGGTTGCTGAGCACCGACCGCCAACTGGTCAGGCCCGAGGGGTGGATGGCGCCGATTCCGTCCCAGGTGGTGAAGGACAGTACGAAGACACCGACGAGCGGGACGACGGCGAACCCGACGAAGACCACGAGCGCCGGCACGGTCAGCCACGGCAGGACGCTGCGCGGACCGCGACCGGCCGGGCGGGCGGTGAGCGAGGTCATTTCCCGATGACCTCGTTGAGGTTGGCGGCGAACTGCCTCGGCGAGATGGACAGTTGGAACAGCTTGACGATGTTGTCGAGCAGCGTCTCGGCCGCAGTCGGGCTTAGCGCCTGGTCCCAGGACTGGCTGAACGTCTTGGCCTTGGTGGCGATGTCGTAGGTGAACTCCAGGAAGTCGGCGTCCTTGGAGGCGGCGAGCAGCTTCTCCGTGCCCAGCTTGACCGGGACGCCGCCGCCGTCGATCCACGCCTTCACCTCGGCGTCCTGCAGCGTGCCCTTGGCGAAGAACTCCTCGGCGATCTTCTTCTCCTTGGCGCTGGCCTTCGAGGAGATGGACAGGTACTCGCCGGGGTTGCCGACGGTGTTGCTCGGATCGCCCTTGCCGCCCTTGACCGACGGGAAGTTCATGTAGCCCAGGCCGCCGCCGGAGACGAAGTCACCGCCGTCGTTCTTCTGGATTCCGTACGACCAGGAACCGTGCAGCATCATCGCGGCCTTGCCGGTGTACAGGAGGGCCTGGTCGGCGTTGGAGTCCGCGGTGATCGACGAGAAGCCCTTGATGAAGCCCTTGGCTTTGACCAGGTCCTGCACCATGCCGAGCGCCTCGATGGCCGCGGGGTTGGACCAGGCATTCTTCTCGCCGTCGAAGATGGCCTGGAACACCTCGGGGCCGCCGATGCGGTCGAAGAGGAACTCCAGCCACATCATGTTCGTCCACCGGGACTGCCCGCCGAGGGAGAACGGCGCGATGCCCTTGGCGTTGAACTTGGGCACGAGCGCCATGATGTCGTCCCACGACTGCGGGGGCTTCACACCGACCTTGTCGAAGACCTTCTTGTTGTAGTAAAGGATGATGGGCTGCACGCGCTCGACGGGCATCGCGTAGATCTTGCCCTTCACGGTCGCCGCGGGGAACGCCGTGGGGAAGATCTTCTCCTTGACCTCGGGGTGCTTGTCGAACCACGGCGTCAGATCCTCGACCTGGCCCGCCTCCACGTAGCTGCGCAGCGTCCCGCCGCCCCAGCTCTTGATGATGGTGGGCGCCTTCCCGGCACCGATCGCGGTCTTGATCTTCGTCTTGAACGCGTCGTTCTGGAACGAGGTGCCTGCGATCTGACTCTTGGGGTGGGCCTTGTTGAAGGCCTTCACCGCATCGGCCCGGACGCCCTCGTCGGGCTGTCCGCTCAGGTACCAGTACGTGGCTCCCTTGCCGTCCGCACCGTCCTTGGTCGGCCCTGATGAGCCGCAGGCGGTGAGCGCCGCGGAGAGCGGGATGCCGGCGGCGACGCCGAGGACGGTCCGTCTTGAGACGGGACGCCGTGAGATGGGGATTTCCATGTCTGTTCTCCGCACTCGAGAGCCACCGGCCACTCATGAGCCGCTGTGAAAACTTTTCGAAATCCAGCTAGCGTTCAGCTCTGTGAGTGCAAATTAGGTAGCGGCCAGATGCCTGTCAAGGCATGCGCAACAACGTTGTGGGACAAGGTACTTCTGCATAACGTCAGACAGGCGCCACTCTCATGGAACCGCAGCAGCCATCGAAAATGTTTCGAGATGCCGCGGACAAAAACACAGGAGGATGCGGATGTCCACGGCTGATTCACATGCGACGACGGGGCAGGCCGCGCAGCGCTGGCAGGACCCGGCGCTGCCCGCCTCCGAGCGGGTCGACGCACTGCTCGCCGAGATGACGGTGGCGGAGAAGGTCGCACAGCTCGGCAGCCGCTGGCTCGGCAACTTCATGGGACATGACGCGGACGATGAAGGCGCCGGCGACGTGATCGACAGCGACGACGGCGAGGGCGAGCGGCCTCAAGTAGCGCCCCTGGAAGACCTGTTCAAGGACGCGGGGCGCGTTTCCCTCGAGGAGGCGGCGCGCGACGGGCTCGGCCACCTCACGCGCGTGTACGGCAGCCGTCCGGTGAGCGCGGAGGAGGGCGCGGCGCTCCTGGTCGCGCAGCAGCACACCGTCGTCAAGGGCTGCCGGCTCGGCATCCCGGCCCTGGCCCACGAGGAGTGCCTCACCGGGTTCAACACGTACGGCGCCACGGTCTACCCCGCGCCGCTCGCCTGGGCGGCGGCCTTCGACCCCGACCTGGTGCGCCGCATCGGCGGGGCGATCGGGCGGGACCTGCGGGCGCTCGGCGTGCACCAGGGACTCGCACCGGTCCTGGACGTGGTGCGGGACTACCGCTGGGGCCGGGTCGAGGAGACCATGGGCGAGGACCCCTACCTGGTGTCGATGCTCGGTGCCGCGTACGTCGGCGGGCTGGAGGGCGCGGGTGTCGTCGCCACCCTGAAGCACTTCGCCGGATACTCGGCGGCCCGCGGCGCCCGCAACCACGGCCCCGTACCGATGGGCCGCCGCGAGCTGCTGGATGTCATCCTGCCGCCGTTCGAGACCGCGATCGCGGTGGGCGGCGCCCGCTCCGTGATGAACTCCTACTCCGACATCGACGGCGTACCGGCCGGCGCCGACCCGTGGCTGCTGACCCAACTGCTGCGCGGGGACTGGGGGTTCACCGGCACGGTCGTCTCCGACTACGGGTCACTCGCGTTCCTCGCCGGCCTGCACGGCGTCGCGGCCGACCTCGACGAGGCGGGCGTCATGGCACTCGGCGCGGGCATCGACGTGGAGCTGCCGGACACGCTCACCTTCGGCCGGCACCTGGAGGAACGGGTTGCGCGGGGCGAGCTCGAGGAGTCCCTGCTGGACCGGGCGGTGCGCCGACTGCTCACCCAGAAGGTCGAGTTGGGCCTTCTCGACGCCGACTGGACACCCGAGGCCTCGGTCGCCTCCGCCGCGACGAGAGACCTGAACTCACCGGAAAACCGAGAGCTGGCGAGGGAGCTCGCCGAGCGGTCCGTCGTCCTGCTCGACGCGGGCAGCGCGCTCCCGCTCGTCGACGCGGACGCGGGGCGCGCGGCGCCGGGCCGGATCGCCGTGGTGGGGCCGTGCGCGGCCGACTCGCGTACGTTGATGGGCTGTTACGCCTTCCCGAACCACGTCCTGCCCCGCCATCCCGGCCTGCCGCTCGGCATCTCGGCACCGACCGTCGTGGAGGCGTTGCGCGCCGAACTCCCGGACGCCGAGGTCGTCTTCGAGCCGGGCTGCGACGTGCGCGAGCAGGACCGGTCCGGCTTCGCCGCGGCGGCGGCCGCGGCCCGCGGGGCGGAGCTGTGCGTCGCGGTGGTGGGCGACCGCGCGGGCCTGTTCGGCAACGGGACGTCGGGCGAGGGCTGCGACGTCGAGGACCTGCAACTGCCGGGCGTGCAGGCCGAGTTGCTCGCGGAACTGTTCGCCACCGGGACGCCCGTGGTCGTGGTCGTACTGTCCGGCCGCCCGTACGCGCTCGGCGACGTGCATCCCCGTGCGGCCGGCCTCGTCCAGGCCTTCATGCCGGGGCAGGAGGGGGCGGCGGCGATCGCGGGTGTGCTGTCCGGACGCGTCCAGCCGGCGGGCCGGCTGCCGGTGCAGATTCCGCGCCGCCCGGGCGGCCAGCCCGGCACCTACCTGCAACCGCCGCTGGGCGCACACACGCAGGGCATCAGCAGCGTCGACCCGACGCCGCTGTTCCCCTTCGGGTACGGGGCGTCGTACACCACGTTCGAGATCGGTGACCTGCGCGTGAGCGCGAGCGAGATCCCCACCGACGGCGAGTTCACGGTGTCGGCGCGGGTGCGCAACACCGGCACCAGGCCGGGGCGCGAGGTCGTCCAGCTGTACCTGCGCGACCCCGTCGCCCAAGTCAGCCGCCCTGTAAGGCAGTTGACCGGCTTCGCGCAGGTGGAGCTCGCCCCGGGGGCGAGCGCACGGGTGAGCTTCCGGGTGCACGCCGACCGGACCGCGTTCACGGGCCGCGATCTCACCCGGGTCGTCGAGCCAGGAGCGATCGAGGTGCAGGTCGGCGCCTCGTCACAGGAGCTGCCCTGCCTGGCTGTCGTACGATTGACGGGCCCCACCCGGGAGGTCGGCCACGACCGGCGACTCACCACGCCGGTGGATGTGACCCTGGAAGAGGCCGATGCCACCGCACGCTAGACGCACCACCCTGGCAACCATCGCCCGCGAGGCGGGGGTCTCCGTCGCGACCGTGTCGAAAGTGGTCAACGACCGCAGTGACGTGGCGCCGGGGACCCGCGCCCGGGTGCTGGAGCTGCTGCACGAACACGACTACCTGGCCCCCGTGTTCCGGCACACCGAGACCGCCGAGAACCCGACGATCGAGGTGCAGTTCAACAACGACCTGAAGACGTACTCGGCGGAGGCACTGGAAGGCATCATCGACGCCGCCGCCGAACTGGGCGCCTCGGTCGTGATCAGCAAGTCGGCGCCCGCCCCGCACTGGGCGCGTGACCTGGTGTCGGCCGGACGGCGCGCGCTGATCGCGGTCACCAGCATGTACACGGCCGCGCATGTCAAGGAGCTGACCAGGGCCGGCCTTCCGCTGGTCGTCCTCGACCCGCTGCACCTGCCGCACAACCGGGTCCACAGCGTCGGGGCGACGAACTTCGCCGGCGGCCTGGCCGCGACCGAGCATCTGCTCCGCCTCGGCCACCGCCGCGTCGGCTATCTCGGCGGGCCGGCCATGGCCGTGTGCAACCAGGCCCGCATGCACGGCTACCGCGCCGCTCTGGAGGCGGCGGACGCCCCGACACCCGCCGCGTACGTCCGGCACGGCGAATTCACCCACCGCACCGGCCTGCTCGGCGCCGCCGCACTCCTCGATCTGGACGAACCACCGACGGCGCTCTTCGCGGGCAACGACGAGATCGCCCTCGGCATCATCGAGGCCGCCCGCTCCCGCGGCCTGCGCGTCCCCGAGGACCTGAGCGTGGTCGGCTTCGACGACACACTCCTGGCCCGGATGGTGTCACCGCCCCTGACCACCGTGCGCCAGCCACTGCGCGAGATGGGCGGCATCGCGCTGCGCACCGCGCTGCGCCTGGCGAACGGCGAGCGCGTCGAGTCCCACCACATCGAACTCGCCACGGAACTCGTCGTCCGGTCGTCCACGGGGCCGCCGCGCTGAGCGGACGCGCCCCGCGCAGGCCCTCTTGACCGCACGTTCGCCGACCACGTGCGGGAGTCCGCCCCGGCAAGCGACATGAACCGCCTGCTCCGCCGTCACACCTCAGCCGCCGCCCGCCAGCACCCGGTCCGGCGTGATCGGCAGTTCACGCTGCCGGGCGCCGGTCGCGTGGTGCACGGCGTTGCCGATGGCGGCGGCCGTTCCGACGATGCCGATCTCGCCGATGCCCTTGCTGCCCATGGGGTTGAGGTGGGGGTCGTCCTCGTCGATCCAGTGCGCCTCGATCGCGGGCACGTCGGCGTGCGCCGGTACGTGGTAGCCGGCGAGGTCGCGTTCCACGAAGTCACCGAAGGCGGGGTCCAGCGTGCTGCCCTCGGTGAGGGCCATCCCCAGGCCCATCGTCATCCCGCCGATGAACTGGGAGCGTGCGGTACGGGAGTTGAGGATGCGGCCCGCCGCGTAGACGCCGAGCAGGCGCCGCACGCGGACCTCGCCGGTCACCGTGTCGACACCGACCTCGGCGAAGTGTGCGCCGAAGGCGTGTCGCGCGTAGGCGCTTTCGGCGTCGGCGCGGCCCGCCGTGTCGGCCGTGGCGTCGAGCCCGGAAGAGGGAAGCTCCCCCTTCCGGTCGGCGAGGTCCGCCGCCAGTCGCGTACAGGCCTCGTGGACGGCCCAGCCCCAGGAGGCCGTGCCCGAGGAGCCGCCCGCGAGTGGGGCGGTGGGGAGGTCGCTGTTGCCGACTTCGGTGCGCACGCGGTCCACCCGGACACCGAGTGCGTCGGCGGCGACCTGGGCCAGGACGGTACGCGCGCCGGTCCCGATGTCGGTGGCGTTGACCCGGACGACGAAGCTGCCGTCCGCAGCGGCGTGGGCGCTCGCGCGCGACGGCGCCACGTTCACGGGGTACGTCGCCGCGGCCACGCCGGAGCCGACCATGACGGGGCCCTCGGCGCGCGAGCGGGGGCGCGGGTCACGTGCGGCCCAGTCGAAGCGGCGGGCTCCCTCGCGCAGGCATTCGGCGAGGTGGCGGCTGCTGAAGGGGCGGGAGCTGTCGGGTTCGCGCTGGGTGTCGTTGCGCAGCCGCAGTTCGACGGGGTCGATGCCGAGGGTTTGTGCGAGTTCGTCCATCGCCGACTCCAGGGCGTACATGCCCGGCGCCTCCCCCGGTGCGCGCATCCAGGAGGGGCTGGGCACGTCGAGCGGGAGGACCCGGTGGGTGGTGCGGGCGTGCGGTGAGGGGTACATGACGCGGGTGACGGCGGCCGCCGTCTCGACGAACTCCTTGATGCGGGAGGTGTGCGAGGTCACCTCGTGAACCACGGAGGTAAGTGTGCCGTCGGCCTCCGCCGCGAGCCGTACCCGTTGCACGGTCGGCGAGCGGTGGCCGACGACGGCCGCCAACTCCCGCCGGTGCAGGGCGAGTTTGACCGGCCGCCCGGTGGCGCGGGAGGCCATGGCGGCGAGCACCACGTGCGGCCGTGGTGTGCCCTTGGAGCCGAAGCCGCCGCCGACGTGTTCGGAGACCACCGTCACCCGGTCCTTCGGCAGCTCGAACAGGCCGGCCAGGACGTCGCGTACCGTACTGGCGCCCTGGCTGGAGTCGTACACGGTGAGCCGGCCGTCCTCCCAGTGGGCGGTCGCCGCGTGCGGTTCCATCGGGTGGTTGTGCAGCGGCGGCACCCGGTAGGTGACGTCGACCCGGGCGTCCGCGCGGGCGTACGCGGCGTCGGCGTCGCCGCGTACGTGCTCGCCCGAGGTGCCGTCGGAGTCCTCGGGAACGTAGACGTCGGGGTGGTCCGCGGTCAGGGTGACGTCATGGGGTTCCTCGGCGTAGGTGACACGGACGGCAGCGGCTCCTTCGCGCGCCGCCTCCAGGCTGTCGGCGACGACGAGGGCGACGTACCAGCCGCGGTGCGGGACCCGGGCGTGCTGGAGCACCTTGAGCGTCGCGTCGTCCGGTTCGGCGAGGCGCGGTGCGTTGAGGTGGGTGAGGACGGTGACGACACCGGGCAGTGCCCGCGCCGCCGTGTCGTCGACAGCGGTGACCTCACCCCGTGCCACGCCGGCCGGTACCGGCCAGGCGTAGGCGCAACCCTCGGGGGTGTGTTCGGCCGCGTAACGGGCGGCCCCGGTCACCTTGGCCGGGCCTTCCCTGCGGGCGGCGGGCGACCCGAGAGCGCTGGTGGTGTCCGGCATGGTTCTTCTCCCTGGCTCCCTGGAATGCATGTGTGGTGAGGCGGCCTGCCGTGTCAGGAACGTGCGGGTGGCGTCAGGCGGCGCAGCATGTCGCACGCCAGATTGCGGGCGAGGCGCACCTTGAACGCGTTGTCGCGCAGCGGTTCGGCGGCCGCGAGTTCCACGTCGACGGCCCGCTGATACGCCTCGTCGTCCGCGGCCCCGCCCGTCAGTGCCTGCTCGGCGCGCACGGCCCGCCAGGGGCGGTGCGCCAGACCGCCGAACGCGATGCGGACCTCGCGCACCACGGCGTCCTCCACCCTCAGGGCAACGGCCACCGAGGCGAGCGCGAAGGCGTACGAAGCGCGGTCGCGCGCCTTTCGGTAGGCGGAAGGCAGCCCGGCGGTGGCGGCCGGGAGCAGGACACCGGTGACGAGTTCCCCGGGCGCGATCTCGGTGTCCAGGTCCGGACGGTCACCGGGCAGCCGGTGGAACTCGGCCGCGGGCACCGTGCGCCGACCTGCCGCGCCATGCAGCTCCACCTGGGCGTCGAGTGCGGCGAGCGCGACCGCCATGTCCGAGGGGTGGGTGGCGATGCACTGCGGCGAGTGCCCCAGGACCGCCTGGTCGCGGTGGACGCCGTCGCGCGCCCCGCAGCCGGTGCCGGGCTCGCGTTTGTTGCAGGGTTTGCCCAGGTCCTGGAAGTAGGGGCAGCGGGTGCGCTGCAGGAGGTTGCCGCCGGTCGTGGCGATGTTGCGCAGCTGCCCCGAGGCCCCCGCGAGCAGTGCCTGCGACAGCACGGGATAGCGGGTGCGCACCAAGGGGTGGGCGGCGAGGTCGCTGTTGCGGACGGTCGCTCCGACGCGCACGGATCCATCGGCGAGCTCCTCGACCGCGTCCAGCGGCAGCCCGCTGACGTCGACCAGGGTTCCGGGCGTCTCCACCCCCAGCTTCATCAGGTCGACGAGGTTGGTGCCACCGCCCAGGTAGCGGGAGCCGGGGTGACTCGCGTGGGCCGCGGTCGCCTCGTCGACGCTGTGGGCCCGTACGTACTGGAAGGCTTTCATCGGGTCACGTCCTCGACGGCCTCGACGATGTGCGGATAGGCCCCGCAGCGGCACAGATTGCCACTGAGCCGCTCGCGGATCTCGTCCCTGCTCAGCGCGACGGGAGCGCCCGGATCCGCGCCCGGATCCGTCACGTACGAGGGGTGGCCCGCCTCGGCCTCGGCGATGGCACCGACGGCCGAGCAGAGCTGGCCGGGGGTGCAGTAGCCGCATTGGAAGGCGTCCCGGTCGAGGAAGGTGCGCTGGAGCGGGTGCAGGTGACGTTCACCGTCGTCGTCCCCTCCCCCGCCCTCGCCCTCACCATCAAAGCCATCACGACCGTCGTCGGCGCGCAGACCTTCGACCGTGGTGATGTCACATCCCTCCTGGGCCACGGCCAGCAGCAGGCAACTGTTGGCGCGGCGCCCATCGACGAGCACGGTGCAGGCGCCGCACTGACCGTGATCGCACCCCTTCTTCGCGCCGGTCAGATCCAACCGCTCGCGCAGGACGTCCAGCAATGTGGCGCGGTGGTCGACCGTGAGATCGCAGCCCTTGCCGTTCACGGTCAGTGACACTGCCGAGTCGAAGGCACCGGTTGCCATGGGTGCTCTGCTCCCTCGTCCGACGTCCGAAGCGTGGTCTGATCCATGACCCCGCGTATCCAGCCTGGGCCAGAACACACACTTCGGCATGCGGAGGACGGGCTCGGGCACGAGGTGAACGCGCGCGCACGAACTTGTCGGGACGACAGGCCACAGGCTCCTCCGGTACGGTCGCGCCCCGATCGGCGAGGGCCGTCCGCACCCGACAGGCGTAGAGCCGGCTTCACCACAACCATCCGGCTCCTCCAGCCGTCAACCACTCACGACCACGCAAGGAGCACACCCGTATGCCGATCGACCTCGAGAAGATTCCCACCGGACTCGTCAGCCTCACGAAGACGGCCGCCGTCTCCCTGCAGAAGCAGGGCCTCACCGGGCGACAAGCCGCCGTCTACCTCGTCCTCGACCGGTCCGGAAGCATGCGCGGCTACTACAAGGACGGCAGCATGCAGCACCTCGCCGAGCAGGCCCTCGCCCTGTCCGCGAACCTGGACGACGACGGAGTTGTGCCCCTCGTCTTCTTCGACACCGAGGCCCACGACACCGTCGACATCAGCCTGGACAACTACGTCGGCCGGATCGCCAAACTCCACGATGCGCTCGGCCACATGGGGACCACGAACTACGCCGCCGCCATGGACGCCGTCATCAACCACTACCTCGCCAGCGGCGCCAAGACGCCCGCGTTCGTCATCTTCCAGACCGACGGCTCCCCCGACTCCCGCCGCGCTGCCGAACAGACCCTGTGCAAAGCAGCCAAGCTGCCGATCTTCTGGCAGTTCATCGGCTACGGCGACGACGAGTTCAAGTTCCTGCACAAGCTCGACGAACTGGCCGTACCGAAGAAGCGGATCGTCGACAACGCCGGCTTCTTCCCGGCAGGCAAAGACCCCAAGCTCATCCCCGACGGAGTCCTCTACGACCAGCTCATGGGCGAGTACCCGGACTGGCTGCGTGCCGCCTCCACTGCCGGAGTCATCAGCTGACCACTCCCGCCATTGAGCCCCGGCCCTGCCGACAGGGCTGGGGTTCTGGACACCTGCGACGCTGTCCGGCGGTCAACCGGTGCAACCTTGCCGCCCGTTGAGTCATCACATCGGACGCACAACATGCACGCCCACGTCAGGGCCAGTCTGCCGCGGACCCCACACGGCGCCCTCGCCGCAATTGCAATATGAAGACAAAAGTGCATGAAGGTTGAGGTGGCGTGTATGCCCGTTCATCCTTGCCTCATGAGTCTCGCCTCGCCCTCCTTCGACCTCACCCCCATGGACGGCTACGCCCACGACTGGGCCCTCGTCGACGTGGAGACCTCCGGGCTGATACCCCGGCGCGACCGGGTGCTGTCGGTCGCCGTGGTCACCATCGGGCGGGACGGCGAACAGACCGGGGAGTTCTCCACACTCCTCGATCCGGGGTGTGATCCGGGGCCGGTCGAGGTGCACGGGCTGACCACCGAGCGGCTGCGCGGCGCGCCCACCTTCGACCAGGTGGCCGAGCGCATCGGCGCAATGCTGCAGAACCGTGTTCTGGTCGCCCACAACGCACAGTTCGACTACGACTTCCTCGCCTACGAGTTCGCCCGGGCCCGCATGTGGCTGCCGGTCTCGCAGCGGCTGTGCACCCTCGCCCTGAACCGGCAGGTGGACCCACCGACAGCCGACATGAAGCTGGGCACCCTGGCCGCCCACTACGGCGTACCGCAGCGGCACGCGCACGACGCGCTGGACGACACGCGAGTCCTGGCCGGAATCCTGCGAGCATCGCTGCAAGAGGCGGCCCGGCTCGCACTCCAGTTGCCCCTCGTGAACTGCCCGCCCCGTGCCGAGTCCCAGTTCACACCCACGCCGCCCAAGACGCCTTGCGCGTACCGCAATCCTGGTCGGCTGGCTCCGGGCTCACCGCTGAGGCAGGGCATGAAGGTCGCGATCACCGGGGAAACCGTTTGTGCGCGGGCCGAGTTGATCGGCCGAGGCGTTGCCGCCGGACTCAACATGATGGGCTCGGTCAGCCACCACACCAGCGTCCTGGTCAGCAACGAACCTACGACCGAATCGGCGAAGGCACGACGGGCCGCCACCGAAGGGGTGCCCGTCATCGACGAGGACACCTTCGTCCAGCTGCTCAGCGGCGTAGGAGCCGGAGCGGGGCATCAGGAGCCCGGACCGGCACCGGCCATCCCTGCCCCGCGCCAGGCCGAGCCCGCCCCCATCGGATCAGGTGCAAGGCCCCTGTCAGGACGTCGCGTCCTCGTCCTGGGCGGCACACACACCGAGGCAGCCTGCGCGCGCAACCTCGTCGTCGAACTCGGCGCCTCCGCCGCGGTCAATCTCTCGCGCAGCGTCACGGACGTCGTCGTCCTCCCTGGTGGGGAGAACGACCGCCGTATGCGGCGCATCACGGAACTGGGGCTTTCGGTGCACGACGAGCGCTGGCTCGTCGATCCGGCCGTGACCGCCACGCCTGTCGGCGCCGCGGCACCCCATGTCCTTCCCCGCGGCGGCGTCATCGACCTGCCCGCCCGCACGTCGCCGTGGCATGTCACCGCGTCCTGGGCACCTTGGGAACACGGTGAGGTCGATGTCGTCGCCTTCGTACTCGACGAGGACGAACAGGTCACCTTCGACGAGGACTTCGTGTTCTACGGCGCCCCGGAGAACCCGGGCGGCACCGTCCACCTGCTCACCAACGGCCCGGCCGAACAGACCATCACCGTCGACGTCGCTTCCCTGCCCCCGTCCTCACACCGGGTGGTGATCGCCGCGGCCATCGACGGCGGCCCGTCCTTCGGCGACGTCGGCGCCGTCCAGGTCGCCGCGGCACCCGGCGACAGCGCCGCCCTCCTGACACGCGCGACACTGGACGCCGCCACCAGCGAGCGCACACTGGTCCTGGCCGAGCTCTACCGCCGCGGCCCCCTCTGGCGTTTCCGCGCCGTCGGACAGGGCTACGACCACGGACTCGACGCCCTCGCGCGCGGCTACGG
Source organism: Streptomyces sp. UC4497 (assembly GCF_054871485.1). NCBI lineage: Bacteria > Bacillati > Actinomycetota > Actinomycetes > Kitasatosporales > Streptomycetaceae > Streptomyces > Streptomyces sp. UC4497. The sequence goes on along the minus strand of NZ_JBTYHB010000055.1, from coordinate 21,635 downwards.
AGTCGACATCGCCGACTGACCCCGCCGCATCAGACCAGAGCGTCTACGACGCCTGTCGGTCCGCGGCGCCGGGCTGCTTGCACCACTCGACTCGACGGGGCACCATCGACGACTGCCGTGGACCCCGCCCGGGAAGCGATCCCGACCTGGCCTGGTGTGACTTCGTGTGAATTCGCAGGCAGGGCGCTAGTATTCCGGCCTGGTTGACGGCCGTTTCTCCACAGGCCGGGGTGTACCGGAGGGGGAACGGTGGACCAACGCGCACTGCCCGAACAGGACTTCTCGGTGTTCGCCGATCCCGTGCGGTTCTCCGGACCGGCACGGCTGCGGGTGACTGAGGCGATGACGCGCCTGGAGGCCGAACGGCTGCGGGTGGTCCGGGCGATGGAACGCGGGCAGCCGGCCGCCGCGCGTGTCGTCGGACGAGGCGGGGAGGAGATCAACCAGAATCTCAGCCGCGAGCTCCCGGCCCGGTGCACCCTCGATTCCGTCAAGCCCAGCGGTTCCGTGGAGCGGCTCGCCGTGAGCCTCCCGATCAACACTTACGCGATGAACGCCGGTCTCCGGATGATCAGCGTGTGGCACCGCGACACGCTGAGCCCGGAGGCGCGGCTCGTGCTGTCCGGCGAGGACCCGGAGGTGTACTTCTTCGGCTACGGGCCGTTGGAGATGAAGATCGTCGACGGGGTCGAGGTGCTCCTCGAGGGGCCCATCGTCCGCAACCAGACGACCGTCATCGTCGTGCGGGATGCCGCGTGCATGGCCGCCGCGCGCCAGTACTGGGACGCGGTGCGTGCGACGACGTACCCGTGCGCCGCCGAGGAGCCACCCGCCGACGGCCTCACCGAACGCCAGCGCCGAGTCGTCGCACTCCTGCTCACCTGTTCGTCGGACGAGCAGATCGCCCGCCGGCTCGAACTGAGCGTGCGCACGGTCCGGACGGAGGTCGCCGTGATCCTCGATCTCCTCGACGCACCGACCCGCTTCGTGGCGGGGGTCCGGCTCCGCGAGCTCCTGAGCCGGACCCCCGCCTGACCCGACCGCAACCGCCATCGGCTGCAGGATGCTGCAATCTTCCGCCGACGGCGCCCGACAGTCTCCTGCCATGCGAACCTACGGAAAGTTCATGAGCGGCCTGACGGCCGTCGTCGGCACCGCGCTCGGGATGACCATGCTGACCGCCGCGCCGGCGTCCGCCACCCAGATCGCGCACAACTGCAACGGCGAGGCGGTCGTCCGCTGCGCCAACATCGAGATGCCGTCCACCGGCGTCTTCAACGCGCACGGCCGGGTGACCGACACCACCGGCGGCACCGTCTACAAGGTCATGGTCGCCGGGGTGCGGCTCGAGTACTACACGAACGGTGCTTGGGAGATCCTCCGGCAGGAGGTCCCCTACCCCGTCTACGAGTACGGGCAGGACGTCGCGCGCACCGACACGTACTCGTGCGGTTCGTCGGCACGAAAGCTCGTCCGCGCGAAGGTCAAGGTGGCGTGGGAAAGCAGCAGCAACTTGGACGACGAGTGGGTCACGACACCGTCGACGTACATCTGCCCCCGCTGATCGCGGTTCTCAAAACCGGAAGCCGGCGGGCCCCCGCGTGGTGGTCGCGGCCAGTTCCGTGATCCGGGCGGCCGGGATCGGTACCCCGGGGGCGTTCTGGAACCAGGCCACCACGTCCGGGATGCTGAGGCCGGTCGGAGGCTGTCCGGTGTAGGCGACGGCGTACAGCGGGGTGTTGGGTTCGCTGCGCCAGCTCTCCGCCAGGGAACCGAGGTCCACCGCGTCGAATCCCAGAAGGTCCAACAGATCCGCCACCTCCTTCTTCGCCGCCGGGTCGTCACTCGAGAGGGGAATTCCGGTACGGTCCACAGCCCCGGCCGGGCGGGCCAGCGACTGAAGCTGCTTGGGGCCGATGTTGTGGAACGCCTTCACCACCCGGGCGCCCGGCAGGTCACGCTGGACCAGTTCGCTGGAGGTCAACTCGTTGTCGTCGAGCTCCGCGATCTCTGCCCCGGGGTAGACCGCGTAGTTCATCGGGTCGATCACCGTCTTGCCGACTAGTTCGGCGATCGGCAGCTGCTTGCGGGCGTTCAACGGCACCGCGGCCAGAACGAGATCGGCCTCGCCGGCGGCGTCGGCCGGGGTGGCGGCCCGGGCCCGCGGGCCGAGCTCGGCGACCAGACCGCCCAGTGACTTCGGACCACGCGTGTTGCTCAGGATGACATCGAGGCCGGCGGCCACGGCACGACGGGCCACCCCTGCGCCGACCATGCCCGTGCCGATGATGCCAAGTGTTGGTGTCTTCATAGATCCATCCCACCCGGCGTGCGATGCGCGAACAACGGTCAGGATCGATAGCCAGCAATCACATCGCGTGATAGATCAGAGGGGTGGAACTGAGGGCGTTGCAATATTTCGTGGCCGTGTCCGAAGAGCTGCACTTCGGCCGGGCGGCCGAACGGCTGCACATCGTGCAATCGGCGGTCAGCCAGCAGATCGCCCGGCTCGAACGGGAACTCGGCGTCCAGTTGCTCGAGCGCACATCGCGCAGCGTCCGGCTCACAGCGGTGGGCGAACGGGTGCTGGTAGCGGCCCGGGAGACGCTGACCGCCGCGGCTCGCGTCCGGGTGGTCGCCGGCGAAGCGGCGGCCCCGCTGCGCATCGGCCTGGCGTCCTGCGTCACCCCGCGGTTCGACCGGGCGCTGGCCCGCCTGCGTGACAGTGATCGCCCCGCAGCTCCGCACCTCGTCGACCTGCCGGTGACCGCGCGTCTGGCCGCAGTCCGCGACGGCGACCTCGATCTCGCGCTGGTCCGCGGCGCGGTCGCGGAGCCCGGGCTTCGGGTGCTGCCCAGTTGGTCCGAGCCACTGCACGCAGTGCTGTCGACCGACCACTGGGCCGCCGGTAAACCGTCCCTCAGCCTGCAGGACCTCGACCCCGCCGGACTGCGCCTACCGTCACCCGATACCGACCCGCCCCTGCACGACGCCATGCTCGCCGTCCTGCCCGTCGCGCCGCCGAGACCGCCTGCCGGGGACCTGGTCAACGTGTTGTTCCAAGTCGGCCAAGACCCCGAGAGTTGGACGCTGATGCCTGCCGAACAGCTTGCCGCGCCGCTGTCCGGCAGGGTGACACACGTGCCGCTCGATCCGCCGGTGACCGTCGTCGGCCACGTCGTGACCTCCCGATCCACACCACAGACGTGCGCGGCGTCATATCTCGCCGCATTCTCCGACTGACCTGGGAGCGCGGGAGCAACAGAAGAATGGCCGTTCGAAAACTGCCCTTCACCTCGGCTCCCACAGCACAGGATCGGTCTCCCGGGCGACTGCCACGATTTCCTTGATCAGGAGACGGGTGCTGTCGGACGGCGGCCGGTCGGCGAGCGTAGTGATCCCGATCTCGCGCGGCACGGTGTCCAGTGCCAGGGCAGCACGTCGAGCAGCGGGTCCCGTGCGCCGATCAGCATGGGCAGCGGAGCCACGGCGTCTGTTTCCACGAGGACCGGCTTCAGCGTGAGGATCGTCGAGCACTCGATGATGTTGGCGGGGAGAGGGAGACCCCGGCGGTCGAAGAGTTCGTCGATTTCCTGGCGCAGTTGGGTGTTTCGGCCCGGCCGGCCTCCCAGCCCCTCACCCCCACCGGCCTGTTGATGGCGGAGGAGGACCGCGCCGAACTCCGCCGACTCCTGGAGCGCAAAGAGGCAGTCCTCGACCGTCGACGCGCCCAACTCCGAAGCCGGCGTGACCACTTGGCCGTGCGCCTGTCGGCCCCGCCTTGGTGCCGGTTCCAGGTGCCGCGGGGCGGGCTGTCCCTGTGGCTCGAACTCCTCGACGCCGACTCCCGCCACCTGGCCGACCTGGCGGCCACCCACAACCTCGCCCTCACACCGGGCTTCCACTTCTCCCCCGACGACGCACTGGACCGCTACCTGCGGCTTCCTTTCACCCTCCCGAACGAGGTGCTCGACACTGCGGTCGACAGACTCACGAAGGCCCACGCCGCCCTGGGCCGGTCGGTGCGAGGCCGCCGCAGCGCAGTCAAGCGCCCTTCCGAAGGGGCGGCTCGGCGATGAGTTGGGCCCGCCCTCAGCTGACGGCGAAGGGACGCGGCACCGAGCTGCAGGCGGGCCCGCACCGGCGAGGAGACTGTGCGGTGGCTACTTGGCCGGGAGCTGGTCGACGAGCCACGCGCAGAGATCGCGGGTGATCTCGGTGTGGCCGGTGTTGTCGGGCGACGTCTTGCAGACGTCGAAGGGGAAGCGACCCGCGTCGAGCTGGTCGATGTCCAGATCGAGGTCCTGCTGCGTGCCGATGTCGGCGCCGTCGACGGCGAGGGCGCTGATACTGGGCACGAAGGTGATGGTCGGATACGGCGCTTCGGCGGCCTGCCCGGTGAGGGCGTTCAGCGTCTCGGCGGCGATACCGAACGAGTCGAGGGTGCCGCCCGCGGCGCTGTCGAGCTCGGGGTAGCCCGAAGTGCGCTTGTAGACCGGGAAGCCGAGCAGCCTGCAGAGCTTGGCGACGGTTTCCGCTTCTCCGCTGGGCTGCAGATACAGCTCGGTGCCCGTGTACAGCCCGCCGGTGACTTTGAACGCGGCGCTGCCGGCCGGGTTGCCGTTGCCCTGGCCGTCGCCGCGCCCGTTCGCCAGGCCGATCTTCATCGGACGCATCGGCCAGTCGCCCATCCGCTTCAACTGCGCCACGAACTCCGTGCGGTCCGGGTGCTCGACGGGGTCCGCGGCCAAGCTCGTCTTGTGCCGCCACAGCATCTGCCGGGCGGCGGGGCTGTCGATCATGTCGGCCAGCCCGGAGTAGAGGGGCTGGATGTAGTACGCGAAGGACTGCAGGCTGACCGGGATCCAGGCGCCCGAGTGCGGGGTGTCGAAGGAGAAGTAGACCGAGACGCGGTGGTCCATCCTCATCAATTCGAGGCGCAGCAGCGCGTAGCGCAGGATCAACCCGCCCATGCTGAAGCCCCCGACGACCAACGGCGTGTCGGTGAGGTTCTCGGCGTTCGCCCGCATGATCGCGGTGGTCGCCGTCCTGGCGTTGTCGTAGATCGAGGCGGTGCAGTCCTGGTAGCCGAGGATGATGACGTCGTAGCCCCGCTGGTTCAGCTCGTTGATCAGCGGGAAGCCGTTCGGGTCGTTGAACCCCAGGTAGAGCGCGTTGCGGTCGGACTCACCCGGGTGGAAGCCGTCCGAGAGGATGATCGGCTGCTGGATGGCGTCGTGGCCCTGGGCGAAGTACACCCAGCCCCAGCCGCCGTCGAGCTGCCACGTCGCCTCGGGTACGCGGATTCCGCCGCGTGGTTCCGTGGGGGCTTGCGTCGCACCGAGGGGGTGGACTGCGAATCCGGACATGTGGAACCCCTTCCGCTCACCGTGGATGGTGCTTCCACGGGTGAAAGTAGTCCCGCCGTGACGGAAGGCAATGGGCGACGAGAGGGCGTCGTCAATTTGGCCGGAAAGCAAGATATTTGGTGACTCATCGCTCAATGGCTCGAGTCCCGCATCTACGACACTGTGAAGAACCACGGCCCGTGGATTACGCCGCCCCCGTCGTGATCCGCTGGTCGAGCCCCTCCTCTCGCCACAGCGTGAAGTAGTACAACACCGCCGATCAGGCCGGGAAATCGCTGAGGAACGGATCTCTCTTCACGCCCCGCATCTCAGCATGGACATACCGAACAGGCTGCCTGCGCAGCACTCTGTACCACGATCGAGCAATCACGAACCGAGGAAGAACGGACTTGACGCCCGCTGGGTCGAAGCCATCTGCTACCGGACTCCATCAGGGGTCAGTCGATCTCGGGGTGCGGTGAGGCGGTCCCTGGCCTGGAGAGGGCACGGGTGATGCCGGCGTCGGTGTCGCTGTCGTAGCCGGCACGGAAGGCGGTCTCATAGGTGTCGTCGCCGATGGCCTGCCGGGCCTGCGCCTCGCACGCCTGGCGGGCGGCGACGAGTTCGGGAGCTCCCATCTGAGGGGAACCGAGGATCTGCCATACCCGGTCGGCGGCGCCGAGGAGTTGGGCGGCTCGCTCGGCGTGCCCTGATGCGACCGTCGCGGAGGCGAGTACGTCGAGGGCCATGGCGATGCCGAGGCTGTCGTGGACGCGATGTTTACCGTCGAGGGCGTCGCGGACATGGGCTTCGGCCTCTGCCGCCCGTCCCAGGGCCAGCGCGGCGAGGCCGCGCAGGAGGTCGCCCCAGGCGCGGGCATGCGTCTCGCCGCGGTCGTCGCATACGGCGCAGAGACGGTCCGCGACGACCGCCCCCTCGGCGACCTGCCCGAGTTGGATGTGGACGTAAGCCCGGGCGACCTGGACGAGCAGCCAGGCCGCGTCGTAGCGCCCGGGGGACGGCGGGGTGCGCGACGCCGCGTCGAGCGCCTCGGCTGCCTGCGTCTGCCGACCGCTCAGTGCGAGACAGGTGCCCTCGAGAAGGGCAGCGGCGACCGGGGCGGTCTCATCGGCGTCGTCGGCCGTGGCCTTCCGGAAGGCGTCGAGGAGGCGGAGGCCGGTCGCCATGTCACCCACGGTCTGCCCGGCCATACCGCGGGCCCACAGGGCCTTGGCGCGGTCCGGTCCGGGGGCCGGATCCAGGTCCAGGGCCCGGTCGAGGAAGTACACACCCTCCTGGGCGAAGCCGCAGGCGTACCAGAAGAACCACAGCGCCCCGGCCATCTGCAGCCCGCTGTGCCCGTCCCGCTCGGCGAGGCAGAAGTCGAGGGCGGCGCGGAGGTTGGCGTGTTCGGTGGTCGTCCGGTCGTGCCAGGTGACCTGGTCCGGCCCCGTCCAGCCGGCATCCGCGGCCTGGGCCAGCGCCCGGAAGTGGTCCCGGTGCCGGTGGCGCAGCGCGGACTCCTCGCCGAGACCGCGCAGCCAGGCGGCGCCGAACTCGCGGATGGTGTCGAGCATCCGGTAGCGCTCGCCGCCGCCGGTCGGCTCCCACCTCACGATCGACTTGTCCGTCAGGGAGGCGAGCAGCCCCGAGATCGCGTCCTCGGGAAGGCGCGCGTCGGCGCACACCGCCCGGGCGGCCTCGACGTCGAAGCCGCCGACGAGGACGGAAAGGCGGGCCCAGAGCAGCCGTTCGGCCGGGGTGCACAGTTCGTGGCTCCAGCCGATCGCGGTACGCAGCGCCTGGTGCCAGGGCGGCTCCGCGTCGTCCACCACCTCGTCGGTGGTACCCAGGACGGCGAAGCGGTCGTCCAGCTTCTCGGTCAGCTCGACCACGGACAGGTCGCGCAGGCGGGCCGCGGCCAGTTCGATGGCGAGCGGGAGGCCGTCCAGGGAGCGGCACAGGCGTACGAGATCGGGCCGGTTGGCTTCGGTCACCGCGAAGCCGGGCACCGCCTCGGCGGCCCGGTCGGCCAGCAGGGCCATCGCGTCCGCACCACCGTATGCCGCGTCCTCGCCCTCGGGTACGGGCAGTGGGTCGACGGTCAGCGGCCGCTCCATGTGCGTACGCAGAGGGCGGCGGCTGGTGACCAGGATCCGCAGCCCCGGCGCGGCCCGCAGCAGCACATCGGCGGCCAGCGCGCACTCGTGGACCAGGTGCTCGCAGGTGTCCAGGACAAGCAGCACCTCGCGCCCCGCCAGGTAGTCGGCCAGCACATCGATCATGGGCCGCGTCGTCTGATCGGTCAGCGCCAGCACCTCGGAGACGGCGTGTGCGAGCAGCGCGCCCCGGCGCAGCGACGAGAGCTCCACCCACCACGCCCCGTCCCGGAAGGACGGCTGCGCCTCGTGCGCGGCCCGCAGCGCGAGCCGTGTCTTGCCCACCCCGCCGACCCCGGCCAGCGTCACAAGCCGGGCGCCGTCGTCGAACAGCCGCCGGACCTCCGCCAGTTCCTGCTGCCTGCCGTACAACTCGCATGTCTCCGGGGGGAGGTTCCCCGCTCCTTGCCGCCGCATGGCCGCACCCTTCCTCACTCTCCCGCCGTGGGGCGGCAGCATGGCGGCTGCGCTCGGACCGCGGGACGGTCGGCACGAAAGTGACCGGAAGCGTCGCCTCCCGATCACGACTGGCCGAGATTGTCCTGTGTCGCGCTCGGTACGTCTTCGTTCTTCGGTACGGGGAGCCGGCCCCGTCAGCAGGCCGGCGGTGGGCTGGACGAGCAGCGGGGTGAGACCGTCGGTGTAGAGCGGTATGCGCTGGTCGGGGGTGAGCAGGACGGTCTGCACGCTCGGCGTGGGCGACGAACCCAACGACGGTGAGGGGCAAGGGGGTTGAAGGACTTCCAGGGGCTCGATCATGGAACGGTGGATACAGACCTGCCGGCGCGAGCCTCTGGACCGCACCCTGATCCGGAACCAGCACCACCTCATCCACGCGCTCCCCCTGTCGGCATCAACCATCGCTTGCTGCAAGGGGATTGACCCCCGTCGCAAGCCCCCTTTAGCGTCCCGGACAGACACCATCGATACGCATCGACGTTCCGCGGCGTGCATCGCGTGTGCCGACGTACGTATCGATGGATATCGACGCGCACACCGCGCAGGAGAGGCGTGCGTACCTCCGGCCCGCGACGCGGATGAGGCAGGTGAGGCAGGACGATGTCGGCCACCAGCAGGGACGTCGCGCGGCTCGCCGGAGTCGCGCAGAGCACCGTCTCGTACGTACTCAACGGCCGGCGCCCGGTCTCCGCCGACACCCGGCGGCGGGTCGAGGACGCCATCCGGGAGCTGGGCTTCCAGCCGCATGCCGGGGCGCGGGCGCTGGTGAGCAGGCGGACGCGGGTGATCGGTCTGGTGGTGCCCTTCGGGACCGCCGGCGATCCCGCGGGGCTGATCCCGTTCCTCGACACGATCACCACCTGCGCCCGTGAGCGGGACCACGATGTGCTCCTGGTCACCGCCGACGAGGGGGCCGATGGACTGCGCCGGCTCGCCGGGCGCGCGCTGTGCGACGCCGTCGTCCTGATGGGGATCGAGGCGGACGACGAGCGGATCCCGGTCGCCGCCGCGCTCCGAGTACCCGTGGTGACGATCGGTGTGCCCGACGTGCCGTCCGAACTGCACTGCGTGGACCTGGACTTCAGCATGGCGGGGCGGCTCGCCGTGGAGGAGCTGGCCGCCTGCGGGCTGCGCAGGGTCGTCCTGCTCGGGCACGCCGAGTCGGAGGTGGCACGCGGCCTCAACTATGTGGCGCGGTTCGCGCGCGGGGCCGAGCGGGCCGCCGCGGTGGCGGGCCTCGGCTTCCGCTCGGTCAGCCCGCTGGAGCCCGAGCACGGTCCGGTGACGGAGGAGGTGCGACGCCAACTCGCGGACACGGAGGGGCCGGTGGGGTTCGTCGTCGCCGGGCACCGCGCGCTGCCGCACGTGCTCGCGGCGCTGCGCGCGCTCGGCAGGGTGCCCGGAGAGGACGCCGCCGTCGTGGCGCTGTGCACCGACGAGCGAGCCGTCGCCGAGCCCTCGGAACCGAGCAATGTGTCCACGGAGCCGCGTGAGGTCTCCCGCCGTGCCATGGACCTGCTGTTCCGCCTCCTGGACAAGGAGGGTGCGGGGGCCTCGTCCACGGTCGAGCTGGTGGCACCGCGGCTGACCAGGCGGGCCACGACGGCCGTCCCGGATACCAGCACCACCGTCACAACGGTCACGTCGACCGTCCCGGACACCAACACCCCTGGCACGTCGCCCACTCCAGGCCCCACGGTCACGTCCTCGTCCCCCTGACCCACGCCCGCCCCGTGGCCGGCACCCGCACCAAGCAGCGCGTCATCGATACGTATCGACCGGACCATCGACCGGGAGGAAGCGCATGTCTCAATGGCGAGAGATACCCGCGCGCACGATACGCAGGCGGCGAAGGCGACTGATCGGCTGCACCCTGCTGCCCAGCGCCCTCGCCCTCACCCTCACCCTCACCGCCTGCGGCAACGGCGTCGAGCCCGGGGTGGACTCCTCGGGGCGCGTCGTCAGCCTGCGGGTGCTCGACTACTACACCAACCAACCCGACACCAAGATCTACGACCGGCTGTACGCCGCCTGCGGCCGGCGCCTCGGGGTCCGTATCGACCGCGAATCGGTGGCCGGCGCAGGCTATATGCCGCGTGTACTGCAGCAGGCCGCGTCGCGCACGCTGCCCGACGTCCTGATGCTCGACAACCCGGATCTGCAGCAGATCGCCTCCGTCGGTGCGCTGGCGCCCATCGCCGACTTCGGCCTGAGTACGAAGGGGTACGCGCGCGGTGTCGTCGCGTCGTCGACGTACCGCGGAAAGGTCTACGGGCTGCAGCCGGCGGCCAATACCCTCGCGCTCTTCTACAACAAGAAGCTGTTGAAGGAGGCTGGAGTCGAGCCGCCCGGAACGTGGAGCGAACTCAGGCGCGCCGCACAGGAGTTGACCGGATCGGACACGTACGGGATGGGCTTCTCCGCCGTCGCCAACTATGAGGGCTCCTGGCAGTTCCTGCCGTTCATGTGGTCCAACGGCGGTACCGAACGCGACCTCGCCACCCCGGCCACCGCGCAGGCCGTGGGTCTGTGGCGCGACCTCGTCGCCGACGGATCGGCGCCCAAGTCGGTCGTGAACTGGTCGCAGGCAGACGTGAACGACCAGTTCAAGAACGGCAACCTCGCGATGATGGTCAACGGCCCGTGGCAGCTGCCGTTGCTCGACGAGGCGCACAAGAAGAAGGGCCTCGAATTCGGCGTGGCCAAGATCCCCGTGCCCGAGGGGAAGAAGACGTCCGTGGCGCCGCTGGGCGGCGAGACGTTCACGCTGCCGCAGACCGGCGACCGGCGCACGCAGAAGACGGCGGCCCGGTTCGTGGCCTGCATGAACTCCGAGCGTGTGCAGCTGAAGCTGGGCCGCTTGCGCGATCTCGTACCCGCGCGCACCGACCTCGCCGAGCGGCTCGCGGCCGACGACCCCCGGCTCCGTGCCTTCGCGGACCAGGTGCGCACCGCCCGTGCCCGCACCGCGCTGCTCGGCCCCGCGTGGCCGAAGGCCGCCACCCGTATCTACACCGCCCTGCAGAACGCGCTCACCGGCGGCGCCACGCCGACGCAGGCAGTGAGGCAGGCCCAGAATGACTGACGCGATCCTGACCGCCGAAGCCGCCGAAGGGCCCGCGGCATCCACGGCGCACTCCGGCAGCGCCCCGCCGCGCCCCCGCTGGTGGCAGACGTCGGCGGGCCGCAGCCGCCTCTTCCAGGTCCTCGCCCTCGGCCCCGCGCTCGTCTACCTGCTCGCGTTCTTCGGCTATCCGGTGGTGCGCAACCTCGTCATGGGGTTCCAGCACTACACGACGAAGACGTACTACACCGGCGAGGCGCCCTGGGTGGGCCTGGACAACTACGCGGCCGTGCTCGGCTCGTCCGTGTTCACCCAGGCGATGCTCAACACGCTGCTGTTCACGGCGGGTTCGCTGCTCGGGCAGTTCGTCATCGGCCTCGCCGTCGCCGTCTTCTTCCGGCGCCGCTTCCCGCTCAGCGGACTCTTCCGCTCGCTGCTCCTGCTGCCGTGGCTGATCCCGCTGATCGTCTCCGGTGCGGTGTGGCGCTGGATCCTCGACCAGGACCACGGCGCGCTCAACCAGTTCCTCGCCGCCCTCCACCTCACCGAAGGGCACCCGGGCTGGCTGTCCACGACATCCCTCGCCCTGGTCGCCGTCATCGGCGTCAACATCTGGATCGGCATCCCCTTCAACGCGACGATCCTGTACGGCGGGCTCCAGGACATCCCCGAGGAGCTGTACGAAGCGGCGGCCCTCGACGGAGCCACCGGCCGGCGCGCCTTCCGCCATGTGACATGGCCGCTGCTTCGCCCGGTGGTGAGCGTCGTCCTCGTCCTCGGCATCGTCTACACGCTCAAGGTGCTCGACATCATCCTCGGTCTCACCGGCGGCGGCCCGGCCAACGCCACCCAGACGCTGGCCACCCAGTCCTACCAACTCTCCTTCCAGACCTTCGACTTCGGGCAGGGCGCCGCGCTGAGCAATGTGCTCATCGTGATGTCCCTCGTCTTCGCCGTCCTCTACCTGCGCGCCAACCGGCGTGCCGTCGACGAGTGAGGTCCGCCATGGCTTCATCGACACCTTCCCCCGCCCGCGGCGACGCCGGCCGGGCCTGGGGCAACACCGCAATCGGCCTCGTACTCATGGCGTTCATGCTGTTCCCGGTGTACTGGATGGTGAACGTCTCCTTCCAGCCCGGCAGCGCGGCCACCGCCACCGACTGGTTCCCCCGCACCTTCGACTTCGACGGCTACGCGGCCGCCGTCCGCGACCAGGGCCACAACCTGATCACCAGCCTGACCGTGGCCCTGGGCAGCGTCGCGGTCAGCCTGCTCATCGCGACGCCGGCCGCGTATGTGCTCGCGCACTTCAAGCTGCGCTGGGCGGGCCCGGTCCTGCTCGGCATCCTCATCAGCCAGATGATCCCGGGCATCGTCATCGCCAACGCCCTCTACAGCGCGTACAACCAGCTCGGCCTTCTCAACTCGGTCGGCGGCCTGATCGTCGCGGACGCCTCGCACGGCGTGCCGTTCGCGATCCTGATCATGCTGGCGTTCATGCGCGCCATCCCACCGTCGCTCGTCGAGGCGGCGCGCGTGGACGGGGCCGGGCACACGCGTGCCTTCTTCTCGATCGTCGTCCCGATGAGCCGCAACGCGCTGATCACGGCGGGCCTGTTCACGTTCCTGTTCGCCTGGAGCGACTTCCTGTTCGCGCTCACGCTGACGACCACCAAGACGGTCCGCCCAGTGACGCTCGGCCTCTATCAGTACCTCGGCGCGCACGTGAACGACTGGAGCGCGGTCATGGCGACGGCGACGCTCGCGTGCATTCCCGCGGTGCTGCTGCTGGTCGCGGCGCAGCGGTACGTGGCCGCGGGCGTGGCCGCCGGATCGGTCAAGTAGCCAAGTCCAAGCAGCTCGCCAAGAAACCCTCCAAGAAAGGTGATTCACCCCATGCCTGCATCCCAGTCTTCTTCCCCGTCTTCGTCCCAGGGCAGCGCCCCGATCCGTGTGACCGTCTGGGGCGAGAACCGCCACGAGCAGATCGAGGAGCACGTCGCGAAGATCTACCCGGACGGCATGCACGCCACCATCGCCGACGGCATCCGCGAGAACCTCGGTGACGGCTGCATTGTGCGCACCGCCACTCTGGACGAGCCCGAGCACGGCCTGACCGAGGAGGTCCTCGCCGCCACCGACGTGCTGACCTGGTGGGGGCACGCCGCACATGGGGACGTCAGCGACGCGGTCGTCGAGCGGGTGCACCGGCACGTGCTGTCCGGCATGGGGCTGATCGTGCTGCACTCCGGGCACTGGTCGAAGATCTTCACCAAGCTGATGGGCACCAGCTGCACCCTGCGCTGGCGCAGCGAGCACGACCGCGAGCTGATCTGGACCGTCGACCCGACGCACCCGATCGCGCAAGGGGTGCCGCACCCCATCGAGATTCCCGAGGACGAGATGTACGGCGAGTTCTTCGACATCCCGGCCCCCGACGAGCTGGTCTTCGTGTCGTCGTTCAGCGGTGGCGAGGTCTTCCGCAGCGGCTGCACCTTCCGGCGCGGCCACGGCAGGATCTTCTACTTCCGCCCCGGCGACCAGGACTTCCCGACGTACCACCACAAGCACGTCCGCAAGGTCATCGCGAACGGCGTGCAATGGGCGCGCACGGACCGCCCGGAGCGCGCGTACCCGGAGCTGCTCCGCTACGACACCGGCGAGTTCTTCAAGGGCGGCTCGTACCAGGGGCCGCTGTCATGAGCGACATGAGCCACCGGGTCATCGCGAACGGCCCCGAGGATCCGCTGCGCGTGCTCCTGGTCGGCGCCGGCGGGATGGGACGCGCGTGGCTCCGGGCGCTGGCCGCTTCGCCGACGGCCGCGCTCGTCGGCATCGTCGACCTCGACCTGGAGGCGGCGCGGGACGCGGCGCGCGAGACGGGACGCCCGGCTCTGCCGGTCGGCGCGGACGCGGTGCGACTCGCGGCGGAGACCGGTGCGCAGGCGATCGTGAACGTCACTGTCCCCGAGGCCCATCACCCGGTCACGACCGCCGCGCTCGCGGCCGGGCTTCCCGTCCTCGGCGAGAAGCCGGTGGCTCCCACGGTCGCGTCCGCGCTCTCCCTCGCGGCGGCCGCGGAGGTGACCGGCGAGCTGTTCATGGTCAGCCAGTCGCGGCGCTGGAACCCGCAGGTGTTCGCACTGCGGTCGGAGGTGACGGAACGCCTCGGTCAACTCGGCGGCGTGACAACGGAGTTCTACCGAGCGCCCCGCTTCGGCGGTTTCCGCGACGCCATGCCGTACCCGCTCCTGGTGGACATGGCGATCCACCCCTTCGACACGGCCCGCTTCCTGATCGGCGCGGAACCGGTGGCGGTCTACTGCGAGTCGTACAACCCGCCCTGGAGCTGGTACGCGGGCGACGCGGCGGCGAGCGCTGTCTTCGAGTTCGCCGACGGTGTGCGCTACACGTACCACGGCAGCTGGTGCCAGGGCGGCGACGAGACGTCCTGGAACGGCCGCTGGCGGCTCTCCGGCGAAAAGGGAACAGCCCTGTGGGACGGCGAGACACCCCCGACAACCGACCCGCCGCCCGCCCCGCCTCTGGACCCGGTCCGCACCCCTGACGGCATCGCGGGCGCCCTCGAGGTGTTCACGGCGGCCCTGCGTACCGGCACGGTGCCGATGGGCGAGGTCCACGAGAACATCCTCAGCCTCGCGATGGTCGAGGCAGCGGTCGAGTCGGCCCGCACGGGGCGGCGTGTCCTGATCGACGACGTACTGGCGAAGGCATACGAGGAGGCGGTACGCGATGAACGGGACGCCCGGGTCGGGGCGCGACTGCGGGAGTGGGGCTCGCCGCGGTCCGAACTGACCGGGACGACCGCGGTGCCGGGGTAGCGGCGCTGCCACCGTTGCCGACGGCAGGGTGTCAGTGGGGTGCGGTGCGGTGCGGACGGGGTCGCGCCGGTGCTCGAGTTGGCGCGATCGAGCATCACGAGCGGTCTCCCGTACGGAAGTTGACCGGACGACGGTAACCGGCGCCGAGGGAGCCGGCGAGACGGATCTCGCTACGTAACCCATGGCAGAGGGCCACGCGCATGCCGCGTGGCCCTCACAACGGCGACTTCGACGACTACTGGACCTTCCACGCAGCCCGCGAACCTCAACGCCTCTACCCGCTGCACGAGAGCAGTGGTCCGCAGGAGGCGCGGCGCATCCTGCGGCAGCGCCTCGACGGGATCGGCGCCCGCTCGGTGGAGCTCCTCCGAGCGGGCGCCGGCCTGGCCGCCGTCGTCACGGCCGTCGGCAGCCGCTCGTCACGGTGACGGCTCGCCGGATCGACGTGCGGGGCACGTGCACGGTCACGGTGCGGGACGTGGCGTCGTACGTCCAGGTGTCCGCGGCGGCCCGCCGCCCGTCGACGCAGACCGCCCGGGGCCGTTCGCCGTTCGTGAAGTCGACGGTCCAGGTGCGCTGCGTGGCCTGCCCGGTGAAGTGGCCGAGGGTCGGGGCGATCCGGAGCGTGGTCTCGCCGGACTTCTGCGTGGCACGCATCCGTGTGGTCGCCGAGCCACCGCCGTTCGCCGGGGTGCCGTCGTCCTCGTGCAGGCTGAAGGTGCCGGGGGCGCCCTGCGCGACGGTGAGGGTGACGTCGGTGAGCGGGTTCCCGCTGTCGTGGGCGACGTCGTCGCTGCGGGTGGGCACGATGCCGCCGGCCTTCACGAACACCGGCATCGTGTCGAGGCCCGTGGTGACCTCGTGGCTCGCGCCTCCCTTGTACGTCTTGCCGGTGAAGTAGTCGGTCCAGGTGCCGGGCGGGAACCACACGGAGGTCGTCGCCGTCTCGCCCGGCCGGGTCACCGGGGCCACCAACACGTCGGAGCCGTACAGGTATTCGCTGCCGGCCGTGGCATAGGCCTCCTGCTGGTCCGGGTACTCCAGGTAGGTGGGTCGGAGCATCGGTGTGCCGGTGCGGTGTGCCTGATCGGCGAGTGTGTAGGTGTACGGGATGAGCTTCTCGCGGAGGTCGAGGAACTTCTTCGCCGAGGCCTGCGCCGTCTTCCCGTACTGCCACGGCAGCCGGTCGCCGTGGTTGCTGTGCAGCCGGTCGATCGGCTGGAAGGTGCCGAACTGCACCCAGCGCGCGTACAGGTCGTCGGGCAGTTTGCTGGTGTACCTGGTCTGCCCGTCCTGCTGGTAGGTGTCCGATCCCTGGAGTCCGGTGGTGTCGTTGTGGCCGCCGATGTCGTGGCTGATCGCGGAGAGGCCGGTGGCGACGCTCTCGCCCGGGGTGTAGCCGACCTGTTGGCGCAGGGTGCCCCAGGAGGACATGGTGTCTCCTGTGAAGTGCAGGGTAGTGCGCTTGTCGGCCCAGGGGCCCGTGGGCACGGCGGTCGGGGAGCCGTAGCCGCCGTCCTGAAGGGATCCGTAGGCGCGGGAGAAGGCGAAGCCGGGCCCCTTGTCACCGCCGCGCGCGGCGTACTGGGCGCTGATCCAGGCGTCGGGGGTGACACCCTTCAACGTGGAGCGCGAGTCGTCGCAGCACCAGTCGAACCACCACACCTCGCCGCCCTGCCGCTCCATGGTGTCGTGCAGTTCCATGTAGGCCTTGAGCTGGTCGGGATCGCCGAAGTCGAAGGTGTAGCAGTCGCCGCCGGGCGCGCAACTCCCCTTCTTCAGCTTGCCCTTGGCGGTGCGCTGCGCCTGGGCGAACTGTGGGTCGGATCCCATGATGCTGGGATGGATGTTGAGGGAGTTGTGCACGCCCTGCGCGGCCACGTCCTTCAGGAATCCGTCGGGGTCGGGGAACTTCGTGGTGTCGAACTCCCAGCCGTTCCAGGCGTCGGGCGACTTGTAGTCGGTGTCGACGACGAGGCTGTCCAGCGGCATGCCCTCGGAGCGCATCTTCTCCAGCAGGGCGCGGTAGTCGGCGGCCGTCCGGTCGAGGTACTCCGAGAACCACACGCCGTAGGTCCAGCGCGGGAGTCGCGCGTCCGGCCCGGTCAGTGCGGCGAGGTCGGCGAGGGCCCGCTGGTAGTCGTGGCCGTATCCGAAGACGTAGCCGTCCTGGTAGGCGTGGTCGTCGTGTTCCGGCCGCTGGGTGATCTTCCCGGTCTTCTGGTCGTAGAGCGCCGACGCGGTGTCGTCCAGGAGCGACCAGCCGTCCTGGTACAGCAGTCCCGGTACGGTGCGCGGGTTGCCGTCGGCTCCGTTGACGCCGTCCAGGCCTCGGCGGTAACCGCCGAGCGGGGCGTGCGACGCAAGCAGCGGGGCGCCGTGCGCGGTGACGGCCACGGTGTCGAGGTCCACCTTGCAGCCCGCCTCGTCGGGGCAGCCCAGGGTGATGTCGTTCGCGCCGGCCGCCAGCTTCACCGGCACCGCGACGGTGCGCCAGGAGTCCCAGTCGGCGGTCGGCTCGAGGCGCGCGGTGGTGGTCGCGGATCCGGCGGTGACGGAGACGCGCCGGGTGACCGGCTTCGCGTTCGGGTCGGCGGGCGAGGTGCTGTTGGCATACCGCAACTGCACGTCGTACGTGCCCGCTTCGGGTACGCCGACGGTGTGCAGGGTGTCGCGGGCCGCGGTGCTGTCCAGGGTGGTGGCGAAGCCGCGCCCGGAGAAGCCGTTGTGGTGGGACTTGACGGAGGCCGGCCCCGACAGGGTGCCCGTCTCCGCCTCGCACACGGCGGCGAAGTCGCAGTTCAGGACTTCTCTGGTGGGGGTGGGGTATTCCGCGCCGGGCTCGTGCACGGCGAGGCTGTCGAGGTTGACGTTGCCGGAGTCGCCCGCGGTGTGGGTGAGCGTGATGGTGTGCTCGCCCGCCGGGAGGTCGAGGGCCGCGGTGGCGACGGCCCAGTCGTCCCAGTCGTCGGTCTCGGGCAGTTTCAACGTTGTACCGGCGCCGCCGTCCACCGCCAGGGTCAGGGTGCGGGCGGTGTGCGTCCCGTCGCCCGCCGTGCCGTTCGTGTAGCGCGCACTGAAGGCGTACGTGCCCGCCTTCGGCACGTCCAGGGCGAAGGACAGCGCGGTGCCGGTGTTGATGAACCCCGCGGCGAAGCCCCGTCCGGTGTAGCCCTTGTGGTCGGTGGCGGTGTCGACCCCGCTCAGGTCGAGGTCCTCGGCCTCACACCCCTTGCCGGGTGCGCAGCGGGCCGGGGCGGGCCAGGGGTGGGCGGTGACGTCCTGCTTGGCCGCGCGTTCGGTGACGGTGAGGTTGTCACCACTGAACTTCCCTGACCCCACACGGTACTTGAGGGTGAGCACGCTGGTGCGGATGGTCAGCCAGCCGTGCTCGGTGTGGCTCGTGAAGGGCGTCGACTCGAAGGAGTCCCTGCCGATCGCGTTGAAGGTCGCGGCGTCGACGAAGCGCGCGTCACCGGCGTACTCGGTACGGATCAGCGTGGGCGACAGGACCTCGAAACGGGCGTCGCCCGACACCACGGCGCGGTCCTCGGCGCCCGCCCTCGGTGTGGGGGACGCCGCGACGTCCCCCACCCCCAGAACGGAGCCCACCACACCGAGGGCGACCACCGCGGCAAACCGTCTCCGCCACGGCGCGGTCGACCGTCTCCCTGATCGTGTGCGGCGCTTCAAGCCCATCAACTCCCTCGCTCGTACAACGTTGGAAAGATCGACGGGGGCATGACATCACGCACGTACAAGGGAGTCCAGAGGTATGACAACGATGCCAAAGGCAGCAGCACGGGCGTTGCGCAGGATCGCGGAAGGGCCCGACCGGAACCCGGGCGGCCCTTCCATGTCCCTGCGGCGTCAGGGACGTTCAGTCCAGCCGCGCGCTCTTGCGGTCCGGGATGACGAACATGGCGAGGATGTCGGCGACACAGATCGCGGACAGCAGGCCGATCACGACGGCGAAGCCCCAGCGGTCCGCGCACAGGGCCACGACGGCGGGCGCGAAACGTGTGCGCGCCGAGAACCCATCCGCGCAGGCCGCTCAAGCCGTCATCGCGCCGTGGCAGCCCGGCATGATGAACGACCGTGCGGCTGCGATTGACCTATCTGACCGTGACCAACGCCTTCGCCATACTGCGGCTGCTCCCGGCGAGCGGGAGGACTACTGGAATACCGCCTTCGCCGACGAGTGGGAGCGCATCGAGCCCTCCCTGTACGAGTCGATCGCACGGGCGGGATCCCAGATCGCCCACCAGGGCGTGTTCCCGATGCTCCGCACCCTGGTCCCCCAGATCCGCATCGACCCCACCCTGCGGACACTCCGACTCGACCGCCCGCACCACCACGACATCGCCGTCACCCGCGAAAGCCCCATCACGTTCACCGCCAGCCACTACGTCTGGCCCCACGTCCGCATCACCTGCGACACACCCTGGCCCCAGCGGGTCACCTTCCCCGCTCTGCCACTCACCCCCGCCGCAGCCACCCGCCCCACAAGCCAGGAAGACACCCTCACCGCCCTGCGCGCCCTGGCCGCAGCTCCCCGCCTGCAACTCATCACCCACCTCGCCGGCCAGAGCCGCAGCACACAGGAACTCGCCACCCTCCTCGGCCTGTCCACCTCCGTAACGTCCCGCCACCTCCACCAGCTCACCCAGGAAGGACTCACCACCACCCGCCGCGAGGGCTACTACGTCCTCTACTCCCTCGACCCCACGCACCTCGGCGAGATCGCCACAGCCCTCACCACCCTCGCCCACAGGGCTGCCCCGCCGGGCATGGGCGCCGGCTTGTCGGCTTCGGCGACGGCGGCGTTCCAGCTGAACTCGTTGTTGTCGTTGAAGTAGTAGTAGGTGGCGTCGTTCGGCATCATCGCGACGGTGATGCCTCCGCATCCCGACATGAACGGTACGTAGCAGAGGCTGGTGCAGGCGGGGTTGTCGGCGGAGGTGAACCAGCGGCCCCAGAGAGGCCGTTCTGGTGCTTCATGGGCTTGGTGCCGGTGGTCATGCCCCGGGCCCCGGTGTGCGATGCATGGCGACCGCGAGCAGTGTCGGGTCGAGTATCTGCGTGCCGTTGACGGCGCCATGGTCGTTGTTGAGGAACATTTCCGAGCGCGGCACAGGCTCGTCGAGGACCTCACACACGCTTGCATGGCAGAAGAGCGCATGAGGTAGATATTGACGCCTGAAGTCAGGGTCATTAACGTCTTGTGCCATGCAAGAGCCTACGGGGAACCAGAGCAAGCGGCTACCGAAGTCCAGTATGCAGGCCCAGGTCGCAGGCGAGCTGCGCCAAATGATCATCAGCGGCGAGCTGGAGCCCCGCACCAGCCTCTCCGAGATGACACTCTCGGAGACCTTCGGGGTCAGCCGCACCCCCATCCGTGAGGCCCTCAAGCAGTTGCAGACCGAGGGCCTGGTCGAGATCCGTCCACGTGTGGGCACATTCGTAGCCATCCCTTCCTACCGCGATGTGGCCGAGCTCTTCCAGATGAAGGAACTGCTGGAGGGTGCCGCCGCCCGCCTGCTGGCACTGCGCGGCCGGGTGCCCGAGACGGAACGTCTGCAGTCAGTCATGACCGAGGCCGACGAGGCGACACGGGCGGGTGACGCGGAACGCTACGGCCAACTCGTGCACGAATTCCACGAGTTGATCATCACTGGCGCCGACAACGGCAAGCTGGTGGCGCACTACCGCACCCTGATGAACCAGCTCGCCTTCACCCGCCTGGTGCGCACCTCGCTTGCCCAGCCGGGCCGCCTGAGGGAATCGGACCACGAGCACCACCAGGTGCTCGACCTCATCCTCGCGAAGGACGGCAACGGCGCGGAACGCATGATGCGCGAGCATGTTCGCCGCAGCCATCAGGCGCTCCTCGCCGGTTGGGACGCCGAGGAGGAACAGACCCCCTGAACGACATTCCTCCAAGCACTCGCAGCACCCACTGGTCACTACCGCCTCCGGCGTGTTGTCGTGGTGACTCTCATGCGGTGACGATGGCGGCATGCCCGGTGTATGAGGTATCCGCAAGGTGGTGACCTGACGGCCGAGCGGCGGCGTTTCAGGAGGGCATCCACCTGGAGGCGGCCGGGATGTTCGCTGCGGGGATCGACAATGCCGAGGTAGCCAAGCGGCTGCGGGACAGCGTCCGTTCGACCCGGCGATGGCACCGCGCCCGGCAGGCCCGCGGGGACACCTCCCTGTACTCCACTGGATCGGTGGCCCGCCCGAAGCGACAGACCGACCACCAACACGGAGGTGGGCGCAGGGCGAGCTTCATCCGGGGTGTCTGCCACGACGCCCAGTACGTCGCCGATCACATCACGACCCGGCGCGGATACCTCTCGTACCCCCGACCGCAACGCCAGGACTGACAGGGCTGCGGAGCACACGCCATGACCAACGCCCCGATCGTGGTCGGCGGGCACACCCGGATCCTGCCGTTCGACACCCGCGTCACCTACCCCGAGCAAAACCTCGACAACGACCTCGCGGCCTGACCGGCGCCCCTCCATCAGCGGTAGCTAGACCCTGCCGAGTTGTCCGAGTTCCCCAGACTTGCGGACCTCGACCATAGGCGAGAGAAGCCCGAGCACGTGCAGGGTCTCCTCGTGGTAGTTGTCGCCGCCGCCCCCCCAGGCGGGGGCGCCAAAAGTGTCCTCCCCCCCGGCCAAAGCCCCCGCCAGCACCGTGGTCAGGACGCACCCAACAGTGGCGGCTCCACACACCCCCCCCGGGGGCCCCACGG
>NZ_JBTYHB010000054.1:0-50633 GCF_054871485.1 Streptomyces sp. UC4497 | reverse complement strand
ATTTTGCGTTTCCGACTCTATCAGATCGTTTTCCGATCCGTTTTCCTCGGTCCCGCTTCGCTTTCCGGCCTTTCGGCTTTCCGGCGAGTCCGACTCTATCAGATCCTTTCGGGCCTGATTCCCAGTCAGTTGGGTTTGTCTTCGCGGCTGTTGGGCCGTTCCGACGTTCCAAACTTTAGCGGATTCCCGGCCCCCGAGCGAATCGGGGGTTCGGAATTGAATTCGGGCACGCCGAATAGAATCCCGGCTGGGAGATCGTGCATGTGGTTGGAGGTGCCGCCCTGTGGGCAACTCGAAGGACTCTACGCCACGTGCCCCCGCGGCACAAAAGCGGGGCCCGGTGCGACGCATCGCACCGGGCCCCGCTCCTACGGAGGCGCTGAGGGGTCAGGCGCCGACCGTCTCCTTTGCCCCGCCGTCGCGCGGCGTCGGAACGTCCGAGTCGTCGTCGGAGTCGGTGTCGGAGGCGTCCGAGGAGGCGCCTGAGTCGAGCAGCGTGCGCTCGTCGAAGGGCTGCTCGCCGGCGAGGACCCGCTTCACGCGGTCCCGGTCCACCTCTCCGGTCCACGTACCGATGAGCAGCGTGGCCACCGCGTTGCCCGCGAAGTTGGTGAGGGCGCGGGCCTCGCTCATGAAGCGGTCGATGCCGATGATCAGGCCGACGCCGTCGACCAGGCCCGGCTTGTGGGACTGGAGGCCCGAGGCGAGGACGGCGACGCCGGAGCCGGAGACGCCTGCCGCGCCCTTCGACGCGATCATCATGAAGAGGAGCAGGCCGATCTGCTGGCCGACGGACATCGGCTGGTCCATGGCGTCGGAGATGAAGATGGACGCCATGGTCAGGTAGATCATGGTGCCGTCGAGGTTGAAGGAGTAGCCGGTCGGGACGGTGATGCCGACGACCGGGCGGCTCACGCCCAAGTGCTCCATCTTCGCGATCAGGCGCGGCAGCGCCGACTCGGAGGAGGAGGTCGAGAGGATGAGGAGGAACTCTCGGCCCAGGTACTTCAGCAGCGAGAAGATGTTGAAGCCCGTCGCCAGGCGCATGATCGCCGCCAGGACGATGCCGACGAACAGGGCGCAGGTGACGTAGAAGCCGACCATGATCGTGGCGAGGGCCTTGAGGGCGTCGACGCCCGTTTCGCCGATGACTGCCGCCATCGCGCCGAACGCGCCCACCGGGGCGGCCCACATGATCATGCCGAGGACCCGGAAGACGAGCTTCTGGATGTGCTCGACGCCGCGCAGGACCGGTTGCCCGGAGCTGCCCATGGCCTGGAGGGCGAAGCCGACGAGCAGCGCGACGAGCAGGGTCTGGAGGACCGAGTCGCCGGTGAAGGCGGAGACCATCGTCGTCGGGATGATGCCGAGGATGAAGTCGACGGGGCCTTCGTTGGCCTCTTCGGCCGCCGTGTGGCCCGCGCCCTTCACCGCCTCGGTCAGGTGCATGCCGTCGCCGGGGTGCAGGAAGTTGCCGACGACCAGGCCGATGGCGAGGGCCACGACCGACATCACCATGAAGTAGCCGAGGGCGAGGCCGCCGACCTTGCCGATCTTCGCGGCCTTCCGGACGGAGCCGACGCCCAGGACGATCGTGCAGAAGATGATGGGCGAGATCATCATCTTGATCAGGTTCACGAAGCCCGTACCGATGGGCTTCAGTTCCTTGGCGAAGTCGGGTGCGGCGAAGCCGACTGCGATACCGAGCAGAACGGCCACGATCACGGAAATGTAGAGATAGTGAGTACGGTCCCGCTTCGCTGGTGCGGCTGGTTTCGCGGTCTCTGTATCGGCCACGGTTCCTCCTGACGACGACGTCGGCGTACCAGGTCGTGCGGCTCACGTCCTGCGAATCCTGGCGACTATCTCTCCCCCCGGTGAGGACCGTCACCCTTCCGTTCATTTAGTTCGCGCTTATACGAGAGGCAGACTGTTCCGCATGCGTCTCCCCCGTCCCCGCAGCCTGGCGGGCCAGCTCTTCGCGATGCAGGTCGTGCTGGTGGCCGTCGTGGTGGCGGGGTGTGCGCTCTTTACGTATGTGAGTGACCGGGGGCAGGCGGAGAGCAGTGCGCGGCGTCAGGCCACGGCCACGGCGCGGGCCGTCGCCGACGCCTGGTCCGTGCGGGAGGCGGCCTCCGGTGCGCAGGATCCGACCGCGCGCCTGCAGCCGTACGCGCGGGAGGTGCAGCGGCACACCGGTGTCGACTTCGTGACGATCATGGATCCGGACGGAATCCGCTGGACGCATCCCGACGAGCGGCAGATCGGGGAGCGCTACCTCGGGCACATCGGGCCCGCATTGAAGGGACACACGTTCTCGGAGACGTATACGGGGACGCTCGGGCCTTCGGTGCGGGTGGTCACGCCGGTGTACGACGAGGGGCGGCACCGGGTCGTCGGGCTCGTCAGCGCCGGCATCACGATCGATGTCATCACCGCTCAGGCGCAGGGGCAGGTCCTTGCCGTGACGGGGGTCGCGCTCGCCGCGCTGGTGCTCGGGGGTATTGGTACGTACGTCATAAACGCCCGTCTACGTCGGCACACGCATGGGATGAACGCGAGCGAGCTGAGCCGGATGCACGCGTATCACCAGGCCGCGCTGCACGCGGTGCGCGAGGGGCTCGTGATGCTGGACGGGCAGCGGCGGGTCGCGCTCATCAACGACGGGGCGCGGGTGCTGCTCGGTGTCGCGGAAGGGGACGACGTCGTCGGGCGGTCCGTCGCCGAGCTCGGGCTGCCCGCGCCGCTCACCGGTGCGCTGCTGGCCGCCGAGCCGCGGGTCGACGAGGTGCATCTGACGGTCGACCGTGTGGTGGTCGTGAAT
This sequence comes from Streptomyces sp. UC4497, assembly GCF_054871485.1. Taxonomy (NCBI): domain Bacteria; kingdom Bacillati; phylum Actinomycetota; class Actinomycetes; order Kitasatosporales; family Streptomycetaceae; genus Streptomyces; species Streptomyces sp. UC4497. Next base: position 47,809 of record NZ_JBTYHB010000054.1, on the reverse strand, counting down.
ACGTCGCCGGTGGCGAGCGGGGATCGGCGCGGCACCGTCGTGACGTTGCGCGATCACACCGAACTGCAGGCCTTGATGGGCGAGTTGGACTCCGAGCGGGGGTTCACGCGGGCGCTCAGGTCGCAGGCGCACGAGGCGGCGAACCGCTTGCACACGGTCGTCTCGCTGATCGAGCTGGGGCGGGCGGACGAGGCGGTGGAGTTCGCGACCGCCGAGCTGGAGCTGGCGCAGGCGCTGACCGATCAGGTCGTGGGCGCGGTGCACGAGCCGGTGCTGGCCGCGCTGCTGCTCGGCAAGGCGGCGCAGGCCAATGAGCACGGTGTGGAGCTGGTGGTGTCGGCCGATACGCGGATCGACGACGGGCTGCTGCCGCAGGTGCTGCCCGCGCGTGATCTGGTCACCGTGCTGGGCAACCTCGTCGACAATGCGGTGGACGCGGCGCAGGGGTCGCCCGGTGCGCGGGTCACGGTCACGGCGCGGACCGAGGACGACGTCCTGTTGTTGCGGGTGGCGGACACGGGGCCGGGGGTCGACCCGGCGCATGTGGACTCCGTCTTCGAGCGTGGTTGGTCGACGAAGCCGAAGCCCTCCGGGGCGGGTGGGCGGGGGCTCGGGCTGGCCCTTGTGCGGCAGGCCCTTGCCAGGTGTGGTGGGGTGTTGGACCTTGAGCGGTCGGCCGAGGGCGGGGCGGAGTTCACGGTGCGGGTGCCGATTGGCGCGGCGCCGCTCATTCGGGTCCCCGAGTCCTCGGTCCCGGACGGGGTTACGGCCGCGGGGCTCTGCCCCGGACCCCGCGCCTCAATCGCCGGCGGGGCTGAAAATGCCGGAACCGCCGACGGAGCTGGAAATGGCGACGCTGAAAGTGTCGGAACCGTAGGAAGAGGGACCCATGAGTGACCTCGACCGCAGTATTCGGGTGCTCGTCGTCGAAGACGACCCCGTCGCTGCGGACGCGCACGCGCTGTACGTCGGCCGGGTCCCCGGCTTCACGGCCGTGGGCAAGGTGCACTCGGCGGCGCAGGCCCGGCGGTTCCTGGACCGCAACCCCGTGGACCTGCTCCTGCTCGACCTGCACCTGCCGGACGGGCACGGGCTCTCGCTCGCCCGCTCGCTGCGCGCGGCCGGGCATCAGGCGGACGTCGTCGCGGTCACATCCGCGCGCGATCTCGCGGTGGTCCGCGAGGGGGTGTCGCTCGGGGTCGTGCAGTACGTGCTGAAGCCGTTCACGTTCGCGACGCTGCGGGACCGCCTCGTGCGCTACGCCGAGTACCGCGCGACGACCGGCGAGGCGTCCGGGCAGGACGAGGTCGACCGGGCCATCGCGACCCTTCGCTCGCCGGCCCCCGCCGCGCTGCCCAAGGGGCTGAGCGCGCCGACCCTCGAGCGGGTCACGCACACGCTGCGTGAGGCGCCCGAGGGCCTGACGGCGGCGGCCGCCGCGGAGACTGTGGGGATCTCGCGGATCACGGCCCGCCGGTATCTGGAGCATCTGGTCGAGTCCGGGCGGGCCGTGCGCAGCCCGCAGTACGGGCAGGTGGGCCGCCCGGAGCTCGTCTACACCTGGAAGTAGCCCGGCCCGGCGAGCCGGAGAACTAGCGGACGCGGAACCGCGTCAGCACGTCCTCGCCCGCAGGACCCGTGCCCGACTTGTCCACCACGTACGCCGTGCCGCGCGCGATCTCGACGTGGTTGGGATTGGCGCCCGTGGTCACGGTTTTGACGACGGAGCCCTTGCGCGGGTCGACGACGGTGGCGGTCGCGTCGGTGCGGTTGACGGCGACGACCTTGCCGGAGCGGTCGTCGGCGGCCACGGACAGCGTGCCCGCGCCCGTCGGCACCGACTTGGTGACCAGGCCCTTGTCCAGGTCGATGACGGAGATGGTGCCCGCGGTGTTGTCGGCGGTGTAGGCGGTGCGGCCGTTCTTCGAGAGGGCCACGGAGAGGGGCCCGTCGCCGGCCGGGATGAGCCGCGGCTTGGTGGATTTCCGCGTGACCTCGATCAGCTGGTCGTTGGTCAGGTCGGCGGCGTAGACCGTGCCGGTGCGCTCGTTGACGGTGAGGCCCGTCGGGCCCGCGCCCTCCACGGTGACGCGCTTCTTCTCCTTGAACGTACGACTGTCGAAGCCCACGACGCTGCCGTCGCCGAAGCCGCTCGCCCACACCGTGTCGCGCTTCTCGTCCACCACGACCTCGCGGGCGTGGTTCACGTCCGGGAGCGTGGCGAGGTGGGCGCCGTTCTTCTGGCTGTAGACGGCGACCGTGTTGTTGCGGGTGTTGGTGACCCACACGGTGTTGTGCTCGTCGTCGACCGCGATGCCGTAGACCGCCTCGACCGCGCCGGTGGCGGCGTCGGTGACCGGCGGCGTATACGTCGCCTCGACCTTCAGCGTGACCGGGTCGAGCCTGGTCAGCGCGGAGGTGGTCACCGGTGGACGGCCCACCGCGGACGTGGTCCACAGAGCGTGGTTCCGCTCCGAGTACGCCGACTGGTAGAGGCCTTTGGTGACGGGGGCGGAGGCGGATTCGGCGGCGTGGGTGTCGGCGTGCGCGGCGGGGGCCGTCGCGGCGCCCGCGACGAGGGCCACGGCGACGGCCGCGGAACGGCGGATCCTGGGCGTGATTCGAGGCATGCTGCGTCAATCTCCTTCGCGGAAGGGGGCGTTGCGACGCCACCCGAAGATTAACTTAGCTTAGCCTTACCTAAGTAGAGAAATCCGGAACTCGCTTCGCCGCACACCCATTGACCCTGATCGGCACCGCCCTTACGTTCACGGGCAGCCCCGCGAGGCAACGAAGCCCGCGATGCTCCGTAGGAGGTCGTGCCCGTGCGCCCCACCGCCCCGCTCCTCACCGCCACCGTCCTCCTGGCCGCCGCCACGCTCACCGCGTGCGGCGGCGGCTCCGGAAGCGACTCGGACACCATCAAGGTGTCCTTCAAGCAGTCCACGGACAACAAGGTCAAGGTCATGGACGACTACCTGGCCGCGATGAAGAAGAAGTTCGAGAAGGCGAACCCCGGCAAGAAGGTGGAGTTCGTCCCGATCAAGGCGCCGGACGCGGAGTACTACACCAAGCTCCAGCAGATGCTGCGCTCCCCCAGGACGGCCCCCGACCTCGTCTACGAGGACACGTTCCTCATCAACTCCGACATCGCCAGCGGGTACTTGAAGCCCCTCGACCCCTACCTGGGGAAGTGGTCGGACTGGGGCCAGTTCATCGACACGGCGAAGACCGCGGCGAAGGCCCGGGACGGGAAGACGTACGGCGTCCCGGACGGCACCGACACCCGCGGCCTCTGGTACGACAAGGCGATCCTGAAGAAGGCCGGCATCAAGGTGCCCTGGCAGCCGAAGAACTGGGACGAGGTCCTGGACGCCGCCCGCACCATCAAGCAGAAGGTCCCCGGCGTCACCCCGCTGAACGTCTACACCGGAAAGCCTGCCGGCGAGGCCTCGACGATGCAGGGCTTCCAGATGCTCCTGTACGGGACCGGGGCCGGCTCCGCGGACCCGCTCTACGACAAGGCCTCGGGCAAGTGGGTCACGGGCTCGAAGGCGTTCAAGGACAGCCTGAAGTTCGTGGAGACGGTCTCCAAGGAGAAGCTCGGCCCCGACGTCTCCGACTCCCTCGACCCGAACTTCCCCACGCAGGTGCGCGGCGAGCTGCTGCCCGAGGGCAAGCTCGGCATCAACCTCGACGGCTCCTGGCTGCCGCAGGACTGGATCAAGGGCAGCGGGCACGAGTGGCCCGAGTGGTCGCAGAAGCTCGGCCTCGCCCACATGCCGACGCAAGAAGGCCAGGCGCCCGGCAAGGTCTCCATGTCCGGCGGCTGGACCTGGGCGATCCCGGCCAAGTCCGCCAACCCCGACCTCGCCTTCGACTTCATCAAGACGATGCAGACCAAGGAGAACGCGAAGCGCTGGTACATCGCCAACTCCGGCATCGCGGTCCGCAAGGACGTGGCCGAGGACCCCGCGTACGTGAAGGCGCAGCCCGGCATCAAGTTCTTCACGGACCTCGTGGCGAGCACGCACTACCGCCCGGCCTACCCCGCGTACCCGAAGGTCTCCACCGCCATCCAGGAGGCGATGGAGTCGGTGACCACCGGGGACGCCTCGGTCGACAAGGCGGCGGCGACGTACGACGAGCAGGTGAAGACGGCGTCGGACGGGAAGGTTGTCAAGAAGCCTTAGCCGTACGGGAGTTCAGGGAGAGGGCCGCGCCACAGTGAACCGTCGCAGAACCGCCTTCCGGCTCGTACCGATCGCCCCGGCGACCATCCTCATGGCCCTCTTCCTCGCGGGCCCGATCGCGTACTGCGCCTATATCGCCTTCACCGACCTTCAGCTGACCGGGCAGGCGGAGTCGTCCTTCGTCGGCTTCGACAACTTCACGGCGGCGTTCAAGGACCCCGCGTTCCTGAACGCCGTCTGGCTGACGCTCGTCTTCACGCTCCTGTCGTCGATCGTCGGCCAGAACACGCTGGGGCTCGCGCTCGCGGCGCTGATGCAGCGCGCGTCGAAGCCGGTCAGGACGGTCACCGGAGCCGTCGTGGTGACGGCGTGGGTGCTGCCGGAGGTCGTCGCGGGCTTTTTGATGTACGCGTTCTTCCGCCGCGAGGGCACCCTCAACGCGATCCTCGACTGGCTCCAACTCCCGCACCAGAACTGGCTGTTCACGCTTCCGATCCTGGCCGTGTCGTTCGCGAACGTGTGGCGCGGCACCGCCTTCTCGATGCTCGTGTACTCGGCGGCGCTCGCCGAGATCCCCACGGAGGTCACCGAGTCCGCCCAGGTGGACGGCGCGAACGCCTGGCAGCGGCTGTGGCACATCACGCTGCCGATGATCCGCCGCTCCATCGGCACGAACCTGATGCTGAACACCCTGCAGACCCTGTCGGTCTTCGGCCTGATCTGGGTGATGACCCGCGGCGGGCCCGGCAACGACAGCCAGACCCTGCCCCTGTTCATGTACGAGCAGGCCTTCCAGAAGAGCATGATCGGCTACGGCACCGCGGTCGCGCTGCTGCTGCTCGTGGTCGGCTCCCTGTTCTCGCTGGTCTACATGCGTCTGCTGCGTACGGAGGACTGAGTGAAGACCCGAATCCGTACCCGTGTCCGCAGACGGCTTTCGGCGGACGCGGCGCTGCTCCTCGTCGCGCTCACCTTCATTCTGCCGCTCGCCTGGGTCGTCCTGTCCTCGGTCGACGCGGACGCGAATCTGCGGGTGAAGTGGCCCTCGCAGCTGACGTTCGGAAATTTCGACGACGTCCTGAAGCCCGACGTCACCTTCACGCCGCTGCTCAACTCGCTGATCCTGTGCGGCGGCGCGACGGCCCTCACGGTCGGCTGCGCCGCGCTCGCCGCGTATCCGCTCTCCCGCTACCGCTCACGCCTGAACAACCCGTTCCTCACGACGACGCTGTTCGCGACCTGTCTGCCGATCACGGCGGTCATGGTCCCGGTGTACGCGCTGTTCGTCCAGGTGAACCTGATCGACACCATGGCGGGCACGATCTACTTCTTCGCAGCGTCCCAACTCCCGTTCGCCGTATGGCTGATGAAGAACTTCATGGACGGCGTGCCGAAGGAGCTGGAGGAGGCGGCCTGGACGGACGGCGCGAACACCTTCCAGGGTCTGGTGCGGATCGTGCTGCCGCTGATGGGGCCCGGCGTCGCCGTCGTCACCGTCTACTCGTTCGCGATGATGTGGGGGAACTTCTTCGTCCCCTTCATGCTGCTGCTCTCCCCCGACCAGATGCCGGCCTCGGTCAGCATCAACGACTTCTTCGGCAACCGGGGCACCGTCGTGTACGGGCAGCTCGCCGCGTTCTCCATCATCTACTCGACGCCCGTGGTGCTGCTGTACGTCCTGGTGTCGCGGCGCTTCGGCGGCGGTTTCGCGCTGGGCGGCGCGGTGAAGGGGTGACCCGTCTCGTCCATGTGCATGAGGCGGGTGGGCAACAAGTTCCGTCAACAGGTACCAAGTTGTCACGCGGGACGCACAGACCGTAGCCAAACGCCCCGTGACCCCCTACTTTGTGCCCGTGCAGCCCCACGCCACGCCCAATCAGCCGACACCACCTTTCAACGCCCCCGCCGCCCGGCGCCTGCGAGAAGCGCTCGGGATGGCGCCGGGGCACGTCGCGTACGGCATGCGCGCCTCGTACGGGATCGCCCACATAACGCCGGAGATCGTCATCGCCTGGGAGCGCGGCGAAGGGGCCCCGACGTCCGGTGAACTCACCGCGCTCGCCGGGGCGTTGTGGTGCTCACCGAGCGAACTCATCGGTGTACCGCGGACCTTGCGCGAGCACCGGCTGGCGCTGGGGCTCGCCCCCGAGGACGTGGCCCGCTCCGTGGGCCTGGAGATCCACTCGTATCTGCGGATGGAGGAGACCGGCGACTGGCAGGGCAACGACCGGCAGTCGACGGCGCTCGCCGAGGCGCTGCGGCTCACCCCGCGCGCGCTCGCGACGGTGACCGGGCGGGACGCGCACCTCGCGGAGCTGCTGCGGGACGCGGCGCGGACGCGCTGGCAGGGGGCGGTGCGGCCGATCTCCCGGCTCGTGCCGGTGCAGCGCCGCGAGCTGGAGGACGTACTGCACGAGATGCACCTGGAGTACCAGGCGCTGATGGCCGCCACGCTGAGCTGGGGCGGTGGCATGTCCTCCGGGTCGGGGGACGCGGGGCGGCAGTTCCTGGAGCGGATCCTGGACGAGTTCTGGTCCAGGATCCGTCATCCGTAGCTGCCTTGCCGCCGGTGGTCTAGAAGACCGACTCCGCCTCGTCCATCCGGTCCTTCGGGACCGTCTTCAGCTCGGTGACCGCCTCGGCGAGCGGCACCATCGCGATGTCGGTGCCGTAAAGCGCCGTCATCTTGCCGAACTCGCCGCGGTGCACGGCCTCCATGGCGTGCCAGCCGAACCGGGTGGCGAGCACGCGGTCGTACGCGGTGGGGGTGCCGCCGCGCTGCACGTGGCCGAGGATGACCGGGCGGGCCTCCTTGCCGAGGCGGCGCTCCAGCTCGTAGGCGAGGGCGGTGCCGATGCCCTGGAAGCGCTCGTGGCCGAACTGGTCGATCTCGCCGGTGCCGTAGTCCATGGTCCCGGGGGCGGGGTGGGCGCCCTCGGCGACGCAGATGACGGCGAACTTCTTGCCGCGGGAGAACCGCTCCTCGACCATCTTGACCAGGTCGGACGGGTCGAAGGGGCGCTCGGGCAGGCAGATGCCGTGGGCGCCGCCCGCCATGCCGGACTCCAGGGCGATCCAGCCCGCGTGCCGGCCCATGACCTCGACGACCATGACGCGCTGGTGCGACTCGGCGGTCGTCTTGAGCCGGTCGATCGCCTCGGTGGCGACGCCGACGGCGGTGTCGAAGCCGAAGGTGCGGTCGGTGGAGGAGATGTCGTTGTCGATCGTCTTCGGCACGCCGACGACCGGCAGGCCCGCGTCGGACAGCATCCGGGCCGCCGTCAGCGTGCCCTCGCCGCCGATCGGGATGAGGGCGTCGAAGCCGATCTCCTCGGCGAGCTGCTTGGCGTTCTCGCAGGCCGCCCGGAATCGGTCGCGCTCCAGGCGGGAGGAGCCGAGAATGGTGCCGCCACGGGCGAGGATGCCGCTGACCGCGTTCAGATCGAGCGGGCGGTAGCGCCCGTCGAGCAGCCCCGCGTAGCCGTCCTCGAAACCGAGCACCTCGTCGCCGTAGTGCGTGACGGCTCGGTGCACGACCGACCGGATCACGGCGTTCAGGCCAGGGCAGTCGCCGCCTGCGGTGAGAACTCCGATACGCATCGTGCTGTGTCTCCTGCTCGCTACTGGTACGTCGGTGAGCGATGTCGATTGTTCCACGCTCTCGGAGGGGACGCGCTCGCGCTCGACTGTGCAGGGAGCTTCGACAGGGGTTCGATGGGCACTTGGCCCCTGGGGAAAAGGCCTTCTGTCCGGCGGGCGACCTAGCCACCGCCAGAGGTATTGTCAAGGGGGCACGGCTTCCATTGCGCGCCTTTTTTTGAAGCAAAAGAGACCGAATCGACCCGTAAAAGTCGGGTTCGACCGAGAAGGACCACGAGGGAAACGGAGAGCACGCGTGACGCGCAGCGTGTACGTGACCGGGATCGATCGCGGCGACGGCCGCCAGGTCGTGGAGCTGGGGGTCATGGAGCTCCTGACCCGTCAGGTCGACCGGGTGGGGGTCTTCCGGCCGCTCGTCCACGACGGCCCCGACCGGCTCTTCGACCTGCTGCGATCCCGTTATCGGCTGTCACAGGACCCGGCGACGGTGTACGGCCTCGGCTACCACGAGGCCTCCGCGATCCAGGCCGAGCAGGGCACGGACGAGCTGGTCTCGCGCCTGGTCGACCGCTTCCACCAGGTGGCCCCCGACTTCGACGTCGTGCTCGTGCTCGGCACCGACTTCGCCGACACCCAGCTCCCGGACGAGCTGGCGCTCAACGCCCGCCTCGCCAACGAGTTCGGCGCCTCCGTGATCCCGGTCGTCGGCGGCAAGAAGCAGACCGAGGAATCGGTCCGCGCCGAGGCCCGCAACGCCTACCGCGCCTACGACGGCCTGGGCTGCGACGTCCTCGCGATGGTCGTCAACCGCGTGGCTCCGGCGGACCGGGACGAGGTGAACGAGCGGCTCGCGGGGCGGCTACCGGTGCCCTGCTACGTGCTGCCCGACGAGCCCGCGCTCGCCGCGCCGACCGTCGCCCAGATCACCCACGCGCTGGGCGGCAAGGTGCTGCTCGGCGACGACTCGGGGCTCGCCCGCGACGCCCTCGACTTCGTCTTCGGCGGCGCCATGCTGCCGAACTTCCTCAACGCCCTGACCCCCGGCTGCATGGTCGTCACGCCCGGCGACCGCGCGGACCTGGTCGTCGGCGCGCTCGCCGCGCACAGTGCGGGGACCCCGCCGATCGCGGGCGTGATCCTCACCCTGAACGAGCGGCCCGGCGAGGCGATCCTCAAGCTCGCCGAGCGCCTCGCGCCCGGCACCCCGGTGATCGCGGTGGCCGGCGGCTCCTTCCCCACGGCGGCCGAACTCTTCGCCATGGAAGGCAAGTTGAACGCGGCGACGCCGCGCAAGGCGGAGACCGCCCTCGGCGTCTTCGAGAAGTACGTCGACACGGCGGGGCTGCTGAAGACCATCCAGGCGCCGTCCTCCGACCGCCTCACCCCGATGATGTTCGAGCACAAGCTCCTGGAGCAGGCCCGCTCGGACAAGCGCCGCGTCGTGCTGCCCGAGGGCACCGAGGAGCGCGTCCTGCGCGCCGCCGATGTGCTCCTGCGCCGCGGCGTCTGCGACCTCACGCTGCTCGGCCCGGTCGAGCAGATCCGCAAGAAGGCCGCCGACCTCGGCGTCGACCTCGCCGACAGCGACATCATCGACCCGCAGACCTCGGCGCTGCGGGAACGCTTCGCCGACTCCTACGCGGCGCTGCGCGCCCACAAGGGCGTCACGCCGGAGCTGGCCCACGACGTGGTCGCCGACGTGAACTACTTCGGCACGCTGATGGTCCAGGAGGGCCTCGCCGACGGCATGGTGTCGGGCTCCGTGCACTCCACGGCCGCCACGATCCGGCCCGCCTTCGAGATCATCAAGACCAAGCCGGACGCCGCGATCGTCTCCTCGGTCTTCTTCATGTGCCTGGCCGACAAGGTCCTCGTCTACGGCGACTGTGCCGTGAACCCGGACCCGAACGCCCAGCAGCTCGCCGACATCGCCACGCAGTCGGCCGGCACCGCCGCCCGGTTCGGCGTCGAGCCGCGGATCGCGATGCTGTCGTACTCCACCGGCACCTCGGGCTCCGGCGCCGACGTCGACAAGGTCCGCGAGGCCACGGAGATCGTCAAGGCGGCCCGCCCCGACCTGAAGATCGAGGGGCCGATCCAGTACGACGCCGCCGTCGAGCCGACCGTCGCGGCCACCAAGCTGCCCGACTCCGAGGTCGCGGGCCAGGCCAGCGTGCTGATCTTCCCCGACCTCAACACCGGCAACAACACGTACAAGGCCGTGCAGCGCTCGGCCGGCGCGATCGCTGTCGGCCCGGTCCTCCAGGGTCTGCGCAAGCCGGTCAACGACCTGTCCCGCGGCGCGCTCGTGCAGGACATCGTCAACACGGTCGTCATCACGGCGATCCAGGCCCAGACGCCCGCCAACTGAACTCCCCCCACCACCACCGAAAGCAGTACCCGTGACAGCCACTCGCATCCTCGTCCTCAACTCCGGCTCCTCGTCGGTGAAGTACCAGCTCCTCGACATGGCGGACCACTCCCGCCTCGCCGTGGGCCTGGTCGAGCGCATCGGTGAGGAGACCTCCCGGCTCAAGCACACGCCGCTCTCCGGCGGCGGCGAGAGCCGTGAGCAGAACCGGCCGATCGCCGACCACGAGGAGGCCCTCAAGGCGGTCGCCGAGGAGCTGGCGAAGGACGGGCTCGGCCTGGACTCCCCCGAGCTGGCCGCGATCGGCCACCGCGTGGTGCACGGCGGCAAGCTGTTCACGCAGCCGACCGTGATCGACGACGCGGTGCTCAAGGAGGTGGAGCGGCTCATCCCGGTGGCGCCGCTGCACAACCCGGCGAACCTGACCGGAATCCGCACCGCCCAGGCGCTCCGCCCCGACCTGCCGCAGGTCGCCGTCTTCGACACGGCGTTCCACACGACGATGCCTCAGGCGGCCTCGCGCTACGCGATCGACGTGAAGACGGCCGACGAGCACCGCGTCCAGCGCTATGGCTTCCACGGCACCTCGCACGCGTACGTCTCCCGCAAGACGGCCGCGCTCCTCGGCAAGCGGCCGGAGGACGTCAACGTCATCGTGCTGCACCTGGGCAACGGCGCCTCCGCGTCCGCGGTCCGCGGCGGGCGGTGCGTGGAGACATCGATGGGCCTCACCCCGCTTGAGGGGCTCGTGATGGGTACGCGTTCGGGAGATGTCGACCCGGCCGTCATCTTCCATCTGATGCGGGTGGGCAAGATGTCGGCGGACGAGATCGACGACCTGCTCAACAAGAAGTCCGGCCTGATCGGGCTGTGCGGGGACAACGACATGCGGGAGATCCGTCGCCGCATCGACGAGGGCGACGAGGAGGCGAAGCTCGCCTTCGACATCTACGTGCACCGCCTGAAGAAGTACATCGGTTCGTACTACGCGGTGCTCGGCCGGGTGGACGCGATCGCGTTCACGGCCGGGGTCGGCGAGAACGCGGCGCCGGTGCGCGAGGCTGCGGTCGCGGGCCTCGAGGAGCTGGGCCTCGCGGTCGACGGAGAGCTCAATTCCGTACGTTCCGACGAACCGCGGCTCATCTCCCCCGAATACGCCCGTGTGGCCGTCGCAGTGGTGCCGACCGACGAGGAGCTGGAGATCGCGCAGCAGACCTACGCCCTGGTACAGAACCGCAACGACTGAGCGCCCACCCGCCCATTTGTAGATTCCACCAGACGGAATATTCCGTAGCGAAACAAACCGATAGGATCGCCCCCATGCGCCGTTCCAAAATCGTCTGCACGCTGGGCCCCGCCGTCGACTCCGAAGAGCAGCTCGTCTCGCTGATCGAGGCCGGCATGAATGTGGCCCGATTCAACTTCAGCCACGGCACCCACGCCGAGCACCAGGGTCGCTACGACCGTGTTCGCGCCGCCGCCAAGAAGACGGGCCGCGCCGTGGGTGTGCTCGCCGACCTCCAGGGCCCGAAGATCCGCCTGGAGACCTTCGCCGAGGGCCCCGTCGAGCTGGTGCGCGGTGACGAGTTCACCATCACCACCGAGGACGTGCCCGGTGACAAGTCGATCTGCGGCACGACCTACAAGGGTCTGCCCGGCGACGTCTCCAAGGGCGACCAGGTCCTGATCAATGACGGCAACGTCGAGCTGCGCGTCGTCGAGGTCGACGGCCCGCGCGTGAAGACGATCGTCGTCGAGGGCGGTGTCATCTCCGACCACAAGGGCATCAACCTGCCCGGCGCGGCGGTGAACGTCCCGGCCCTGTCCGAGAAGGACATCGAGGACCTGCGCTTCGCCCTGAAGATGGGCTGCGACATGGTCGCCCTGTCCTTCGTGCGCGACGCCAACGACGTCAAGGACGTCCACAAGATCATGGACGAGGAGGGCCGTCGGGTCCCCGTCGGCGCCAAGGTCGAGAAGCCGCAGGCCGTCGCCAACATGGAGGGCGTCGTCGCGGCGTTCGACTGGATCATGGTGGCCCGTGGTGACCTCGCCGTCGAGTACCCGCTCGAGAAGGTCCCGATGGTGCAGAAGCGCCTCGTGGAGATGTGCCGCCGCAACGCCAAGCCGGTGATCGTCGCGACCCAGATGATGGAGTCGATGATCACCAACTCGCGCCCGACGCGCGCCGAGGCCTCCGACGTCGCGAACGCGATCCTGGACGGTGCCGACGCGGTCATGCTGTCGGCCGAGTCCTCGGTCGGCGCCTACCCGATCGAGACCGTCAAGACGATGTCGAAGATCGTCACGGCGGCCGAGGAGGAGCTGCTCTCCAAGGGCCTGCAGCCGCTCGTGCCCGGCAAGAAGCCGCGTACGCAGGGTGGTTCGGTGGCCCGTGCCGCGTGCGAGATCGCGGACTTCCTGGGCGGCGAGGCGCTGGTCGCCTTCACCAAGTCCGGTGACACGGCCCGCCGGCTCTCCCGCTACCGCGCGGCCCAGCCGATCCTGGCCTTCACCACGGACGACGAGACCCGCAACCAGCTCTCGCTGAGCTGGGGCGTCGAGGCGCACGTCGTCCCGCACGTGGACTCCACGGACGCGATGGTCGACCTCGTCGACGCCGAGCTGGTGAAGCTCAACCGCTTCAACGACGGCGACACCGTGGTCATGACGGCCGGCTCGCCCCCCGGCGTCCCCGGCACCACCAACATGGTCCGGGTGCACCACCTGGGCGGCAGCGAGCGCGACTGACGCGCTGCTCTCGCCCGAGCGCGGAACCTTGAGCGCATGACAAAGGGCGCCCCCTTGAGGGGGGCGCCCTTTGTCGTGTGCGGCTCCCGAACGGGCCTTGGGGCTACGGTCAGCTGTCCTCGACCGTGGTGTGCAGACCGGGCACGTGCAGGGTCCCGCCGAACTGCGAGGCCTGCGTGACCTTGACGTTCGTGAAGAACAGGGTCGGCAGGTTGAGCGGCGGCGGATTCTTGGCGTTGAACGTCAGCGGAACGAGCCCGAACAGATTGCCCGACAGCTCCTCCGTGTACATCGTCGTCTGCCCGTCACGGATGGTGGACGTGGAGCCCTTGTCCGAACGGATGTGGAAGAACTTCCCGTCCGGGCCCGGGGCGATCTGGTGCAGATCACCGATGTCCGTGCCCTTGGAGATGATGTACTTCATGACGCGCTTGGTCGACCCGTCGGCCATCCGGACGTCCACCAGGCCCTTGTAGTCCGCGCCCTTGAGCAGGAGCGAACTGGCCTCCAGCTTCCAGGTCTTGTCCGGAAGCTGGGCCGGGGTGTCCTCGTTGGCGCCCGACGCGTCCGTGGCCGCGGGACAGTTCTCCGGCACATCGCCGGAGCCCTGCGGGTTGCCCACGTTCTTGGTCGCGTCCTTGGCCGCGTCCCCCACCTTGTCGGTCGTGTCCTTGACCTTGTCGGTGGTGTCCTTGACCGTGTCGCCGAGCTTGTCGGTGGTGTCCTTGACCGACCCGGTCGTGTCCTTGACCGTGTCGTCCACCTTGTCGGTGGTGCCACCGAGCAGGCCGCCGGAGGACTCCGACGCCGACGGCGAAGGAGTCGCGCTCTCGGACTCCTTGTCGTCGGGCGTGAACGCCTTCTTCAGGGCGTCGCCGACGCCCAGCGGGTCCAGGGGGTTCTTGGTCTCCGAAGCCGAGGGCGACGGCGTGGCCGAATCCTCTGCGGACTTGTCGTCGGAGGCCGTGGACTCGGAGGCGGACGGCGAAGGAGTCGGGGTCGCCTTCTCCTTCTTCTCCGCGGAGCCGTCCTTGGAGGCCGAGGCGGACGGCGTCGGCGTCGCCGACTCATTGGCCTTGTCCTTGGACTCGTCGGACCCGTCGTCCTTGTTCGCGTCGATGGCGTCGGCGCACGCCTTGTAGTCGTCGACGGAGAACTTCGTCGGGTTGTCCTTCGCCGACGCGAGCGTCGGCGTCAGACCAAGTCCCATGAGCACGGCCGTGGGCATGGCCGCGATCGCCACCGCCTTGCCCGCAGGCATGTGGATCTTGGTGAAGAGATGCTTCTTTGGTGCCGCATGCCGCCGCGCCGCATGCCGCGGCCCGGTTCTCGCACGGGGCTCCGCGGAGCCCTCGTGGTGCACCTCGTCAGCCGGCACGGTGCCTCCCGTTCGTCCCGTTGTTCGGGCTCGTCCCTGACACGTCGTCGTTTACGCCCGCGACCTGATAGGTGGCTCCCGCAACCGGCGGCACGACCGGCGCCGCGTCCTGGGAGGACGTGGCGTGGTCACCGCCCTTCCCTGCCGACTCGTCCTGCTGCTCCGCGGGTGCCCAGGAGATACCGAGGCCGCCACCGACGAGGGCGAGCAGGAAACCGATGACGAAGCCGCCGAAGTTCGATACCACGAGGGAGACCAGGGCGAGAAGAATCGCCGCGACACCCGCGAACACACGGGAGTGCGGCTGGAACCACATCGTCAGGCCGAGCACGACCAGCAAGATGCCGATGATGAGCGAACCGGCACCGGCCGTGGTCGCCATCTTGATCGTCATATTGCCGATCGCGAGGTTCGCGTACGGGAAGTACATGATCGGGAGGCCGCCGAGGATTGACAGCAGACCGCCCCAGAACGGGCGCTGACCGCGCCACCCTCGGAACGATTGGCGCATCTGACCAAGCTTGGGGCCCAGTCCTGCGTGCGCTTCGGCGCTCATGTCGTACAGCTCCTCGGGAAAGGCGTTGATCTGTGGTGATGGTGGCTGTCCGGAAACGGGCACGGGGACGACCCCACGTCACTGCGAGTGCCCCCGCGCCCGGCCGTTCAGCACATCAAGTGCCAAGACCCCGGCCCGTACACGGGCCCTGTGGGCCTAGTAGCACTCGTGCTTGCCCTTCTGGACCTTCATCTTGAGGCCGGAGAGCTTGAAGGTGCCGGCCGTCGTGGCCCACGCGCGCTGCTGGACGTTCTCGAAGTGCACCGAGTCGGCCTGCTGGGAGAACGCGTTCGGGTCTGCCTTGTCGCCCTGGTGGATACCGGGGCCCTTCTTGGCGTCACCCGCCGCCACACCGATGTCGATGTTCTTGAAGGTCGCATCGGCCTTCAGGTCATCGGCGTCGATGTAGAGGGTCTTGGCCTCGACGGGAGCGCTCTTGTCCGCACCCGCCGACAGCTTCATCGAGACATCGCCGAAGACCGGGACGGGGACAACAACCGACTGGCACAGGTTGTTGATCGTCGCGGTCTTCATGCCGACGACGGCGACCGGGTGGTTACCCGTCTTGCCGGAGTCGATGGCGCCGTACTGGACAAAGCCCTTGCCGTCGAGGGAGTCCGCCGTCACCTTGAACGACTGACCCGACACACTGAACGATGCCGCGAGCGCACCCTGGGACAGGGCCACGCCTATCGCGGCAGTCGCCGCGACGCTCGGCACCATGACTACGGCGAACCGCTTCCATCTGGTTCCGCCACGAGTCACGGACTTCATGACTGTTCCTCCTTCTCGGACGTACATCTCCGGCCCTGACTGCCCCTAGAGGCGGCTCAGCCGGGCAGGGATGGGAGAAGTGCTACGTCCTCGGGAAGGAGAGCGCCCGCATCGGAAGTGCTTGGTCTGTTCCGCACCTTGATCACCGGCGATCACCCCCGAGCGACAACCACTGGTCGCACCTGAGCCATCACGCGCAACCTGCCGGACAGGCTCAACCGGATGGTTGAGACCCCCCTGTCCTTGGACCGCCGGCGCTCCCCTTGGTTCGCCGTCGACCACCCGGTGGGGACCCAAAAACCCCGCCGCACGATTGGCTGTCGGACGGTGGGGAGAGGACCGAGCGTGCCCGATCGTGGTGCATTCGAGGCGCTGACACAAGGGGGTTCGTTACTCGCGGGTAACGGACGGGTAACCGAACGCGGACGGAGCGAGTCCGAACAACAACTGAGGGTGCAGTCAACCTAGTTTTTATACAGGTTGAATACGGGACGGAATCGGACAGAAGATCGAGTCCGACTTACTCCAAGTAACAGCGGCCGCGATTACCAAGTTTTGGTAAAACGCGGCCGCTGTGCGCCTCCGGGGACAGAACTTTCACTCCGGCATCACAAGCCGCAGTGTTTAACAACTGGTCACTGACGACTCAGAAGAGAACTCGGGCCAGAGCTGTACGCGCGGTCGTCACGCGCGGGTCGTCGGCCCCCACGACCTCGAACAGTTCGAGCAGTCGTACACGCGCCGCGTCCCGGTCCTCGCCGACCGAGCGCCCCACCGTCTCGACGAGTCGCCCGAAGGCGTCCTCGACGTGACCGCCGACCAGGTCCAGGTCGGCCGCCGCGATCTGCGCCTGCACATCGGCGGGCTTCTCCGCGGCGTCCCTGCGGACCTGCTGGGGGTCGAGCCCCTGCACGCGCTGGAGGAGCTGCGCCTGGCCGAGGCCGAGCTTGGCCTCGGTGTTGCCCGGGTCGTCGGACAGGACGTTCTTGTAGGCCTGCACGGCGCCGTCGAGGTCGCCCGCGTCCAGGGCCTGCACGGCCGCTTCGAGGAGCGCGTCGTAGGGGCCCGCCGGGGCCTCCTCCACGACCGGTGCCTGACCCTCCGCTTGCGGGTCGACCGCGATGCCGGTGAGTCCGAAGCGCTCCTCGGCGACCTGGATCAACTGGTCGAGCGTGCCGCGGATCTGCTCCTCGGGGGCGGCCCCCTGGAAGAGGGGCAGAGCCTGCCCGGCGACGACGGCGAAGACAGCCGGGATCCCCTGGACCCCGAACTGCTGCATCAGCATCTGGTTGGCGTCAACGTCGATCTTGGCGAGCACGAAGCGGCCGCTGTACTCGGCGGCGAGCCGCTCGAGCAGCGGGCTGAGCTGCTTGCAGGGCTCGCACCACTCGGCCCAGAAGTCGATGACGACGGGCACCTCGGCGGAGCGCTGCAGAACGGCGCTCTCGAAGTCCGCCTCATTGACGTCGATGACGAGGCTCGAAGGGGACACGGCCCCGCCCCCGCCGTTCCTGGCCGCTTCGGCGCGCGCCTGCTCCGCCTTCGCCTTGGCCTCCTGGGCCGCCTTCACCGCGGCGAGATCGACGACTCCACTCATGGACATGTTCCGTGGCTGCATGCGTACAGTCTCCCCCTTCCGCGGACAGTTGTGGGCCGGGTCCTGCCCCGTGCACCTCCCGCCGGAATGCGAGACGCATCTGGAGGCACGGAGCGGACTCGGCCTGGTGTGCTTTCGGCACCGGGTCCCCACCCGGCGCCTAGTGGTTGCCGCTCGTCCGGGCCGCCCCGGGGTGCAGATCCGAGACGCTCGTACGAGATCGAGCTTTCGCAGCTTTCGCTACGACTCGTAGCGTAACTGCCATGGGCGGGACGCGGGAACCGGGCCCCGGTGATCAACCGGTGATCTGCCTCACGCGATCTTTCGGCCGTACCCGCCGGTATGGTCGACGACCATGCAGAGCCGCACTCCGTCTTCCACATCTGCCCCGTCTCATGCCTCTCCCCCCTCCAACGCACGGACGGGGCGTCCGCGTTCCGCAGCGGCGGACGAGGCGATTCTCGAGGCGACCAGGGCGGCGCTCGTGGAGCTCGGCTGGACGAAGCTGACGCTGGGGGACGTGGCCACGCGCGCGGGTGTCGCGAAGACGACGCTGTACCGCCGCTGGCCGGGCAAGAGCGAGCTCGTCGTGGACGCGGTCGCGGTCCTCTTCGACGAGCTGGAACTGCCCGACCGGGGTTCGCTCGCCGCCGATGTGGAGGGCGTGGTGCGGCAGTTCGCGGCGATCCTGGACCGGCCGGAGACGAAGACGGCGCTGATGGCCGTGGTCGCCGAGTCCACCCGTGACGCCCCGCTGCGGGACCGGATCCGTACGTCGATCGTCGACCGCCAGAAGCGGCTCGTCCTGGAGGGGCGGGCGCGGGCCGAGCGCCGCGGCGAACTCCCGCCGGCCCCCGACCCGGCCGCCGCCGCGGCCACGGCGGATCTCATCTTCGACGTGGCGGCGGGGGCGGTCGTGCACCGCACGCTGGTGAGCGCGGAGCCGGCCGACGCGGAGTGGGTGCGGCGGTTCACGGCCCTCCTGCTGGGAGGGCTCGCGGCCGCCGCGACCGATTAGTGCTGTGTACGGGTGGGGTTACGGGCGGCCCTACTTGTTCCAGGCGCAGCTGCCCAGCGTGGCCCGCTTCTTGGCGACCAGGGCGTCCGCCTCGCCCGCCGGCAGCGCGCGCGTCCGCTTGTCGTGGCAGACCACGGTGCGGTCGGAGCGGCCGGCCAGGTCGACCAGAATCTGGTCCCAGTGGCGGTACTGGACGTCGTGACCGGTGTCCGCGTACGTACGGGTCTTCACCGACGCCGTGTCGGGCAGGTTGTCGCGCCAGGCCTTGAGCGTGCTCGCGGGCACGGTCGTGTCCTTGTCGCCGTGGTAGAGGAAGACCGGCGCCTTCAGCTTCGCCAGGTCAGGGCCCGGACGGTCGCAGTACAGCCGCTGCTCGTGCACCTGCGGCGCCGGATCGGCCTGCTGGCCGCGCTGGTTGTAGGTCCGCGCGCCCTCCTCGTACGCGGTGTCGGCGAAGCCGGGGATCGACTTGACCGGGCTGTCGTCGGGGAAGGCCCACCACTTGCGCGGGTCCTTGATCTCGTCCTTGACGGCGGCGGCGAGTTGGTCGTCGGACAGACCGCAGTAGTCGGGCTTCGTGCCGTACGGCGGGAGGGCGGCGGCGAGGTGCAGGGCGCTGATCCGCTCGGGGGCCTTGGCTGCGATCTCGGCGGCGTACGGGCCGCCGCCGGATATCGCGATCACCTTGAACTTCTTGACGCCGAGCTTGTCGAGGACCTCCAGGGCGTCCTTGGCGTAGTCGGCCTTGCCGAGCTTCGGGTCGTAGTCGGTGTCGCCGAAGCCGTTGCGCTCGACCGTGATCATGCGGAGGTCCAGGTTCGCTCTGGTGGTCTGCATGAAGTCGGTCATGTGGACGGCGCGGGCGCTGGTGCCGGTGCCGCCGATGTAGAGCACGGGGGTGCCGTCGGACGGGCCGGAGTCCGTGTAGTGCGCGGTGCGGCCGGAGGACAGGTCGGCGGCGTGCACGTCCGCGCCGAGCGAGTCGAAGCTGTTCTGCACCTTCGGCTCGGCGGGCGGGCTCGCGCTCACCGCGCCGGTGCCGCCGATGGCGATGCCGCCGAGGAGGGCGGCGGTGGCGATGCCGACGGTGGTGGTTGTGGTGCGGGTGAGCGCGAGGCGCACGGGGGCTCCTGGGGTTGGTGGGCGGGCACTTGGCGTGTCCGCGCCTACCCCAAGATCACGTGGTGACACCTGTCACCGGCCCGGGCCCCCGCCCTCACGCCACGGGGCTCCGCCCCGGCCCCCGCGCCTCAAACGCCGGCGGGGCTGGATTTGCCCACCCGCCGCTGAGGCTCGATTTTGCGCACCTCACCGCGGGGCGGGGCGTGAGTTGCCGCCCCGCGCCTTGGGCAATCTGCCGCCTGGGGCGGCAGGGTGGGCAAGGCGGCGCCCGGTGCAGGCCGCACCGAACTGAGGCGCCGACCCCGGCCGAGCAAGCAGCCCCCGGCGCCGCGCACCAGCCCCCACGGCCCCCGCCCCGGCCCACCTCAGAACCCCGGCGGCTCCGTATACACGCCCCACTCGTCCCGCAGCACCCCGCAGATTTCGCCGAGCGTCGCCTCCGCCCGCGCCGCGTCCAACATCGGGCCGATCATGTTGGAGCCGTCCCGCGCCGAGGCCAGCATCCGGTCCAGCGCCACCCGCACCGCCCCGTCGTCCCGCCCCGCCTTCCGGTCGCCGAGCACTCGAACCTGCTCCCGCTCGACCTCATGGCTGACCCGCAGGATCTCCAGGTCACCCGTGACGGAACCTTCCGCCACGTTCACCCCGACGACCCTCTTGTCGCCCTTCTCCAGCGACTGCTGGTACCGGAACGCCGACTCCGCGATCTCACCCGTGAACCACCCGTCCTCGATCCCCCGCAGGATCCCGGACGTGATCGGCCCGATCGGGTGCTGCCCGTCCGGGTGCGCCCTCTGGCCCCGTTCCCTGATCTGCTCGAAGATCTTCTCCGCGTCCGCCTCGATCCGGTCCGTGAGCTGCTCGACGTACCAGGAACCACCCAGCGGGTCCGCCACGTTTCCGACGCCCGTCTCCTCCATCAGCACCTGCTGCGTCCGCAGCGCGATCTCCGCCGCCTGCTCGCTCGGCAGCGCGAGCGTCTCGTCGAGCGCGTTCGTGTGCAGGGAGTTGGTGCCGCCGAGGACCGCGGCGAGCGCCTCCACCGCCGTGCGCACCACGTTGTTGTACGGCTGCTGCGCCGTCAGCGAGACGCCCGCCGTCTGCGTGTGGAAGCGCAGCCACTGCGCCTTCTCGCTCTGCGCCCCGTACACGTCCCGCATCCACCGCGCCCAAATCCGCCGCGCCGCGCGGAACTTGGCGATCTCCTCGAAGAAGTCCACGTGCGCGTCGAAGAAGAAGCTCAAGCCCGGCGCGAAGACGTCCACGTCGAGGCCGCGGCTCAACCCCAGCTCCACGTAACCGAATCCGTCGGCCAGCGTGTACGCCAGCTCCTGCGCGGCCGTCGAGCCCGCCTCACGGATGTGGTACCCGGAGACCGACAGCGGCTTGTACGCGGGGATGGACTCCGCGCAGTGCTCCATCAGGTCGCCGATCAGGCGCAGATGCGGCTCGGGCTGGAAGAGCCATTCCTTCTGCGCGATGTACTCCTTGAAGATGTCGGTCTGGAGTGTGCCGTTGAGGACCGACGGGTCGATGCCCTGGCGCTCGGCCGCCACCAAGTACATGCAGAAGACCGGCACCGCCGGGCCGCTGATCGTCATCGACGTCGTGACGTCACCGAGCGGGATGTCCTTGAACAGGACCTCCATGTCCGCCGCCGAGTCGATGGCGACACCACAGTGCCCGACCTCGCCGAGCGCACGCGGGTCGTCGGAGTCCCGCCCCATCAACGTAGGCATGTCGAAGGCGACCGAGAGTCCGCCACCGCCGTTGCGGAGGATCATCTTGTAGCGCTCGTTGGTCTGCTCGGCGTTGCCGAACCCCGCGAACTGGCGGATGGTCCACGTGCGCCCCCGGTACCCGGTCGGGTACAGGCCGCGCGTGAACGGGTACTCGCCCGGCCACCCGATCCGCTCGAAGCCCTCGTACGTGTCCCCGGGCCGCGGCCCGTAGGCGGGCTCGACCGGATCCCCGGAGAGCGTGGTGAAGTCCGCGTCACGCTTGCGGGCCTTGTCGTAGCGGGCCTGCCAGCGTCGGCGGCCTTCCTCGATCGCGTCAGCGTCCATGCTTCAAATTTACTTGGACGTCCTACTAAATGTCGATGGCCCACGGCGGCCGATCGACGTAAAACCGGGCGGCCCCGGACCGACTCAGCCCCGCAGCGCCGCCAGATGCGCCGCCCGCACCTCCGCCGTCTGGCCCTGCACCACCAGGAACAGCCCTTCGCGGGCGAGCCGCTGGGCCGGTTCCGACAGGGCGAAGGCCCGGCCGCCCCCGGACACGATCGCCGCCGTCGTCGCCGCCCTCATCAGGTCGTACGCGCGCGTCTTCACCGCGAGCCGGTCCTCCAGCCGCTCCCCCGCCGGAACCTCGTCCACCAGCGCGTACGCGTCCCGGCGCGCGCCGTCGAGGCCCTCGCGCAGCACGCCCGCCGTCTCCTTGGCCTCGGCGTCGCCGGACGCGTCGAGCAGGTCGAGGGCGGCGCGGGCGACACCGAAGACGGCCGGGTTGGTGTTGGTGTTCTTGGGGCGGTCGGCGCGCGCCCACTCCTCGTACGGCTGTCGTACGACGATGTCCTCCTCGGCGACCGTGAGCCCGTCCAGGACCAGGCCGACGGTGCGGGTGCCGGTGAGCGCGGCGAGCTGGAGCGGTTCGGTGGGAGTGAGGCCGGGCTGCTCGCGCGGCTCCGCGACGGCGAAGACGACCTCGCCGTCCTCGGTCGCGCCGCCGAGCAGGAACACGTCGTTCAGGCCCCAGCCCGTATACCAGGGCACCCGCCCGTCGAAGCGCACCCCACCGCCCGCGAGCGGCGTCGCCCGCACCGGCAGCTTCGGGTACGCCCGCAGGTGCGAGAAGGCGATGCCCCCGAGCGCGGCCCCCTCGGCCAGCGGACGCAGCCACCGCTCGCGGGCCGCCGTGTTGCCCGCGGCCAGGTCGCGTACCGGAGAGTGGTGCTGTGCCTGCACGAAGAACGTCGAGCAGCACGCGCCCGCCAGGATCTCCGCGACCTCCCGCCCGACGGCGGCCGGCGCCCCCGAACCCCCGTACACGACAGGCGCGTTGACGCCGAGCACGCCCGAGGCCTTGACCGCGGCGATGGCCTCCGGGGTGATCCCGGTGCGGTCGTGGGCCTCGGCGGCGGGCGCGAGGACGTCGTCGGCGAGCCGCCGGGCGGCGGCCACCAGCGGGTGGTCCTCAAGGCGGGGTGCGGTGGCGGTCATGCGGGTGCTCCTCGGGGCCGTACGTGCCTGTGGGGACACGGTGTCAGGTCCGTGCCCCCACAGGCGGTCTACATGACCGTGAGGCGCCGCACCGCCTCACCGGTCAGTTCGCGGGTGTACGGCTCGGCCCCGCCCAGCGCCCGGTGCAGGGCGAGCCCCTCGATGAGGGCGTCCAGCTGCCGCGTCGTGGCCGGGGTGAAGTGCCGCTCCAGAAGCTGCCTGCTGCGTGCCATCCATGCCCGTGTCAGCTCCCGGTATTCCGGGCGGCGGGCGGCGAGGGTGTAGAGCTCCTGCGTGAGGACCAGGTCGCGCCGGGGGCCTTCGGAGAGCACGTGGATCAGCTCCGTGACGGCCTCCCGCGCCTCGTCCGCCGTCTCCACGCCCGCCAGGTGGCGCTCGAAGACGGCCACGATGTGGTCGGCGAACCCGGTGAACGCCTCGCGCAACAGGTCGTCGATACCGGCGAAGTGGTACGTCATCGAGCCGAGCGGCACCCCGGCGCGCGCGGCGATCTTCCGGTGCGAGACCCCCGCGACGCCCTCGTCGGCGATGTGGTCGAGCGTCGCGGCGAGAATGCGCTCGCGGCGCTTCGGGTCCGCCTGTCCTGTGGCCATGCCGCGCGCCTCAGATGTCGCGGATCGGCCGGGCGGGGTTGCCGACCGCGACGACGTTCGCCGGTACGTCCTTGACGACCACGGCGCCCGCGCCGATCACGCTGTTGTCGCCGATGGTCACGCCCGGGCAGACGATGACGCCGCCGCCGAGCCAGACGTTGTCCCCGATGATGATGGGCAGCGCGGCCTCCAGCTTGTCGCGCCGGGGGCCGGGCTCCACCGGGTGGGTGGGCGTGAGGAGTTGGACGCCGGGGCCGATCTGGCAGTCCTCGCCGATGGTGATGCGGGCGACGTCGAGGGCGGTGAGCCGGTAGTTGACGAAGGTGCGGGCGCCGATGGAGATGTTGCTGCCGTAGTCGACGTACAGCGGCGGCCGCAGCTCGACGCCCTCGCCGACCGGGCCGAGCAGCTCCGCGAGCACCGGGGCCGCCTTGCCCGGGTCGTCGAGGAAGGCCTCCTCGTACCGGGCGGCGAGTCGCATGGCGCGCTGCTGGCGGGCGGCGATCTCCGGGTCGTCGGCGATGTAGAGGTCGCCCGCGAGCATCCGTTCCAGGTTGCTGCGCGGGTCGTCGGCGAAGTGGTCCGTGGGCATGCGGACGAACGTACACCGAGGAGCGTACGAACGTACACTCCTGGTCGAGAAAACGCGCGCATCCGCTCCGGAGAGGGACGCGCGCGAAGTCCGGTGCCCGACCGGGGTTACGCCTTGGCGAGGTTCGCTTCGTCGCCGGCGACCTTGCCCTCGAGCTCCGCGGAGATCTTGCGCTCCACGAAGAAGGCGGCGGTCGGGATGGTGCCCGCGATGAGCACCCACAGCTGCTTGCCGACCGGCCACTTGGCCTTGGAGCCCAGGTCGAAGGCGAAGACCAGGTACACGACGTACAGCCAGCCGTGCGCGATGGCGATGACGCGCGTGACGTCCGCGGCGCCGTCCATGCCGAGCGCGTACTTGGCGATCATGCCGAGGCAGAGGAGGACCAGCAGCACACCGGTGATGTAGGCCATGATCCGGTAGCGGGTCAGCACGGATTTCTTCATGGGTCGAGGGTAACCGCCCGTTTTGCGCGATCTTCGGGCGGGCCGGGTGGACGGCGCCTCCCGGGGATCACTCGTCCGTGAAGTCCTTCGCCGCCACCCGCAGAGGGCGCAGCATCGCGAAGATCTCGCCGCACTCCTCCGCGTCGTAGACGCCGAGGCCGAAGTCCATCGCCATCAGGTCGCGGGTGGCCGCGTCGACGACCTCGCGGCCCTTCTCCGTGATGGTGGCGAGCGTGCCGCGCCCGTCGTTGGGGTTGGGGCGCTTGTCGACGAGGCCGGACTTCACGAGCCGGTCGACCGTGTTCGTCACGGACGTGGGGTGCACCATGAGCCGCTCACCGATCTTCGACATGGGCAGCTCGCCCGCCTTGGAGAAGGTGAGCAGGACCAGCGCCTCGTAGCGCGCGAAGGTGAGCCCGTACGGCTTGACGACCGCGTCGACCTCGGCGAGCAGGATCTGGTGCGCACGCATGATCGAGGTGATCGCGCCCATGGACGGCACGGACCCCCAGCGCTGCTTCCAGAGTTCGTCGGCGCGGGCGATCGGATCGAAGGGGAGAGAGAGGGGCTTCGGCACGTCCCCGACCTTACCGGGCGGTCATATGGCGGTCAGCCCCGTCTCGGCCTTTGGGCCCACGGAGCGCGCCGAAGCCCGTACTTCCAGGGCGAGCGCCGCGCAGCACAGCCCGCCGACGAGCCCCGCGCCCGCCACCACCGTGGACACGTCGAAGACCTCGGCGGCCGCCCCGGCGAGCGCGGTCCCCACGCCCTGGATGGTCATCAGGCCCGCGTTGTGCAGCGTCATGGCCCGGCCGCGCAGCTCCTCGGGCACCGCGTCCACGAACCAGCGGTCGAGCCCGAGCGTGTACGCGGATCCGGCCCCGGCGAGCAGCAGGAGCACCACCGCCCAGGCGAGGCCGGGCACCACCGCGTAGCCGATGAGCGGGAGCAGGGTCACCGACGCGAGCGGCAGCGCGATACGGGAGCGGGCCGACGGCGAGAGCAGCGAGCCCGCGGCGAGTTCGCTCGCGACGGTCCCCACGGCCATCGAGCACATCAGGAACCCGACGGCCGCCGGACCTGCCCCGATCTCGTCCACGTACGCCGCCGCGAGCGCCTCCGGCGCGATCACGAACATGGGCGGCACCCAGAGCAGGAGGAGCAGGGCGCGGATGCGGCGGTGGCCGAGGACCTGGCGGGCGCCGGCCAGCGAGTACCGCAGCAGGGCGCCCTCTTCGCCCTTTTCCCGCGCTCGCGCGGGGCGGGCCTTCGTGCCCAGGCGCAGCAGGGTCGCCGAGCACAGGAAGGTGACGAGGGTGACGGTGAGCGCGCCGCGCGGGGACACGACCGTGAGGAGTACGCCGCCGAGGCCGAAGCCGACGAGGACCGCGCTCTGCGACACGATGCGCAGCAGCGAGCGGCCGAGCACGAACAAATCGCCGTCCCCGAGCACATCGGTGAGCGTGGCCATGCGGGTGCCGTTGAACACCGGCGACACGAGCGCGATGACACAGCGCAGCGCGAGCAGTCCGCCGACCGGGTTGGCCGGCAGCGCCATCAGCGCCGCGCACCCGGCGCACACGAGGTCGCAGACGACTAGGGCCTGTCGTTTGGATCAGGCCGGATCAGGGAGCGGGGTCTGGTGCGTGCGATCGCAAGGCGGAGGAGGGAGTCGACGCGGAGCGTCGGCGACCGACGACAACGCCGCGAGCGTGCGTGCCAGGCCCCGCGAGCCCGGCCTGATCCAAACGACAGGCCCTAGCACCCGCCGCGCCGGGAACCGGTCGGCGATCCCGGACAGCAGCGTCCCGCCGACGAGGTACGGCAGGAAGCCGAGCGTAAAGGTGAGCGCGCTGAGCAGCGGCGACCCGGTCAGCCCGTACACGAGCACGCTGAGCGAGATCTCCGCGACGACGACGCCGAAGAGGGAGGCGGCGTGCGCGAGGAACACCGCACGGAACTCGGCGATACGGAACAGCTTTGTGTACCCGGGGCGTTCGCGGGCCTTGTCGCCGGCCCCTGCACTGGTCGTGTCGCTGGTCATGGGCCGCACCCTGCCGCCCGCTCCGCGCCGGTCGTACTGTTTCGGCCTGCGGCGAATGTTGTGGGGAGGGGGCGGGATGCCGTTGCATCTTCGGTTCGGGCAGGAGGATCTGCTGCGGTGCCGGTTCGCGATCTCGCCGCTGTGGGAGACGCAGGAGGCGATCCGTACGCTCAGGCGTCCTGACCGGCAGGGCTATCACCTGCCGTGGCTGCGCCGGATCCGGGACGCCGCGCGGGGGCTCGACCTGGCGCCGGTCTGGCTGCTGATGCCGCAGCGGGGGCACACCCCCGACTTCCTCGGCCCGCCCCCGATCGGCCCCGCGGCCACCTTCGACGAGGAGATCGCCGCGTTGCGGGCGACCGGGCCCGACGAGGCGCTGCACGGCATCACCCAGTCGTTGGCGTGCACTCCGGGCGCCGCCGGCACCCCGCTCGGCCGCTCCCTGCTCGCCGAACCGGCGCGCGCCGTACGGGAGTTGGCGGATCTCGTGGAGCGGGCCTGGCACGTCCTGGTCGAACCCGACTGGCCCCGGCTGCGGGCGCTGCTCGAAGCGGACGTGGCGCACCACTCGCGGCGCCTCGCCGAGGTCGGCCTCGAAGGACTGCTCCGGGAGCTGCATCCCCGGGTCGGCTGGGAGCCCGGCACGCTCACCCTCACCGCCCGCGCGAGCGAGCACAGTCGGGACCTGGACGGCCGGGGTCTGGTGCTGCTGCCCAGCGTCTTCTGCTGGCCGGACGTGGTCAGCGGCTTCGATCCGCCGTGGCAACCCACCGTCGCGTACCCGGCGCGGGGTGTCGGCGCTCTGTGGTCCGCGCCGGCCGCGAGGGCCCCCGACTCGCTGGCGAACCTGCTCGGCCGGGGCCGCGCCGACGTGCTGTGCGCGCTCGCCGAACCCGCCTCGACCAGCGCGCTCGCGCACCGGCTCGGCCGGGCGCCGTCGTCCGTGTCGGCGCATCTGGCGGCGCTGCGCGCGGCGGGGCTGCTCTCGTCGCGGCGCCACGGGCACCAGGTGCTGTACGAGCAGACGCCCCTGGGCAGCGCGCTCGTGACGGGCGATCAGGGCGCCTGACGCGGCGCCTAATGCACGGCGGGACGACAACCCTGTGCAACGATTGCCCGGTATTTACGCTTTCGTACGCCTTTCTACGCCCTGTACGCGCTCCGAACCAGGGGGCAGGATGCCCGTCCCACCCGCCCACACGCCCGCCCGTACCCCCACCCGCGCCTTCGCGCTCACCGGCGCCGCGATCCTGCTGTCCACCTTCGTCATCGGCTGCTCCGACGGCGGTGGCGGTGGCGGCGCGGGCAGCAGCGGCGGCGGTCGCGACTCCGCAGCGGAGGCCGCGCGGCGCACCGCCCCGTCCGGCGCCCCCAGCGACTCCTCGCCGTTCTGGGTCGACCCGGACTCCGACGCCGCCGACCAGGTCGCGAAGTGGAAGCGGGAGGGGCGCGGCTCCGACGCCGCCATGATCGAGCGGATCGCCGCGCACCCGCAGGCGATGTGGGCGCCGGGCGACTACCCGCGCCCGCCGATCTCCGAGGCCGCAGCGCAGGCCGGGAAGGCGGGCAAGACGCTGGTGCTGGTCGCGTACAACATCCCGCACCGCGACTGCGGGCAGCACTCGGCGGGCGGGGCGCACAGCGCGGACTTCTACCACCAGTGGATCGACGCGTTCGCCTCCGGCATCGGGAAGGCGAAGGCCGTCGTCGTCCTCGAACCGGACGCGATCGCGCACATCGTCAGCGGCTGCACTCCCAAGCAGTACGACGACGAGCGGTACGAGCTGATGTCGTCGGCGGTCGACCGGCTGAAGCGGCAGCCGAACACGAAGGTGTACGTCGACGCAGGGAACCCGGCGTGGATCCCCGACGCGAACAAGCTGGTGGAGCCGTTGCGGCGGGCCGGGGTCGGGAAGGCGGACGGGTTCTCCCTGAACGTGTCCAACTTCCAGACGGACAAGGCCAGCGCGGCGTACGGCCGCCGGCTGTCCGGTCTGCTCGACGGCGCGCACTTCGTGGTCGACACGAGCCGCAACGGTGCGGGGCCCTACGGGGACGGGCAGGGCGACGCGTGGTGCAACCCGCCGGGCCGCGCGCTCGGCTCCGCCCCGACCACGAGGACGGGCGACGCGCTGCACGACGCGAACCTGTGGGTGAAGCGGCCGGGCGAATCGGACGGCAAGTGCCGTGGCGGCCCCGCCGCGGGGACCTGGTGGGCGGACTACGCGTTGGGGTTGACGCGAAACGCCAAGCGCTGAGCCCCGCCGGGGTCGGGGTCGCGGGGCTCTGCCCCGGACCCCGCGCCTCAATCGCCGGCGGGGCTGTATTTGCCGGCGTCTACTCCACCTGGATCCACTTCGCCTCGGACGAGACCCCGTCCGCGTCGGACACGAACACCATGTACCAGCCCGGAGGGACCAGCGTCTTGTCCTTGGGGACGTCCAGCGTCACCGAGCCCTTGGACTTCGTGACGTCGAGGGCGATCGAGCGCTGTTCCACGTCCGTCGTGTGGGTCACGGCGGACGGCCGCATGAGGCGGGCCTTGACGATGCCGTCCGCGTCCTTCGTGCGGAACGTGGCCCGCCCGCTCGCCGGAAGCGTCTCGGGGCCCGCGCCGAGGACGGGCCGCTGGTCGCCGCCGCGGTGCAGCGCGGGCGGCGTGTAGATCTCCATGCGCTGCTCGAAGTGGCCGAGCTTGGTGTTCTGCTGGTTGTCGTAGAGCGGGTCGGAGCCGAAGCTGGCGACCCGGCCGTCGGGCAGCAGCAGCGCCTCCGAGTGGTAGTTGCGGCCGACCTTGGGGGCGGCGGCCTCCTGGAAGGCGTTCTGCTGGGGGTCGTAGAACTGCGCCTTGTGGATGTTGCTGGCGCTGCGGCCGCGGTAGTCCTTGGAGCCGTTCGTCGTGAAGACGGAGTCGTCCGGCATGATGACGGAGTTCAAGTAGCGGGTGCCCTGAGGGAGTTGGGGCCCGGTCTGGAAGGAGGGGTTCTCCTTCTTCAGGTCCACGACCGCCGTGCGGGACGTCGACTTCTTGGACTCGCCGACACCGCCGCCGCCGAGAATCATGAACCGCTGGTCCTGCGCGGGCGGCAGCAGCAGCGAGGACGAGGTCTCCGTCTGGTCCGTGTCGGTGAGGCCCGGGACCTTCTCGAACTTGTTGGTCTTCAGGTCCCACAGGCCGGGGACGCGCCCCTTGGTGGCGGGGCCGTAACCGGCGTTCGAGGCCGGGTAGAAGAGCTTGCCGCCCTTGGTGAGGAAGAGCGCCGGGTAGGTCGGGAAGTAGCGCTTGGGGCCCATCGACCACTTCTTGGTCTTCGGGTCGTAGATCTCGTTGTCGCCGGGGTCGATCATGCCGACGTCGTCGAGCCCGGAGACCGCGAGCACCTTGCCGTCCTCCAGACCGACGAGCGTGGGGTACCAGCGGGCCTTCTCCATCGGGTCGACCGGCACGTACCGCTCGGCGACGGGATCGAACTCGTACGCCTCCTTGATCCCCTGGAAGTCCTGCTTCTCCATGGTGATCTTCTCGGAGAGGCCGTACGTGTTGTCGGCGTCCTTGCCGCGCAGGCCCTCGATCTCGTACTGGGCGTTGTCGTCGGTGACGTACTGCTCGCCCTGCTGGGCGGCCTCGACGAAGACGCGGGCCTCGCTCGCCGTGATCTTCGTCTTCCACGGCTGCATGACGCCGGCGGCGTTGCGCTGCCGGTCGAAGGTGCGCTTCGCCCTGGGCACGGTGACGTCGAACTTCGAGACGTACTGGGTGCCGGAGGGAGAGCGGAACGTGGTCCCCTTCTTCAGGTGCACCGCCTTGTCGGGGCTCTCGTTCTTGACGCGCATGCCGCCGCCGGCCTTCTCGACCTCGCCGTCGAGCCGCTCGTAGCGGGCGGTGCCGCCCGCCACCAGGAGCCGTCCGCCGGGGAGTTGGGCGTGGCCGCCGCAGAAGAAGTCGGCGGGGGTGGGGATCTTCTTGAAGGTGTTCGCCTTCGGGTCCCACAGGACGGTGTCAAAGGTGCCCGCGTCGAACTTCTTCTGCTCGTTGCCCGAGCCCGCGACGATGAGGACCTTGCCGGTGTGCAGGAGCGCGGCGTGGATGGCGTTGGTACGGTACTCCTCGGGGATGTCGATCTGCGACCAGGAGCCGTACTTGGCCTTGTAGCCGGGCTGGGCGATCTTCCAGTCCTCGTACCGCTCGCTGGCGAAGGTCCAGGCGGCCGGGGCGTTCAGGCCGACGAGGAGGGCGACGCCGCCCGCTCCGAGGACGGTCTTCCTCGTCCGGCGCGAAGGTCTGTGGGCCATGGGTCAGTTGCCTCCTGTGGTCGACGTGCTGGGGGTCGCCGGCTGCACGGCCCGGACCCGTTCGACCTCCGCCCTCCTGGCGGTCGCGGCTGCCGCGGCCTCGCGGCGCTGCGAGGCGAACCACACGACGGGCGGCGCGAGCGCGATGCACAGGGCGAGGACCGCCCAGGTGCGCATGGCCACGTGGGTGTGGTCGAGGACGACGGACGCCACGAGCGACGTGGCGAGCACGCCCGCCCAGCACAGATGGATACGGAAGGTCAGCGGCTGGTCGGCGCTGGCGTCGCCGCCCTTGGGGGTGACGACGAAGCGGCTGGGGCGGCCGAGAAGGGCCGCGCCGAGCGACTTGAGGTAGATGGGCGCGGAGATCGCCGACATTCCCATGCCGGCGAGGCCGCCCGAGCCCTCGGGTTCGTGCGGCGAGACGTTGTGCCGCCGGTTCCAGAGGTAGAGGCCGATCTGGAGGGCGGCCGCGTCGCTGTAGAGCATGAGCCACACGGACGCGGAGACCTGCGTGCCGGAGGCGCCCGTCCACAGGAACAGCACGCAACTCAGCACGCCGAGGAGCCAGTTGACGGCCGTCATCGGGTAGTAGACGAGCATCATCGAGTACGAGAAGAGGCGGCCGGGCGGCATCGAGGCCGGCGCCTTCCAGTACTGCCGGAACAGCGTCTCGTACGTGCCGCGCGACCAGCGGGTCTGCTGGGTGAAGAAGTCCGTCCAGGAGGCGGGGCCCTCGCCGACCGCGAGCACGTCGGGCGTGTAGACGGAGCGCCAGCGCTCGTTGGTGTCCGGGTTGCGGTGGCGGTGGATCTCGAAGCCGGTCGCCATGTCCTCGGTGATCGAGTCGACGAGCCCGCCGATCTGCTTCAGGGCGGAGATCCGTACGACGTTGTTGGTGCCGACGAACATGGGGGCGCGGTAGCGGTTGCCGGCGCGCTGGATCAGGGCGTGGAAGAGGAACTGCTGGGACTCGGCGGCCTTGGTGACCGGGGAGTCGTAATTGCCGTAGACCTGCGGGCCGACGACGAACGCGACGTCGGGGTCGCGGAAGTAGCCGAGCATCCGCTCCAGGAACTCGGGGTGCGGCACGTGGTCGGTGTCGACGGAGGCGAAGAAGTCGTAGTCCGCGCCGTACGCGGCGAGCCAGGCGTTGTAATTGCCGTGCTTGGTACGGGTCTTGTGGGGGCCCTTCTTCTGGTTCCACTCCGGGATGCCCTTGCGGCTGAAGTGGTGGACGCCGAGCCGGTCGCAGAGCCTCCGCACGTCCGGGTCGTCGCCCTCGTCCAGGAGCCAGACGTCCAGCGGGCCATCGTGCGTGATGCGCACGGCGCCCTCGAGGGTGGCCCGCACCATGGCGAGGGGTTCCTTGCCGGGGACGTACGTGGTGAGGAACGCGACGCGGGTGCCGGGCTCGGCGCGGACCGGGACCGGGTCCCTGGCGACCATCGTCGCGTGGGCGATGGAGATGACGTTGACGACCATGAACAGCTCGATGAGCCCGATCGCGACGAGCATCACGATGTCGAGCGAGACCAACCACCGCTCGCCGCCCTCGCGTTCCACCCAGTGGGTGGGCCACACCAGGTACACGAGGAGTGCCCCGGTGAGCAGGGGCGCGAGCGTCATCAGCAGGACGGCTCGTATTCGGTGGGGCTCGTTCGCCAGAAGCGAGGTGTACTGCACCCGGTAATCGCCGTCGCCGGGCGGCTCGGTGAGCGGCCCGGCGAGCCGGCTGTAGGTGTCGTAGTCATAGCCCTCGTCAGGCCGCACAGCGCCCTCCAGGATCTGGTGTTCGACCGTCTCGGTACCCCAACAAAAGGGGACTTTCCCGGGCGTGTCGACCAGAGGGGCGCGTACGAGTGAGGTATGGGGAGGGCTACGCCAGTCAGCCGCCGGACAGGTGGCGCCGCACGGTTTCCCCGGCCACAAAAGCGACCGGCCCGGCACCCCGCAGGGGTCCGGGCCGGAATGGCAGCGCGCAGCTACTCGGAGAGGTGGCGCTCGACCGTGTCGACCTTCGAGGTCAGGCCGTCCGTCACCCCGGGGCGGATGTCCGCCTTCATGACGACCGACACGCGCGGCGCGCGCGCCTCGACCACCGCGACGGCGCGCTTCACCACCGCCATCACCTCGTCCCACTCACCTTCCACGGAGGTGAACATCGCGTCGGTGCGGTTCGGGAGGCCGGATTCGCGGACCACGCGGACCGCTTCGGCGACGTACTCCCCCACGTCCTCGCCGACCCCGAGCGGGGTCACGGAGAAGGCGACGATCATGCGTTCACGACACCTTCCTGGCGCGCGCGGCCCGCGATCACCGCGGCCTCGCCCTCGCGCTTGAGCTTGCGCTCGGCGAAGAAGCCGCCGGTGGGCAGGACCGAGAGGACGAAGTAGAGCGCGGCCGTGCCGAAGCTCCACTTCGTACGGTTCCAGGCGTCGAGCCAGAAGATCACGTACAGGACGAAGAGGACGCCGTGGACCATGCCCATCACGGGCACCGCGTTGAAGTCCGTCGTCCGCTTCAGGACCGAGCAGATCAGCAGCAGCAGGAAGGAGACGGCCTCCGGGGCGGAGACCAGGCGGAGGCGTCGGAGGGCGGAGGCGGTCTTGAGGTCCACGGTGCACCTTCGGCTAAGCGGGGCGGACGGTCGTTGATCTTGTGAATGTACGCACAAGCGTTTTCCCATTGTGGCATCGCGCCGATGGAGCCCTGTCGGCGGGCTCTCCTTGGCGGTTACCGTCGACCTCGTGGCTACGTTCCGACTGCAGGGCAGCAAGGTGCTGGCCGTCGACATGAGCGGCGACAGCGTGAAGGCGAAGAACGGCTCGATGGTCGCCTACGACGGCCGGATGGCGTTCAAGAAGCTGAGCGGGGGTGGCGAGGGGATCCGGGGCATGGTGACCCGGCGCGTCACCGGCGAGCAGCTGACCGTGATGGAGGTCAAAGGGGAGGGCACCTGCTGGTTCGCGGACCGGGCGAGCGAGATCAACCTCGTCGGACTGCGCGGCGACAAGCTCTACGTCGAGTCGAGCAACCTGCTCTGCACGGACGCGGGACTGCGCACCGGCACCTCCTTCACCGGCGTCCGCGGCGCCTCCCAGGGCAACGGCCTGTTCACGACGACCGTCGAGGGCCACGGGCAGGCGGCGATCATGAGCGAGGGCCCGGCCGTCGTGCTGCGCGTCGGCCACGACTACCCGCTGACCGTCGACCCCGGCGCGTACATCGCGCACCAGGGCAACCTGCGGCAGTCGTTCCAGTCGGGCGTGACCTTCCGTACGTTCCTGGGAGAGGGCGGCGGCGAGGCCTTCCAGATCCTCTTCGAGGGCGACGGGCTCGTCTACGTACAGCCCAGTGAGCGGAACACGATCGCGGGGGATGTGTGATGCCGGCACCGGGCTTCCGAGAGATCAACTCGAAGATGGTCGAGGCGACCGTCGTGCCGGGGCAGCGGCTCTACAGCCAACGCGGCGCGATGCTCGCGTACCAGGGCGACGTCTCCTTCACGCCCAACGTCCAGGGCGGACAGGGCGGGGTGATGTCCATGATCGGGCGGCGGGTCGCGAACGAGTCGACGCCGCTGATGACCGTCGAGGGCAGCGGCACCGTGCTGTTCGGGCACGGCGGCCACCACGTGCAGGTGATCACGCTGTCCGGCGACACCCTGTACGTGGAGGCGGACCGCCTGCTCGCCTTCGACGGTGCGCTGCGCCAGGGGACGATGTTCCTGGGCGCGCAGGGCGGCGTGATGGGCATGGTGCGCGGCCAGGTCTCCGGGCAGGGCCTGTTCACGACGACGCTGCAGGGCCACGGCTCGGTGGCGGTGATGGCGCACGGCGGGGTCATCGAGCTCCCGATCACTCCCGGCCGGTCGGTGCACGTCGACCCGCAGGCGTACGTGGCGCACCAGGGCGACGTACGCAACAAGCTGTCCACGGCGCTCGGCTGGCGGGACATGGTGGGGCGGGGCAGCGGCGAGGCGTTCCAGCTGGAGCTGAGCGGGAGCGGCGCGGTGTACGTACAGGCGTCGGAGGAGAAACTGTGAGCACCCACACCGCCGGGGGTCCGGCGATCTTCGACCCCATGACCCTGCCGGTCGACGACAACGTCAACGCGTACACCTTCTGCGTGGAGCTGCGGGGCAGCCAGTGGTTCCTGCAGAAGGGGAAGATGATCGCCCACTACGGGCGGATCGACTTCAACGGCATCGGGCACGGCCGGCTCGACCGGCTCGTGCGCACCTCGTTCCACTCGCCGCTGCACGCGAGCGACTGGGTGGTCGCGGAGGGCAGCGGCAAGATGCTGCTCGCGGACCGGGCGTTCGATGTGAACTCGTACGACCTCGACAACGGGAACCTGACCATCCGCGCGGGAAATCTGCTCGCTTTTCAGCCAACTCTCGCGCTGAAGCAATCCATCGTTCCCGGCTTCCTCACACTCATTGGCACTGGCAAATTCGTCGCGGCATCAAACGGTCCGGTTGTGTTCATGGAGCCGCCGATCCGGGTTGATCCACAGGCGCTCGTCGGCTGGGCCGACTGCCCCTCGCCCTGCCACCACTACGACCACGGATACCTGACGGGCGTGATCGGCGGTCTACGTGCGATGACGGGCGTCGGCGGGGTCTCGGGCGAGGAGCATCAGTTCGAGTTCGTGGGCGCCGGGACGGTGCTCCTGCAATCCAGCGAGTCGTTGATGCCCGAACAGTCGGTGGGTGACGTACCTCACCAGGGAGGAGTTCCCGGTGGACCGGGGGCGTCCACGGGTCAACCGGGGGCACCGCGTCTTCCCGGACAGCTCGGCGACCTCCAGCGTCGCTTCGGGCTGTGAGCGGTAGTCTGCGGAGTGTGACGTCGAACGCGTGACCCCATTACGTTCTGGTCCGCACCCCTCGGGTGCCCGGGGTGCGCAGTGTCACCCCCCACATTCGTTCGCCTTTCAACTTCTTAGGTAGAATCGATTCCATGGAGACCGAGACGGCCACGCCGTGGCTGACCGACGAGGAGCAGTGCGCCTGGCGCACCCACCTGGAGGTCAACAGACTGCTCAATTACCAGCTGGAGAAGGATCTCCAGCCCTTCGGCCTGACGATGAACGACTACGAGATCCTCGTGAACCTCTCCGAGGCCGAGGATCTCCGGATGCGGATGAGCGACCTCGCGGCCGCGACCCTGCAGTCCAAGAGTCGGCTCTCGCATCAGATCACCCGCATGGAGAACGCGGGCCTGGTCCGCCGTGAGAACTGCGAGTCGGACCGCCGGGGCCTCTACACCGTGCTCACCGACTACGGCATGGAGACCATGCGGAAGGTCGCCCCGCACCACGTGGCGTCCGTCCGCAGACACTTCGTGGACCTGATCTCCCCGCAGGAGCTGGGCGCCCTGCGCCAGGCCCTGTCCCCCATCGCGGAACACCTGCGTTCGCAACGCGGCAAACCGTAAATCCGTCAGCCGGAGGGCAGCGCGAGCTCGAAGAGCGCCCCGCCCTCCGGCGCGGAACGCACCGTGAGCGAGCCACCGTGCCGCTCCGCCACGTCCCGGGCGATGGCGAGACCGAGACCGGCCCCGCCGCCGTCCCGGGTGCGCGCGTCGTCGAGCCGTACGAACCGCTCGAAGATCCGCTCCCGCTCGTCCTCCGGCACGCCCTGCCCGTCGTCGGCGACCCTCAGCAGCACCCGGCCGTCCTCCGCGCGCACCGCCACCCGGACCCCGGCGCGGGCGTGCCGCTGCGCGTTGTCCACGAGGTTGCCGAGGACCCGTGCCAACTGGCCGCGGGAGCCGCTGACCTGAGGCACCGCCGCCACGTCCACGGCGACGGGGACGCGGTCGCCGACGCGCTGGGACAGCTCCTCGCGCACCAGGGCGCCCAGGTCGACCTCGCCGCCGCCGGGCTTCTCCCCCGCGTCGAGCCGGGCCAGCAGGAGCAGATCGGCGGCCAGTTCCTGGAGCCGCACCGTGTCCTCGACGGCGCCGTCCACATCGAGCAGCTCCGGGTGGGCCGCGCCGACTTCGAGCTGGGTGCGCAGCGAGGCGATCGGGCTGCGCAGCTCGTGCGAGGCGTCGGCGACGAAGCGGCGCTGGCGCTCCACGGAGGACTCCAGCGCGGCGAGCGTCTCGTTCGTGGTGCCGGCGAGCCGGGCCACCTCGTCGTGGGTGTCCGGTTCCGGCACCCGCCTTCCCAGGTCCTGCGACGCCGTGATCGCGGCCATCTCGGCGCGGATGCCCTCCACGGGCCGCAGCGCGCGCCGGGTGACCAGGTACGTCACGCCGCCCACGATGACGAGCAGCACGGGGAAACCGATCAGCATGGAGGTCAACGCCGTGCTGACCGCGCCCTGT
This sequence comes from Streptomyces sp. UC4497, assembly GCF_054871485.1. NCBI lineage: Bacteria > Bacillati > Actinomycetota > Actinomycetes > Kitasatosporales > Streptomycetaceae > Streptomyces > Streptomyces sp. UC4497. The sequence continues at coordinate 10,898 of NZ_JBTYHB010000054.1, read as the reverse complement.
TCGGCCTCGCGGGAGGCGCCCGCGTGGACCGTCAGATCCCCGTACGCGGTGTCCTCGACCTCGACCGCGGCGAACCGGTAGTCGGCGCTGTCGCCGTCGATGGTGGCGCTGCCGTCGGTGTAGTCGGTGTCGTTGGAGACGCTGCCGTTCTGTTGGCTTTCGTTCTGTTGATCTCCCCCGTCGTCGCCGTCGTCGTCGGGGCGTGCCGCGACGGGCTTCACGGTGCTCACGCCGGTGCCGGAGATCTTCTCCAGGTCCTCGGACGTGGCCAGCACCCTGTTGTCCTCGTCGACGACCTGGACCGGGTCCTCGTCGTCCAGGTCGAGCGCGTCGGGCGCGGTGCCGGTGGCCAGGGAGGTGGCGACGCGGCGGGCGGTGGCATCGGCGTCGCGGCCCGCCTGCTCGGTGAGGTTGCCGCGCAGCGAGAGCAGCACGGTGGCGCCGGCCGCGACCAGGGCCACCGCGACCACGAGGGTGGCGGCGAGGGCGGCGCGGGCCCGTACGGAGCTGAAGGGCCTCCTCAGCCTGCTCATCGCGCTCATCGGGGCGCCTCGAGTCGGTATCCGGCGCCGCGCACCGTGCGGATGAGGGAGGCGCCGAGCTTGCGCCGCAGAGCGCTCACGTACACCTCGACGATGTTCGGGTCCCCCTCGTACGCGAAGTCCCATACGTGGTCGAGGATCTCGCTCTTGGACACGACCTCACCGGCGCGGGTCACGAGCTGCTCGAGGACCGCGAACTCCTTGGTGGTGAGCGCGACTTCGCCGTCCTCGGCGTGGGTGACGCGGCGCGCGGCGGTGTCGACGGCGTAGGGCCCGACGGTGTGCACGGGGCTCGCGCCACCGGCGCTTCCCCGGCGCCGCAGCAGCGCCTTCACGCGCGCGACCAGGACCACGTACGAGAACGGCTTGGTCAGGTAGTCGTCGGCGCCGGTGTCGAGCCCCTCGGCCTCGTCGTACTCGCCGTCCTTCGCGGTCAGCATCAGGATCGGCACGTCGTTGCCGGCGGCGCGCAGGGCGGCGCAGACCCGGTAGCCGTTCATGCCGGGCAGCATGATGTCGAGCACGACCAGGTCGTACGCCGCCTCGCTCGCCTGGTGCAGGCCTTCCAGGCCGTCGTGGACCACGTCCACGGCGTAGCCCTCGGCGGTGAGCCCCTTGGCGAGCGACAGGGCGAGCCGCTTTTCGTCCTCGACGATCAACAAGCGCATGTGAGCAAGGGTGGCAGGTCGAACCTGAAGAACCCTTCAGGGTCCTTCAGCGGGGCTTCAGGGTCGTCCGGGCAGTGTGTTTCTCGAAGGACGGACAGGGCGGCCCGAAGCCGCCCCACCAACCACGGGAGAAGCTCATGAAGCGCCGTACCACTGTCATCTCCGCCATCGCCGCCGTGGCCCTGCTCGGCGGAGGCACGGCCACCGCGTTCGCGGTCACCGGCGACGACGGCTCGTCGAGCGCGGCCCAGTCGTCCGTGCGGGTCAAGGACGACGACGGCGTGAGCGACAAGCAGGAGGAGATCAACGAGGTGAAGGGCGCCCAGGTGAAGGCCGAGGACGCCATCGCCGCCGCCCTGAAGCACACGTCCGGCACGGCCGTCGGCGCCGATCTCGACTCCGACGACGGCCGGCTCGTCTGGGACGTCGACGTGATCGGCTCCGGCAACAAGTGGCAGCACGTCGAGGTCGACCCGGGCACGGGCAAGGTGCTGGGCTCCCACACGGAGCGCGACGACGACGGTGACGACAGTGCCTCCCGGGTCGCGGCGACCCTGAAGGACGCGTCGACGTCGGCCGAGGACGCGGCGAAGGCCGCGGGCTCGAAGGGCACGGTCACGTCGGTGGACGCGGACGACGACGGCTCGGTCAAGGTCTGGGAGGTCGAGACGACGTCGGCGAACGGGGCGGAGCACGACTGGCACGTGGACTTCCAGTCGGGTGCGGTGTCCGTGGACCACTCGTCGGACGACGACGGCGACGACGACTGACGCCTACCGGGCACCGGGGCGGGGCGGGGCCACGAGGCTCCGCCCCGGTCCGCGTTGGGCCACCCCAGGGCGGGGCGGGGCGCGACGGCTCAGCCCACCCCGCTGACGGCAACGACTTTGCCTCCGCCCATCTCCCACCCACCCGCCCCCTCCGGGGGCGTCGGCCCGACGGGGCACCGCACGTCTTCCCACCCTGAACCGGCGTTACGCCCTCGGGGCTCCGCTGCTCAATCGCCGCAGGGGCTTAAATTGGCCCACCCGCCACTGAGGCCCGATTGTGCGCACCCACCGCGGGGCGAGGCATGAGATGCCGCCCCGCGCCTTGGGCAATCTGCCGCCCAGTACGGCTCCCCACCCACTGCGGTCGGCCGCCACCGCCTTGGGCAATCCGCCGCAAGCACAGCTCCCCACCCGCTGCGGTCAGCCGCCACCGCCTTGGGCAATCTGCCGCAAGCACGGCTCCCCACCCACTGCGGTCAGCCGCCACCGCCTTGGGCAATCTGCCGCCTTGGGCGGCAGGGTGGGCAAGGCGGCCCCCGGTGCAGGCCGCACGTCACGAAGGCGCCGACCCCGGTGCAGGTAAACGCCCCGGCGCAGGCCACACCCACCTCGAGCGCCGACCCCGGCACCGGTCACTGACCCGTCAGGCCCGCCACCAACTCGTCCGCCGCCCGGTACGGGTCCAAGTCGCCGGAGACGATGCGCGCGGCCAGGGCGCCGAGGCGGCGGTCGCCGGAGAGGTCGCCGATGCGTTCGCGCAGCGCCGTCACGGCGATCGTCTCGACCTCGCGGGCGGCCCGTGCCGCGCGCCGCTCGGCGAGGACACCCCGCTCCTCCATCCACGCCCGGTGCTTCTCCAGCGCCTCGACGACCTCCTCGACGCCCTCCCCGCGCGCGGCGACCGTCTTCACGATCGGCGGGCGCCAGTCACCGGGGGCGCGGGACTCACCGAGACCCAGCATGTGGTTCAGCTCGCGAGCCGTGGCATCCGCCCCGTCCCGGTCGGCCTTGTTGACCACGTAGACGTCACCGATCTCCAGGATTCCGGCCTTGGCTGCCTGGATCCCGTCACCCATGCCGGGCGCCAGCAGGACCACCGACGTGTCCGCCTGCGAGGCGATCTCGACCTCGGACTGACCGACGCCGACCGTCTCGACGAGTACGACGTCGCAGCCCGCCGCGTCCAGGACGCGGATCGCCTGCGGCGCCGCCCATGCGAGGCCGCCCAGATGACCCCGCGTAGCCATCGACCGAATGTAGACCCCGGGGTCGGACGCGTGCTCCGACATCCGGACCCGGTCACCAAGCAGCGCGCCCCCGCTGAACGGCGACGACGGGTCGACGGCAAGCACGCCGACCCGCTTCCCGGCCCGCCGGTACGCACTCACGAGCGCCGACGTCGAGGTCGACTTGCCGACACCCGGCGAACCGGTGAGCCCGACCACGTAGGCCCCACCCGTGAGCGGAGCCAACGCGGCCATGACCTCGCGCAGCTGCGGGGACGCCCCCTCCACCAGCGAGATCAGCCGGGCCACGGCACGCGGCCTGCCCTCCCTCGCCTGCGCGACCAACGTGGGGACGTCCTGCATCACAGCTCCGTTCACCAGTTCTCGTACACCGACGAAGACGTCATTCGAATCCGAAGGCGTTATGCCTTGGGTACCCGCACGACCAGCGCGTCACCCTGACCGCCGCCACCGCACAGGGCCGCCGCCCCGACACCGCCGCCGCGCCGCTTCAGCTCCAGGGCGAGGTGCAGCACGATGCGCGCGCCGGACATCCCGATCGGGTGACCCAGCGCGATGGCCCCGCCGTTGACGTTCACCTTTTCCGAGGACACTCCGAGGTCCTTCATTGACTGCACGGCGACCGCCGCGAAGGCCTCGTTGATCTCGATGAGGTCGAGGTCCTCGACGCCGATGCCCTCCTTCTTGAGTGCGTGCTGGATGGCGTTCGAGGGCTGCGACTGCAACGAGTTGTCCGGTCCCGCGACGTTGCCGTGCGCGCCGATCTCGGCGATCCAGTCAAGCCCCAGCTCCAGCGCCTTCGCCTTGCTCATGACCACGACCGCGGCGGCGCCGTCCGAGATCTGCGAGGAGGTGCCGGCGGTGATCGTGCCGTCCTTGGCGAAGGCCGGACGCAGCTTGCCGAGGGACTCCGCGGTGGTCTCCGCGCGGATGCCCTCGTCCTTGCTGAAGACGACCGGCTCACCCTTGCGCTGCGGGATCTCGACGGGCGTGATCTCGGCCTCGAAGATGCCGTTCTTCTGCGCCGCGGCGGCCCGCTGGTGCGACAGGGCGGCCACCTCGTCCTGCTCGGGACGGGCGATGCCGAGGCGCGTGTTGTGCTTCTCCGTCGACGCGCCCATCGGGATGTTCTCGAAGGCGTCGGTGAGGCCGTCGTGCGCCATCGCGTCGAGCATCTCGACCGCGCCGTACTTGTAGCCCTCACGGGACTTCGGCAGCAGGTGCGGCGCGTTCGTCATGGACTCCTGGCCGCCGGCCACGACCACGTCGAACTCACCGGCGCGCACGAGCTGGTCGGCCAGCGCGATGGCGTCGAGCCCGGACAGACACACCTTGTTGATCGTGAGCGCCGGGACGTTCATCGGAATGCCCGCCTTGACCGCGGCCTGGCGCGCCGGGATCTGCCCCGCCCCGGCCTGCAGCACCTGGCCCATGATCACGTACTGCACCTGGTCGCCACCGATTCCCGCACGGTCGAGGGCGGCCTTGATCGCGAAGCCGCCGAGGTCGGCTCCGGAGAAGGACTTGAGCGAGCCGAGCAGACGGCCCATGGGCGTCCGCGCGCCCGCGACGATCACTGACGTGGTACCGGTCGTTCCTGACATGAGGCACGGCCCCTTGGAGGTGAGATGTGAACGAGGGTTTACTCGAATGTACTGACCGGTATGGCGCACGTCATCGCCACGGCGGTGTGATCGCGCGCACGTTGCGTAACCACCTCGAACCGCGCTGCACTTACAGCATGCTGACGCGAATCGACCACATCGGGATCGCCTGCTTCGACCTCGACAAGACCGTCGAGTTCTACCGGGCCACGTACGGCTTCGAGGTGTACCACTCCGAGGTCAACGAGGAGCAGGGCGTACGCGAGGCCATGCTCAAGGTCAACGAGACGAGCGACGGGGGCGCCACCTACCTCCAGCTGCTCGAACCCACCCGCGACGACTCCGCCGTCGGCAAGTGGCTGGCCAAGAACGGCGAGGGTGTGCACCACATCGCCTTCGGTACGGCCGACGTCGACACGGACGCCGCGGACATCAAGAACAAGGGCGTACGCGTCCTCTACGACGAGCCCCGACGCGGCTCGATGGACTCCCGCATCACGTTCCTGCACCCCAAGGACTGTCACGGCGTACTGACCGAACTCGTCACTGCAGCCCCGAAGGACTCGGTGGAGCACTGACCTCCACATAGCCGGGCCGGTAGGGTTGTGGGGCGGCTGCCGTCTCCAACGGCCAGTCGCGGGCCGGGGTCCGGGTATCGGGGGACGAGGGTCGGGGCAAGTCGGGCAGCACACGGCATCAGCCGTAACGGTCCGACGGCGCCGTCCCATTCGATCTGACACCATTCCCCGGGGGCGCCGTTCGCGGGATGGGCGGGGCTCGTAAGAAGAACTTGCGACCAGGGGACGGATGGGACCGCGCAGTGCGGGGCTATGAGAGCCAGGACGGCCGACGGCCGGCTGAGACCGACCATCTCTCGCGGTTCGAAGCCGAGATGGACCGGCTGAAGACCGATCGGGAGAAGGCCGTCCAGCACGCCGAGGACCTCGGCTACCAGGTGGAGGTGTTGCGCGCCAAGCTGCACGAGGCGCGCCGCAGCCTCGCGTCCCGGCCTGCCTACGACGGGTCGGACATCGGCTACCAGGCCGAGCAGCTCCTCCGTAACGCGCAGATCCAGGCCGACCAGCTGCGCGCCGACGCCGAGCGCGAACTGCGCGAGGCCCGCGCGCAGACCCAGCGGATCCTCCAGGAGCACGCCGAGCAGCAGTCCCGGCTCCAGTCCGAGCTGCACACGGAGGCCGTCAACCGGCGCCAGCAGCTCGACCAGGAACTCTCCGAGCGCCGCCGCACGGTCGAGACGCACGTCAACGAGAACGTGCAGTGGGCCGAGCAGCTGCGCGCCCGCACCGAGCAGCAGGCCCGCCGCCTCCTCGACGAGTCGCGCGCAGAGGCCGACCAGGCGCTCGCCGCCGCCCGCGCCGAGGCCGAGCGCGTCGCCGACCAGGCCCGCCGGCGCCTCACCTCGGAGGCCGAGGAGGCGCGCGCCGAGGCGCAGTCGATCCTGGCCCGCGCCCGGCAGGACGCCGAGCGCCTGCTGAACGCCGCGTCGACGCAGGCGCAGGAGGCCACCGACCACGCCGAGCAGCTGCGGACGTCGACGAGCGAGGAGTCCGAGCAGGCCCGCCGCCGGTCCGGCGAGCTGAGCCGCGCCGCCGAGCAGAAGATCGCCGAGGCGGACAGCGCGCTGCGCGAGGCCCGCGCCGAGGCCGACAAGGTGCTCGCGGAGGCGAAGGACGCCGCGGCCAAGCAGCTCGCGACCGCCGAGTCGACCAACGAGCAGCGCACCCGTACCGCCAAGGAGCAGGTGGCCCGCCTGGTCCAGGAGGCCACCAAGGACGCGGAGGCCACGAAGTCGGAGGCCGAGCAGGTCGTCGCCGACGCGCGCGCCGAGGCCGAGAAGCTGATCGCCGAGGCCAAGGAGAAGGCCCGTACGGTCACCGCCGAGGAGACCGCGGGCGAGCTCGCGAAGGCCGCGCGCACCGCGGAGGACGTGCTCAACAAGGCGTCCGAGGAAGCCAAGGCGACGACGAAGGCGGCGGCCGACGAGGCCGAGCGGCTCCGCGCCGACGCCGAGGCCGAGGCGGACCGGCTGCGCGCCGAGGCGCACGATCTGGCGACGGAGCTCAAGGGCGCGGCCAAGGACGACACCAAGGAGTACCGCGCCAAGACCGTCGAGCTCCAGGAGGAGGCGCGCAGGCTGCGCGGCGAGGCCGAGCAGCTGCGGGCCGAGGCCGTCGAGGAGGGCGAGCGGATCCGGGCCGAGGCCCGCCGCGAGGCCGTCCAGCAGATCGAGGAGTCGGCCAGCACCGCCGAGCAGCTGCTCGCCAAGGCGAAGGCGGACGCCGACGAGCTGCGGACCGCCGCGACGACGGAGAGCGAGCGCGTCCGTACGGAGGCCATCGAGCGGGCCACGTCGCTGCGCAAGCAGGCCGAGGAGACCCTGGAGCGCACGCGCGCGGAGGCCGAGCGGTACCGCACCGAGGCCGAGGAGCAGGCCGAGGCCACCCGGGCCGAGGCGGAGCGCGCGGCGCAGGAGCTCAAGGACGAGGCCGAGCAGGCCATGCGGGCCAAGCAGGAGGAGGCGGCCCGCGAGCTGACCCGCCTGCACACGGAGGCCGAGGAGCGCCTGACCGCGTCGGAGACGGCGCTGAACGAGGCGCGGGAGCAGGGCGAGACGCTGCGCCGCGAGGCCGCCGACGAGGTCGAGCGGCTGCGCGCGGAGGCCGCCGAGCGCGCCCGTACGGTGCAGGCTCAGGCCGAGACGGAGGCCGAGCGCCTTCGTACGGAGGCCGCGGCCGACGCCTCGACGACCCGTGCCGAGGCCGAGAACGTCGCCGTACGACTGCGGTCCGAGGCGTCCAACGAGGCGGAGCGGCTCAAGACGGAGGCGCAGGAGTCCGCCGACCGGATCCGCGCCGAGGCGCAGACCGCCGCCGAGCGGATCGCCACCGAGGCCGCCGAGACGCTGGCCGCCGCGCAGGAGGAGGCGGCGCGGCGCCGCCGCGAGGCCGAGGAGACGCTCGGCAGCGCGCGCGAGGAGGCCGACCAGGAGCGCCAGCGGGCCCGCGAGCAGAGCGAGGAACTGCTCGCCGTGGCGCGCGCCCGCGTGGACGAGGCGCAGACCGAGGCCGCACGTCTGGTCGAGGAGGCGGACCAGCGGGCGACCGAGATGGTCTCCACCGCCGAGCAGACGGCTCAGCAGGTGCGCGACTCCGTGGCCGGGCTCCAGGAGCAGGCGCAGGAGGAGATCGCCGGGCTGCGGTCCGCCGCCGAGCACGCCGCTGAGCGCACCAGGACGGAGGCGCAGGAGGAGGCCGACCGGGTCCGCTCCGACGCCTACGCGGAGCGCGAGCGCGCCACCGAGGACGCGAACCGGGTCCGTTCCGAGGCCACCGCCGAGGCGGAGGCCGCCAAGGCGATGGCGGAGCGCACGGTTTCGGAGGCGTTCACCGAGGCGGAGCGGCTGCGCTCGGACGCGTCCGAGCACGCCCAGCAGGTCCGTACGGAGGCCTCCGATCTGCGCGCGGCAGCCGACCAGGACGCCTCACGCACCCGCGCGGACGCCCGCGAGGACGCCAACCGGATCCGCTCCGACGCGGCCGAGCAGGCCGACACGCTGATCACCGAGGCGACCACCGAGGCCGAGCGCCTGACGGCGGAGACCAACGCGGAGGCGGAGCGGGTCCGCTCCGAGTCCACGGCGAAGGCCGAGAAGCTCGTCGGCGACGCGACCACGGAGGCCGAGCGGCTGCGCGCCGAATCGACGGCCGCCGCCGAGCAGTTGACCAACGAGACGCGGGCCGAGGCCGAGCGCGTACGGACCGAGTCCGTCGCCAAGGCCGAGAAGCTGATCTCGGACGCGTCCGGCGATGCGGAGCGGCTGCGCGCCGAGGCCGCCGAGACGGTCGCCTCCGCGCAGCAGCACGCCGAGCGGATCCGCACCGAGGCGGAGCGCGTCAAGGCGGACGCCGCGGCGGAGGCCGAGAGCATCACGGCGGCCGCCCGCGAGGAGGCCGAGCGCACGCTGGACGAGGCCCGCAAGGACGCCAACAAGCGGCGTACGGAGGCCGCGGAGCAGGTCGACAAGCTCATCACGGAGTCCGCGACCGAGGCCGACAAGCTGACCCGCGAGGCGCAGGAGACGGCGCAGAAGACGACCGCCGACGCGGAGTCGCAGGCCGACACGATGGTCGGCGCGGCCCGCACGGAGGCCGAGCGTCTCGTCGCGGAGTCCACCGTCGAGGGCAACTCGATCGTGGAGAAGGCCCGTACGGACGCGGACGAGCTGCTCGTCGGCGCCCGCAGGGACGCGACGCAGATCAGGGAGCGCGCCGAGGAGCTGCGCGACCGGATCACGGCCGAGATCGAGGAGCTGCACGAGCGCGCGCGCCGCGAGTCGGCGGAGGCCATGAAGAACGCGGGCGAACGCTGCGACGCTCTGGTCAAGGCCGCGGAGGAACAACTTTCCGAGGCGCAGGCGAAGGCCAAGGAGCTTCTGAACGACGCGAATTCGGAGGCCGGCAAGGTCCGGATCGCGGCCGTGAAGAAGGCCGAAGGACTTCTCAAGGAAGCCGAGCAGAAGAAGGCCGAGCTGTCCCGCGAGGCGGACAAGATCAAGGCGGACGCCGAGCAGGAGGCCACCGCCATGATCGACAAGGGTCAGCGGGAGCTCGACGTGCTGGTCAGGCGCCGCGAGGACATCAATGCCGAGATCTCCCGTGTCCAGGACGTGTTGGAGGCGTTGGAGAGTTTTGAGGCTCCGTCCGGCGGGGGAGGCAAGGACGGCGGCGTCAAGGCGGGGGCTGCCGCGGGGGCCACACGTTCGGGTGGCAAGGGCTCGGAGGGCTAGCCTTTCGGCCAACTACCGTGCTCGCCAAGGACCTTTGGCCCTGTTCTGGCAAGCACTCCGTCCCTACGCCACTCAAAAGGGGTGACATTCTAGAGTCGAAGGCTGATCAATACGACATCTGCCCGATGACACGCCGCTACGCCCCCTAGGATTCCCCCTATCACCTCACCGGTCTCATTCGACAGGAACCCCATGAGCGACACTTCCCCCTACGGCTTCGAGCTTGTGCGGCGTGGGTACGACCGCGCTCAGGTGGACGAACGGATCTCCAAGCTCGTCTCCGACCGTGACAGTGCTCTTGCCCGTATCACTGCTCTGGAAAAGCGCATCGAGGAACTCCACCTCGAGACGCAGAACGCTCAGGCGCAGGTGAACGACGCGGAGCCGTCGTACGCCGGCCTCGGCGCCCGCGTCGAGAAGATCCTCCGCCTCGCCGAGGAGGAGGCCAAGGACCTGCGCGAAGAGGCCCGCAGGGCGGCCGAGCAGCACCGGGAGCTCGCCGAGTCCGCGGCCCAGCAGGTGCGCAACGACGCGGAGTCGTTCGCCGCCGAGCGCAAGTCCAAGGCCGAGGACGAGGGCGTTCGGATCGTCGAGAAGGCCAAGGGCGAGGCCACCGCGCTGCGCACCGAGGCGCAGAAGGACGCGCAGTCCAAGCGCGAGGAGGCGGACGCCCTCTTCGAGGAGACGCGCGCCAAGGCCGCCCAGGCCGCCGCCGACTTCGAGACGAACCTGGCGAAGCGCCGCGAGCAGTCGGAGCGTGACCTGGCCTCGCGTCAGGCCAAGGCCGAGAAGCGCCTCGCCGAGATCGAGCACCGCGCGGAGCAGCTCCGCTTGGAGGCCGAGAAGCTGCGCACGGACGCCGAGCGGCGCGCCCGCCAGACGGTGGAGACGGCGCAGCGTCAGGCCGAGGACATCGTCGCGGACGCGAACGCCAAGGCGGACCGTATCCGTAGCGAGTCCGAGCGCGAGCTGGCGGCGCTGACGAACCGCCGCGACTCGATCAACGCGCAGCTGACCAACGTCCGCGAGATGCTGGCCACCCTGACCGGTGCGGCGGTCGCCGCGGCGGGCGCCCCGGCGGAGGAGGAGCCCATCTCCCGCGGGGTTCCGGCGCAGCAGTCCCGATAGTTTTTCCACGCCGCGGGGGGGCCGATGGATGCCGGGGCCCCGCGCGGGAATTACCGCGTCGGCGGGGGGGCCCCACTTAAAGCCCCCCCCGCGCATTGTGGGCGGGGGGGGGGGGGGGGCCCCCCGCGGCCC
>NZ_JBTYHB010000053.1:0-51669 GCF_054871485.1 Streptomyces sp. UC4497 | reverse complement strand
GGCCGACGCCCCCGGAGGGGGCGGGTGGGTGGGAGATGGGCAGGGGAGAGGAACCGAGGTTGACGGCATTGCGCCTGCTGAGGAGCAGGTGGAGGGCGCGGGGCAACCGGGCCCGCTCGTGGGCGAGAGGCACGAGCCCGAAGGGCGACGGGGTCCGGGGTGCAGCCCCGAGGCGTGGGAACGGTTGGCCGTGACGCCGGCGGAGCCCTGAGGTGTGTGGTGGGTGGCCGGGGCGGCGGCGGGGTCTTGGGGCTGCACCGCGGTTGGGACCGGGGTGGAGGCCCGGGGCCGGGGAGCGGTCCCGGTGGGGCCGGAGGCCGTGGCGGAATGCGTACGCTGAAGCGTGCAGAGCGGGCGAGGAAAGGCGGCTGGGGTGGGCGGCGAGGTGCGGTCCGGGGTGGTGCGGCAGAAGAGGATGCCGCGGGCCGAGCGGGAGCGGCAGATGCTGGACGCCGCGGTGCGGGTGTTCGGGAAGCGGGGGTACCGGGCCGCGTCGATGGACGAGATCGCCGAACTGGCGGGCGTGTCCAAGCCGTTGGTGTACCTGTACCTGAACTCGAAGGAAGACCTGTTCAGCGCCTGCATCCGACGCGAGGCGAAGGCCCTGGTCGACGCGGTGCGGGCGGGCGTACGTACGGACGTGGCCGCAGACCGGCAGCTGTGGGAGGGCCTGACCGCCTTCTTCACGCACACCGCCGAACGACCCGACGGCTGGGCGGTGCTGCACAGCCAGGCGCGCTCCGGCGGGGGGCCTGCGTCAGAGTCTCAGCTTCCTTCGAGCAAGGGAGAGCCCGTTGTCGCGGAGGTCGGCGCGATGCGCGAGGAGATCGTGGCGTTCGTGACCCATCTGATCGCGGAGGCCGCACGCGAGGCGCACGACAATCCGGAGCTGGCCGAGCGGGAGGTCGCGGGCCTCGCCCAGGCCCTCGTCGGCGCGGCGGAGGCACTGGCGGACTGGGCGAACGGCGACGCGTCGGTGTCCGCGAAGGAGGCCGCCACGACGTTGATGAACTTCTCCTGGTCGGGCCTCGGCAACCTGATGGACGGGGAGCGCTGGTCGGCCCGTTAGGGCCCTAGTCCGCCAACCCGTGCACCTCGCCGGTGACGTGCACCCGGTCGCCCTCGGCGGCCCGCAGCTCGAAGGCCGGGCCCTGCGCCGCGTACACCACCTCGCCAGGCAGCAGCACCGGCGCCTTGAAGCGCGCCTGGACGTGGACGGGCCCGTTCGTCTTGTGCTCCGCCAGGCAGCGGGCCACCGTCCACATGCCGTGGGCGATGGCGCGCGGGAACCCGAAGAGGCGGGCCGTGAGCGGGTGCAGGTGGATGGGGTTGCGGTCGCCGGACGCGGCGGCGTAGCGGCGGCCGAGGTCGTCGCCGAGCCGCCAGCGGGCCTGCTCGGGGAGCGGTTCGGCGGGGGTGTCCTGCTGGGGTGTGTCCTGCTGGGGTGCCGCGCCCTTCGGCGCGGACGTCTTGTGGCGGGCCAGATACGTACTGGTCGACTGCCACACCGGAGCCCCCTCGGCATGCAGCTCGGTGACGACGACGGCCTCCGTGCCGCGGCGGTGCGGCTGCAACTCCCTTACGTAGACGCTCAGTTCGAACGTTTCGGTGGGTGACAGGTCGCGCTGCTGCGTGATCGCGATCGACGTGTGGACGAGGCCGAGCACCGGCAGTGGGAACGCGCGCTCCGACATCAGCCGCATGGCCAGGGGGAAGCCCAGGATGTGCGGATACGTGACGGGCAGCTCGGGCCGCTCGGTCGCGAACCCGCAGGCACGTTCGTACGCGGTGAGGTGGTTCTGCGCGATGCGGAGGCCGGGGACGGTGAGCCGGGTGTCGGGCAGCGGTGCGTCCTGGCGGGGCCGCTTGAGCGGGGAGAGGGCGGCGCCGCGGAGCATGAGGGGGAGGAGGGAGGGGGTGCGGTCGAGGGTGACGGTGCGGGGGGTCATGGCGGGTCCTCGTGGGGTGAGGGGTGCGGGTGGCGTTGCGGGGGTTGTGGTGTGGGCTGCGACGGGGCTGGGGCCGGTCGGAGGCGCTGCCCGCGCCGGGGTGCCGCCTTGCCCACCCTGCCGCCCCTGGCGGCAGATTGCCCAAGGCGGCCGGGGCGGCGGCGGATTGCCCAAGGCGGGGTCACCCCGGAGGGCTTACGCGCCCAGCAAGGACTGCCCGCACACCCGCACCACCTGGCCGTTCACCGCCCCCGAGCCCGGGGATGCGAACCACGACGTCGTTTCCGCCACGTCCACCGGAAGCCCGCCCTGGCCAAGGGAGTTCATCCGCCGTCCGGCCTCCCGGATGAACAGCGGGACGGCCGCCGTCATCTTGGTCTCGATGAAACCGGGGGCCACCGCGTTCACCGTCACACCGTGCTCCGCGGCGGCCCGCGGCGCGAGCGACCGTACGAGGCCGACGATGCCCGCCTTGCTCGCCGCGTAGTTGGTCTGCCCGGCGTTGCCCGCGATCCCGGCGATGGAGGCGGTGGCGACGATCGACCCGCCGCGGCGCACGGCCCCCGCCTCGAGCAGCGAGTCCGTCGTCCGCAGCACGCTCGCGAGGTTGACCTCGAGCACCGAACTCCAGCGCTCCGCAGGCATGTTGGCCAGGCGCCGGTCGCGCGTGATGCCCGCGTTGTGCACGAGCACGTCCAGGCCGTCCGGTACGAACTCCGCGATCCGCTCGCCCGCGTCGGCCGCCGTGATGTCCAGCGGCAGCGCGCGCCCGCCGAGCCGCTCCGCCACCTTCGCGAGGTCGGCCTCGGCGGACGGCACGTCAAGCAGGACGACCTCGGCCCCGTCCCGTACGAGGGTCTCGGCGACGGCCTCGCCGATGCCGCGGGCGGCGCCGGTGACGAGCGCGGTGCGCCCGGCGAGCGGCCGGTCCCAGTCCCCGGGAGCAACCAACTCGCCCTCGACGACGCCGACTTGAATCACCTGCCCGCTCACATACGCCGACTTCGGCGACAGCAGGAAGCGCAGGGTCGACTCGGCGCCGGCCACCGGCCCCGCGACGCGCACCAGGTTCACGGTGCGGCCGCGCCCGATCTCCTTGCCGAGCGAGCGCACGAAGCCTTCGAGGCCCTGCTGCACGGCCGCCTGGTGGTGGTCGTCGGCCGATGGCTGCGCGCCGAGGACGACCACGCGGCCGCCCGCCGCGAGGGAGCGGACGACCGGGTGCAGCGCGGCGTGCACATCGGCGAGGGAGTCGAGGCCGGTCACGGCGGTGGCGTCCACGACGGCGGCGACGGGCCGCGCGCCCGCGGAGGCGGTCGACACGACGTCGAGGCCGGTGCCGGAGAGCAGCTTCGCGAGTTCCTCGCGGTGCGTGGACTCGCCCGCCGTGAGGTGCAGCAACTGCCCTTCCAGGCGCGGGCGTTCAGAGCTGAAGCGGTGCAGCGGCGCCGGCTGCGGCAGGCCGAGGCGGCGGGTCAAGAAGCGGCCGGGGGCCGTGCCCGTGAAGTTCAGATAGCGGTCGGCCATTGTCCAGCTCCCAGCTCGGTCGTAAATTTACTACAGAGTAAGGTTACTCATTGGTCAGAACTTGTCGAGAGCTCAGGAGCTGCCGAACATGGCGCGAACCCCGAAGGCCTCTGCCGCAGGAAAGGGGCCGGCCGCCCCGCTCGTAGGAAACGCCCCGCGTCGTGTCGCCGTCGTCGCCGGCAACCGGATCCCGTTCGCGCGCTCCGACGGCCCGTACGCGACCGCGTCCAACCAGGACATGCTGACCGCCGCGCTCGACGGCCTCGTCGGGCGGATGAAGCTCCACGAGCCGGGCGCCGTCGGCGAGTTCGTGGCGGGCGCCGTGCTCAAGCACAGCCGCGACTTCAACCTCGCGCGCGAGACCGTGCTCGGCTCGATGCTGGATGCGCGCACGCCCGCGTACGACATCCAGCAGGCCTGCGGCACCGGTCTGCAGGCCGTGATCGCCGCCGCCAACAAGATCGCGCTCGGCCAGACCGAGAGCGCGATCGCGGGCGGCTCCGACACCGCGAGCGACGCCCCGCTGGGCGTCAACGACGAGCTGCGCAAGATCCTCCTCGAGGCCCGCCGCGCCAAGTCGACGGGTGCCAGGATCAAGGCGCTCACCAAGGTCAGGCCGGGGCACCTGATCCCCGACATCCCGCGCAACGCCGAGCCGCGCACCCGCCTGTCCATGGGCGAGCACGCCGCCGTCACCGCGCGCGCGTGGGGCATCGCGCGCGAGGCCCAGGACGAGCTGGCCGCCACCAGCCATCAGCGGCTCGCGGCGGCGTACGACCGCGGGTTCCTGGACGAACTCGTCGTGCCGTACCGGGGACTTGAGCGCGACCAGAATCTGCGGCCGGGCTCGACGGTCGAGAAACTCGGCACGCTGAAGCCGGTGTTCGGGGTCAAGGGCGACAACCCGACCATGACGGCCGGGAATTCGACGCCGCTGACGGACGGCGCGGCGGTGGTGCTGCTCGCGAGCGAGGAGTGGGCGGCCGCGCGAGGCCTTGAACCCTTGGCGTACCTGACCGCGTACGAAACGGCCGTGGTGGACTTCGTCGACGGTGACGTCACCGGTGGCGACGGCGACGGGCTGCTCATGGCGCCCGCGTACGCCGTGCCGCGGATGCTGGAGCGGGCCGGGCTCGGGGTCGAGGACTTCGACCTGTTCGAGGTCCACGAGGCGTTCGCCTCACAGGTGCTTGCGACGCTCGCGGCGTGGGAGAAGGCGGGGCTCGCGCCGGTCGACCGGGAACGGTTGAACGTGGCGGGGTCGTCCCTCGCGACCGGGCATCCCTTCGCGGCGACGGGGGCGCGGATCGTTGCCACGCTGGCGAAGTTGCTTGCGGAGCGCGGGGGTTCGGGTCGTGGGCTGATCTCGATCTGCGCCGCGGGTGGGCAGGGCGTGACGGCGATTCTGGAGCGCGCCTAACGGGGTTGACGCCTCGGAGCTCTGCCCCGGCCCCCGCGCCTCAATCGCCGGCGGGGCTTGAATGGGCCGGGTCCAACTTCAGCACCGCCTCCTCGTCCGCCGACCCCGCAGGGGCCTGGTAGACGACCATGCGCTGGCCGCCCGTACGGGCCAGTTGCATCACCTCGAAGGTGAGCGTCATCGCGCCGACCTTCGGGTGGTCGAAGGACTTCGTGCCGCCGCTGCGCTCATGGACGTCGTACCGGTCCCAGATGCGGGCGAAGTCCGGTGACTTCAGGAGGAGTTCGCCGACCAGCGCCGCCATCCGCGGATCGTCCGCGTCCGTGCCGCCGATGGCCCGCAGGTGGGCGACCGACGCGGTCACCGTCTCCTCCCACGGCACGTACAGGGACCGCCCGACCGGGTGCAGGAAGAGATAGCGGGTGATGTTGCGCTGCTCGGCCGGCAGGTCCCACAGGCCGGGCAGCAGGCGGCGGCCCGCGGGGTTCGCCGCGAGTACGTAGTTGAAGCGGCTGACCACGTACGCGGGCAGCGGCCGCAGCGCCTCCAGCATCCGGAGCACGGACTCGCGCACCGTGTCGTCGGTGGTGGGGCGGGGCTCGGTGTGCCGGCCCGAGGCCATCTCGGCCAGGTCGTGCAGCCGCTCGTGCGCGTCGCCGCGCAGCCGCAGCGCGTGGGCGATGGCGTCGATCACGGCGGGGGAGGGGTTCGTCTCGCGGCCCCGCTCCAGACGCGTGTAGTAGTCGACGCTCACTCCGGCGAGCGTCGCCAGCTCCTCGCGCCGAAGCCCCGGCGTGCGCCGCAGGCCCGTGCCGGCGGGCAGGCCCGCGTCGGCCGGTGTCACCTGCCCCCTGCGGGCCCGCAGGTAGCGGCCCAATTCCGTGGTCTCAGCCATACGTGCATTGTCCATCGTCGTCGAGTGCGGTGGGGGGCCGTGTCAGGGCCAGGAACGCGGCACCCCGGTGCGGCACGGTCTGCCACCTTTCGCGCGGCGGCCGCAGAGTTGTCCTCGCTGCGGGTGGCCGGCAGGCAAGGGCCCTTCACGTAAGGGCCCGGGGGCCCAGGGAGTGCATGTCACAGGGCCGCGGCCCGTGCCTGCCGCCCACCCGCACTTCGCACACCGCGCCCCAGGAGGACAGCGTGACCACCGTCGCCGCCAGAGCCCGTACTCGTACCCGTACGCAACCCGTACGCGAAGCCGGGGCCGCACCCGGCCGCACCGGCCGGACCCCCGCCCTCCTCGCCGCGCTGCTCGGCTTCGCCGTGATCACGATCGACGTGTCGGCCGTGAACATCGCCCTGCCCGGCATCCGCGACGACCTGCACGGCGGCATGACCGGACTGCAGTGGGTGGCGGACGCGTACACGCTGATGTTCGCCGGTCTGATGCTGTCGGCCGGCGCGCTCAGCGACCGCACCGGTGCCCGCCGCGCTTACGTCCTCGGCACCACCCTGTTCACCCTCGCCTCGCTGGCCTGCGCCGTCGCCCCCGGCCTCGGCGCGCTGATCGCGGCCCGCGTCGTCCAGGGCGGGGCGGCGGCCGTCCTGATGCCGGCCTCGCTCGCGCTGATCCGGGAGGCGTACGACGACGCGCGGCGGCGGGCGCGGGCGATCGCCCTGTGGACGGTCGGCGGTTCGGTGTCGATGGCGGCGGGCCCGGTGCTCGGCGGCGTACTCACCGAACACGTGGGCTGGCGTGCGGTGTTCTTCCTCAACCTGCCCGTGGGCGCGGCCATCCTGCTCCTGCTCACGAAGGTCGCCCCCTCGCCGCGTCGCCCCGCACCACTGGACATCCCCGGCCAGATCACTGCGGTCCTCACCCTCGCGGGCCTGACCTTCGCGGTGATCGAGGGCGGCGGCGCGGGTCTCGCGGCGCTGGCGGTGGCGGTGGTGTCGGCGATCACCTTCTACGTGACCGAGAAGCGCCACCGAGCCCCGATGGTCCCGCTGACCATGCTGCGCGACCGCACGGTCTCGGTCTCCCTCGCGGTCGGCTTCGCCATCAACGTCGGCTTCTACGGTGTGGTGTTCCTGCTCGGCCTCTACCTTCAGCAGCTCCGGGGCATGTCCGCGACGGCGGCGGGCCTGGTCTTCGTACCGCTGGCCGTACTGATCACCGGCACGAACCTGATCTCCCCGCGCGTCGCCGAACGCTTCGGCCGCCGCCCGGTCGTCGTCATCGGCCAACTCGTCCTGGCCCTCGCGATGTTCGCGCTGCTGCCACTGACCGCGCACACCCCGACCTGGCTGCTCCTGACCCTCCTCGTCCCGACGGGCCTCGGCGGAGCGTTCGCCATCCCGGCGGTGACGGCGATGCTGATGGACTCCGTCCCCGGCCCGCGCGTGGGCACGGCATCCGGCCTCCTCAACGCCCTCCGCCAAACCGGCGGCGCCCTCGCGGTAGCCCTCTTCGGCACCCTCCTCGCATCCAACGGCGAGGGAACGTTCTCCCTGACCGGCATGCGGGTGAGCCTGCTGGTGGCGGGCGTACTGCTGGTGGCGACGGCGGTGCTGAGCGGGGTGGCGCTGCGCAAATCAAGCCCCGCCGGCGATTGAGGCGCGGGGTCCGGGGCAGCGCCCCGAGACGTCAACCCCGCCTGGGCGCAACGTCACCGGCCCCGCGCATAGCGCCCCGGCGGAACCCCCACCACCCGCTTAAAGCACCGCGTCAAATGCGCCTGATCGTAAAACCCACACGCCTCCGCCACCCCGGCAGGCGCCTGCCCATCGAGCAACATCCGCCGCGCCCGATCCACCCGCCTCGACATCAGGTACCGGTGCGGAGCAATCCCGTACGCCGCACCGAACGACCGCACCAGATGCGCCGGATGCGCATGCACAAGCCCCGCCGCCTCCTTCAGCTCGACGCCCTCGACGAGCCGCGCGTCGAGCAGCTCCCGCAGCGCCACCGCCACACGCCGGTCGGGCACGGCCTTCGGGGCGTCGGCGAGCGCGGGCCGCAGCCGCTCACGGAGCCGCTCCCCGACGAGCGCGAGCCGCGCCGCCGCCTCCAACTCGTCCCCGGGGTGCGCGAGCGCGGCGTGGAGCTGCCCGATACGTCGCCGTAGCAGCGGATCAACGAGGTCGGGCGTGTCCACCGCGGCACCGATGAACGACGCGTCCAGCGGCCCGTCGTCCCCCGCCGCCTCCAGATACAGCACCCGCTTGCGGAACCCCTCCGGCGTGGCGGCCTGCCCATTGTGCGGAACCTGCGGGGGCAGCAGCGAGACGGTGCCGAGCGGCGTCCCGTGCTCGTGCCGCTCCAGGTCGTAGCGGACGGCGCCCTCGTCGACGATGAGCAGCGTCCAGGTGTCGTGCACGTGCATCGGGTAGGCGTGCCGCGTGAAGTGGGCGTGGAAGACCTCCGTGACGCCCGGTACGCGGGGCCGCCACGCTGTGATCTCTTCCCCCGTAGAACCGCCGACTGCCATGCAAAAAACGTACAAGACCGGACGGGAAGGTGGGCGGCAGTCTCAAGCCATGAGCACCGAGATGACCACCACCCCCGCCGCCCCCGCCCCCGTCCGCTTCGACACGAAGATCGCCGTGCTGCTCCGGGACGACCTGGAGACTTGGCAGCGCCTGAACGTCACGGCGTTCCTCGTCAGCGGCCTCGGCACCCAGCTGCCCGAGGTGATCGGCGAACCGTACGAGGACGCGGACGGCACACCGTACCTGCCGATGCTGCGGCAGCCGGTGCTGGTTTTCGAGGGTGGCAAGGAACTCCTGAAGACCGCCCACGAACGCGCCCTGCGCCGCGCCCTGCCCCGCGCCGTCTTCACGTCCGACCTGTTCGCGACCGGCAACGACACGGACAACAGGGCAGCCGTACGAGCCGTGGGGACGGCCGACCTCGACCTGGTGGGCCTCGCGGTCTACGGCGCGCGCAACGCGGTGGACAAGGTGCTGAAGGGGGCCCGGATGCACCCGTGAGGAACGACGGGACCGGGAACGGGGTGACCTGGACGGTCGGGACACAGGGGGTCGGCACAGGACACGGAGTGGCCGGCACGATTACGGAAGCCCCGCCAGCCGCAGCAGCCCCGTGACCGCCGCCGCCCCCACGACCACCACCGCGAACGGCGCCCGCCGCCACACGAGCACCCCGCCCACCAGCACCCCGGCGGGCCGCGCCCACCCGGCGAACTCGTGCCCCTCCATCAGGGCGCCGGTGGCGAGCAGCGCGACGAGCAGGACCGTCGCGCCGTCGGTGAGCAACTCCTGTACGCGTACGGGGAGTTGGACCCGGCCGTGCAACAGCGGCCCGGCCAGGCGGAAGACGTAGGTTCCCGCCGCGAGCGCGAGTACGGCGATGAGCTGGGCGTTCACACGGCCCTCCCGGCGGACTCCTCGGCGGTCTCCGCGGGCGACAGCGTGCACAGCAGCCCGGCGAGGGCGAGCAGCACCGGCACGCCCGCGGGCAGGAACGGCGTGGCGGCGACCGCGAGCACGGCACCCGCCGCAGCGGCCCGCCGCACCCCGCGCCCGTCCCGCAGCGCGGGCAGCACCAGGGCGAGCAGCACCGCGGGGAACGCGGCGTCGAGCCCGAACCGGTTGGTGTCCCCGAGGGCGGATCCGGCGAAGGCGCCGAGCGCGACACTCACGTTCCAGGCGACGAAAAGGCCGACGCCCGAGACCCAGAAGGCGGTGCGCCGCCGGGCCGGATCCTTCTCCGCCATCACGAACGCGGCCGTCTCGTCGGTCACCAGGTGCGCGCCCACGAGCCGTGCGAACCAGGACGTGCCGAGCGCGTCGGAGATCGCGAGGCTGAAGGCGGCGTTGCGGGTGTTGAGCACCAGCCCGGTGACGGCCGCGGCGAAGGGCCCGCCCCCTGCGGCGAACACCCCTACGGCGCTGAACTGCGCGGACCCCGCGAACACGAGCAGCGACATCGCCACGGGCACCCACACGGGCAGCCCGCTCGCGACCGCGACCGCACCGAACGACAGCCCTACGACGGCGTCGGCGAGCCACACAAGGGCGCAGTCGCGCATCAGTCGGGGGTCGGTGACGGGTGTTCGGTGTGACGGGCTGAGTGTTCGGTCTGGCGAACGCATGACAGGAGAATGCGCGCACTCCCGCCCGTTCGTCAAGCCGAACGATAGGCTCGCTACGGCGAACGCCGTGACCGGCCGAGGACAGGAGTACTCATGGACGAGCGCAATCCAGCCCCGCCGGCGTTTGAGGCGCGGGGTCCGGGGCGGAGCCCCGAGTCGTCAACCCCGCCCCGCCTCCCCCTGGACCGCATCGCCGCGGCCCTCCGCCGCGAACGCACCCGCGCCGGCCTCTCCCTCTCCGAGCTGGCCAAACGCGCCGGCATCGCCAAGTCCACGCTGTCCCAGCTGGAGGCGGCGAACGGCAAGCCGGGCCTGGAGACCTTGTGGGCGCTGAGCGTCGCCCTGGACGTTCCGCCGAGCGTCCTGCTCGACCCGCCGCGCGCCGCCGTCCACGTCATCCGCGCGGGCCAGGGCCCGGCCGTCCCCTCCGAAGTGGCCAACTACAGCGCGGCGTTGCTCTCCGCGAGTCCGCCGGGCGCCCGCCGCGACCTGTACTTCCTCCAGGTCGAGCCGGGCAGTCCGCGTGACTCGGACGCGCATTCGCCCGGCACCACGGAACACCTGATCGTCGCGACGGGCCGGGTCCTCGCGGGCCCGACGGAGGACCCCGTCGAGCTCGCCCCCGGCGACTACCTCTCGTACCCCGGCGACGCGCCCCACACGTGCCAGGCCCTGGAGCCGGGCACAACCTGCGTACTGGTGATGCAGCACACGTAAGGGACCCGGGAGGCCCCGGAAGGTTTACTTCTTCTTCGGTCGCAGCAACTGCTCCCGCAACACCGTGAGCTGGTGCGACGTCGCCACGGCGCGCCCCTCGTCCAGCGTCGTCATCGCCAGCAGCAGCGCGTCCGCCACCACCAGCGCCGTCAGCGCCTCCGTGGTGATCCCCGTGGGTGTGTGCGGGGCGGTGAGCACCGCGTCGACCCGGTCCCCGTACCGCTCGGCCAGCTCGTCCGTGACCAGGACGACCCGCGCGCCCACCGCCCGCGACGCGGTCGCCGCCCGCGCCGCACTCACGTAGAGGACACCGCGTAGAAGACACCAGGAGAAGGGCAAAAAAGGCAGGAGCCCCGCTGCCGTAAGGCGCGGGGCTCCTTGGGTACTGCACTAGGTTCCGGATCAGAACACGGCAACTACCACCGTGTGATCGCGAACGATCAGACGGGGGTGACGTTCTCCGCCTGCGGGCCCTTCGGGCCCTGCGTGACGTCGAAGCTCACGGCCTGGTTCTCCTCGAGGGAGCGGAAGCCGCTTGCGTTGATCGCGGAGTAGTGGACGAAAACGTCCGGGCCGCCGCCTTCCTGGGCGATGAAGCCAAAGCCCTTTTCAGCGTTGAACCACTTCACGGTTCCGGTAGCCATAAGCCCTCCTATGGGCCATAGGGTCGCCCTGCTCCAGAACCTGCAAATGCACTTGCGAACAACTGCAAAAGTCTGAAAACGACGAGAGCCCGCGGTCACATGCTCCGCAGGCTCTGTACTGCAAGGGAAACCAAACTGCAACTTGCGGCGAGCCTAGCACGCAGGCAGCCGAATGCAATAGAGGGCAAGATCACGTCACTCGCAGGTTTGAAGGGGTCCCGGTGAGGGTTGACCCGAGGACGTGGCTGACCCGGATCCTGCACCGTACCGCATGGGGTTTAGTGTCGCGATGTGGACAATTCTCCCGAGACCCTGAAGGCCGCGCGGCGCACTCGTCCGCGAGTGGGCCACATCCAGTTCCTGAACTGCATGCCTCTGTACTGGGGACTTGCCAGGACGGGCTCGCTCCTGGACTTCGAGCTGACGAAGGACACGCCGGAGAAGCTGAGCGAGCAGCTGGTGAACGGTGACCTCGACATCGGTCCCATCACCCTCGTCGAGTTCCTCAAGGCGGCCGACGACCTCGTCGCGTTCCCGAATCTGGCCGTGGGCTGCGACGGCCCCGTGATGTCCTGCGTGATCGTCTCGCAGGTCCCTCTCGACCAGCTCGACGGCCGGCGGGTGGCCCTCGGGTCCACCTCCCGTACGTCGGTCAGGCTGGCGCAGCTGCTGCTGGCCGAGCGCTTCGGCGTACAGCCCGACTACTACACGTGCCCGCCGGACCTCGGCCTGATGATGCAGGACGCGGAGGCGGCCGTGCTCATCGGGGACGCGGCGCTGCGGGCCAATCTGCACGACGCCCCGCGGCTCGGCCTCCAGGTGCACGACCTGGGCGCGCTGTGGAAGGAGTGGACGGGGCTGCCCTTCGTCTTCGCGGTGTGGGCGGCGCGCAAGGAGTACGTGGAGCGCGAGCCGGAGATCACCCAGAAGGTGCACGAGGCGTTCCTGGCGTCGCGCGACGTCTCCCTTGAGGAGGTCGCCAAGGTCGCAGAGCAGGCGGCGCGCTGGGAGGTCTTCGACGAGAAGATCCTCGAGGAGTACTTCACGACGCTCGACTTCCGCTTCGGGCCCGCGCAGCTGGAAGGCGTCACGGAGTTCGCGCGGCGGGTCGGCCCCACGACGGGATTTCCCGCGGATGTACGGGTCGAGCTGCTGACGCCGTGAATTCCACCTGAGCGCTCTCGTGGTCCGGCGGAGTTCGTCGCCTTCGGTGTTCTACGGCGTTCCCCGGCGCGGGATTCCCGGAACCTTGTACGGGAATTCCGCGCCGGTGGGTGAATTCGGTATGAATTCACGGTGATCGGCCCTGTGGTCCCGATTGGTTCCGGATGTGTTCCGGAGCGTTCGAGAGGCATGTGCGCGGACGATGCGCGGGGCTACGCTGCTGGTGCGTGCGTGCACATTGGGGGAGGTCCGCATCATGCAGCCGCTTCAGACCGGCGAACCCACGGCTGTGGGGCCCTACCGGTTGCTGGGCAGGATCGGTTCGGGCGGCATGGGCCGGGTGTATCTGGGCCGCAGCGCTGGAGGGCGCACCGTCGCCGTGAAGATCGTGCACCCGCACTTCGCGCTCGACGAAGAATTCCGGGCGCGCTTCAAGCGTGAGGTGCAGGCGGCCCGCCGGGTGGGCGGCGCCTGGACGGCGCCGGTGCTCGACGCCGACCCGGACGCCGAGGTGCCGTGGGTCGCGACGGGATACGTCGCGGGCCCCTCGCTCACCCAGGCCGCGGGCGACGGCGCGGGCCTGCCCGAGCGCTCCGTACGGGTCCTGGGGGCCGGCCTCGCCGAGGCGCTCGCGGCGGTGCACGGCCTGGGGCTCGTGCACCGCGACGTAAAACCCTCGAACGTGCTGCTGACCCTGGACGGGCCGCGGCTCATCGACTTCGGCATCGCCCGCGCCACCGACGGCACGGCCTCGCTCACGTCCACCGGCGTCTCCATCGGCTCGCCCGGCTACATGTCGCCCGAGCAGATCCTCGGCAAGGCCGTCACGGGCGCCGCCGATGTCTTCTCGCTCGGCGCGGTCCTCGTGTACGCGGCGTCGGGGTCGTCCCCCTTTCCCGGTGACTCGTCGGCCGCGCTGCTCTACAAGGTCGTCCACGAGCAGCCCGAACTGGGCTCGCTGACCGGGGAGCTGCGCGAGGTCGCCGCGGCCTGCCTCTCGAAGGACCCGGCCGCGCGCCCCACTCCTGAGGAGGTCGCCCGGCGCCTCGCCCCGGACGGCGCGGCGCGTCTCGTACAGGCGGGGTGGCTGCCGGGCCCGATGGTGGAGGAGGTCTCGCGCGGCGCGGTGCGGCTCCTGGACCTGGACGGCGCACCGGCCGACGTCCCGCACTCGGGGCCGACGCAGTTCAGCAGCCCTGCGGTGTCAGGGAGTTCGCGGCCTTCGGAGTTCAGTAGCCCCGCTGGCCCCGGGAGTTCGCGGCCGGGAGAGTTCAGCAACCCCGCCACTCCCGGGAGTTCGCTGCCTGCGGGTGTCTTCGGGCCGCCGGATCCCGCGTACGCGTCCGTGCCCACGCCCCGTACGGAGGGGGCACCCACCGAGGGGGCGCCGCAGGACGCCGTGCCGGGGCGTCTGTCGATGTCCGTGACGGCGACCTCGACCCCCGACAAGCCGAACGGCCGGGGTCGCCGGGTCAGTTGCACGCTGGCGCTCTCCGTGGCGGGCGCGCTGGCGGCGGTGACCGTCGGCGGGGTGGTCCTGCTCAACGTGCTGCCGGGCGACGGCGGCGGCGACCAGGGCAGCGCGAGCGATGCCAGGCCCACGGCTTCCGCCGCGTCGAAGGCACCGGGCGTGCCGAAGTTCTACGTGGGGTCGTGGAACGGGCCCGCGAAGCAGGCGGGGGTCTCCTTCGGCACGTTCCGTGTCGACCTGAAGCAGGCCTGGGCGGGCAAGCAGGTCGGCAAGGTGACGTCGACGGACCCGCTGGGCATCCAGTGCGTCGACGTACTGACCCTGAAGTCCGCCGACGGCAGGGCGCTGGTCGCCGAGGGGAAGGCCGCACCCGGCAATCCGGGGACCTGCGCGACCGGCCCGCACACCGTGCGCCTCACCCGGCACGGCGCGTCCCTCAAGTACACCTCGCAGTACCCGGCCGCCGGCAATCCCACGGCGGACCTCGACCGGGTCAAGAGCGGCTGAGACGGCGCGGGGGACAGGGGGCAGGGGAACGTGGTGCAGGGGGACGTACTGATCGCCACCGAGGCCGGTGCACCGGTCGTGCTGGTCGCGCTCGCCGCACTGTGGGGCGCGGCCTGCGGGCTGCTCCTGCCGCGGCCCGCGTACCGGCTGTCCGTCGAACCGGGGGAGCCGTGGCGCATGGCGCGCGGCTGGCTGGGGGCCCGGCCGGGGCCGAGCGCGCTCGGGCTCGCCGCCGTCACCGCGCTCGTCTGCGCGCTGCTCGCCGTCGCCACCGGCACCCGCCCCGAACTCGGCGCCTGGCTGCTGCTCGCGCCGCTCGGCGTGCTCCTGGCCACCGTCGACTTCGCGGTGAAGCGGCTGCCGGACGTGCTCACGCTGCCGCTCGCCGGGCTCACCCTGCTCGCGCTCGGCGGGGCGGCGCTGCTGCCGGAGGCCGGCGGATCGTTCAGCGGCGCGCTGTGGGGCGCGCTCGGGCTCGGCGGCGGATATCTGCTGCTTCTGCTCGCCTACCCGAAGGGGATGGGCTTCGGGGACGTGAAGCTGGCGGTGGGGCTCGGCGCGGCGCTCGGCTGGTACGGGTGGGGCGTGCTGTTCCTGGGGGCGTTCGCCGGGGTGTTGTTCAACGGCCTGTACGCCCTGGTGCTCGTCGTCGCGCGGCGGGCGGGGCGCAAGAGCGAGATCCCTTTCGGCCCCTTCATGATTCTGGGCGCCCTCACGGGGGTTCTGCTGGGTGGCCTGGGGGCCTGACGTACGCTGAGATTTCAGCTCAGACTCGTCGAGACTCCGGCTCGGACTCGGCAGAATCCTCCGAAAGGGGCTCGCCCGGTGACCGAGAAGGCCGCGCTTCAGTCCGTCCTCGACCGCGCCGCCGACGGTGGGCGGATCACCCCCGAGGAGGCCGTCGCCCTCTACCGCGACGCCCCGCTGCACGCGCTCGGCGCCGCCGCCGACGCGATCCGCCGCCGCAAGTACGCGGGCATCGAGCACATCGCGACGTACATCATCGAGCGGAACATCAACTACACGAACGTGTGCGTCACGGCGTGCAAGTTCTGCGCCTTCTACGCGGCCCCCAAGGACACCAAGAAGGGCTGGAGCCGCGACCTCGAGGACATCCTGCGCCGCTGCGCCGAGACCATCGAGCTCGGTGGCACGCAGATCATGTTCCAGGGCGGGCACCACCCGGACTACGGGGTCGAGTACTACGAGAAGCACTTCGGCGCCATCAAGAAGGAGTACCCGGAGCTCGTCATCCACAGCCTGGGGGCTTCGGAGGTCGAGCACATGGCGCGGATCAGCGGTGTGTCGGTCGAGGAGGCCATCACCCGCATCCACGCCGCCGGGCTCGACTCCTTCGCGGGCGCCGGCGCGGAGCTGCTGCCCGCGCGGCCGCGCAAGGCGATCGCCCCGCTGAAGGAGTCCGGCGAGCGCTGGCTGGAGATCATGGAGACCGCGCACCGCCTCGGTGTCGAGTCCACCTCCACCATGCTCATGGGTACCGGCGAGACGAATGCCGAGCGCATCGAGCACCTGCGCATGATCCGCGACACGCAGGACAAGACGGGTGGCTTCCGCGCCTTCATCCCGTACACGTACCAGCCGGAGAACAACCACCTGAAGGGCCGCACGCAGGCGACGCTCTTCGAGTACCTGCGGATGATCGCGATCGCCCGGATCTTCCTGGACAACGTCCAGCACATCCAGGGCTCGTGGCTGACCACCGGCAAGGAGGTCGGCCAGCTGTCGCTGCACTACGGCGCGGACGACCTCGGCTCGATCATGCTGGAGGAGAACGTCGTCTCCTCCGCCGGTGCCAAGCACCGCTCCAACCGCATGGAGATCATCGAGCTGATCCGCAAGGCGGGCCGCGTCCCCGCGCAGCGCGCCACCACGTACGAGCACCTCGTCGTGCACGACGACCCGGCGAACGACCCGGTCGACGACCGCGTCACCTCGCACATCTCGTCGACGGCGATCGACGGCGGGACGGCTCACCCCGAGCTGAAGCTCGTCTCCACCAACTGAGCCCGCCTTGGCGACACTTCACGTCGACGGCGACGGATTCGCGGTGCTCGTCGAGGGCGAGTCCGTAAAGGCGCTCGGACCGTACGAGGAGCTGGCCGACGCCCTTCCCCAAGCTCTCGGCTCCGCTCGAGCAGGGGAGACCCCATTGCAGGCGCGGGTGCGGCGCTGGCCCGGCATCCTGACGCCGGGTCTCCTCAACCCGTACGGTCCCGAGATCCTCGAGCACACGTACCACCCGGACCCGCGTGAGGCGGACACGTACGGGACGGTGCCGATCGGTGGCGAACGGGCGCGGGAGATCTTCCGCGCGGACCCGTCCCGGCTGGGCGCGAGTGCGCGGCGGGGCGTGCAGCGGTTGTTCGCGCACGGGACGGTGGCCCTCGCGGGCGAGCTGCGCTCCAAGGCGGTCCTCGAGGTGGCCCGGCGCTCCGGGCTGGCGTTCGGCGGCCGTCCCGAGCGGCTGCCGGGGCCGGTGTCCCTGTCCCCGAGGCCGATGGTGCTGTTGCCTGCGCTGGCGGTGGGCGGGGCGGCGCGCTTCGCGGTCTTCGACGTCGCGGACCGCGCGGAACTGGTCGCCAAGGGGGCGTCCACGTGCGTGGCGACGGTCGTCGCGGGCCGCTTGGTGTACCGGGGCCGGTAGCCGGGCTACGGGGCGCTGCCTGGACCTCGGCCGGTCCTACGCCACGGGGCTCTGCCCCGGACCCCGCGCCTCAATCGCCGGCGGGGCTGATTGTGCCGAACCGGCGTTACGGGCCGGGGGCGCCGCCCCGACCGGGCCGAATTCACCGACCCGGCGTTACGGCCACGGGGCTCTGCCCCGGCCCCCGCTGCTCAAGCGCCGCAGAGGCTTGATTTGCCCACCCGCCGCGGGGGTTGAATGTCCCGCCACCCGCCGGCGATCGCCCGGCTCCCGCCCATCTCCCACCCACCCGCCCCCTCCGGGGGCGTCGGCCCGCCGGGGTCCCGCACCCGACTTGGGCGATCCGGCGTCGGCCGCGGCTCCCCATCCATTGAGGTCGACGCAGCCCCAGCCTTGGGCAACGCCAACCACGGCTCCCCGCCCGTCGTGGTCGACGCTGCCCCCGCCTCGGGCAATCCGCCGCACGCCCGGCTCCCCACCCGTTGCGGTCGGCCGCAGCCGACTTGGGCAATCTGCCGCCTGGGGCGGCAGGGTGGGCAAGGCGGCGCCACGGTGCCGCGCAATCAGGACGGTGGGCGTCGACCACGGCGCGGTCCACGGGCCCCGGTACCGTCCGTCGGCGACCGGGGGCCGCCTGCCACAATGGCCGGGTGACCCGTGCATCCCTGGACAAGCAGCCCCACGAAGTCGCCTCGATGTTCGACGACGTGGCGGAGAAGTACGACCTCACCAACGACGTGCTGTCCCTGGGACAGACCCGGCTGTGGCGCAAGGAGGTCGCCAGGGCCGTCGACGCCCGCCCCGCGCAGAAGGTCCTCGACCTCGCCGCCGGCACCGCCACCTCCTCGCAGCCCTTCGCCCAGGCCGGCGCCTACGTCGTGCCCTGCGACTTCTCCCTCGGCATGCTGCGCGTGGGCAAGCAGCGCCACCCGTGGATGCCGTTCACGGCGGGCGACGGCACGAAACTGCCGTTCAAGGACGACACGTTCGACGCCGTGACGATCTCCTTCGGGCTGCGCAACATCCAGGAGACCGAGGCCGCGCTGAGCGAGATGCACCGCGTCACCAAGCCGGGCGGCCGCGTCGTCATCTGCGAGTTCAGCCACCCGACGTGGGCACCCTTCCGCACCGTGTACACCGAGTACCTGATGCGCGCCCTGCCGCCGGTCGCGCGCGCGGTGTCCTCGAACCCGGACGCGTACGTCTATCTCGCCGAGTCCATCCGCGCCTGGCCCACGCAGCCCGAACTGGCCACGCTGATGCAGAACGTCGGCTGGCAGCAGGTGGCCTGGCGGGACCTCACCGGCGGCATCGTCACGCTGCACCGCGGCTACAAGAAGGCGTGACGCGAGAGGGGCACAGGGCTCAGGCTCAGCCCGACCCCGCGCGGCCTACCGACACGGACTGAACGACCCCGTCCGCGTCGGCGGCTCCTCCGGTTCGCCGAGCTCCCTGCGCATCCCGCCGCCCCGCGGCCCCGGCGCCCGCGGCACCCGCACGCCCGCGCCGCCACCGCCCTCGCCCTCACCGAAGTCGAACCAGACCGTGACGACGGCGTCCCGCGGCACCTCGACGCCGGGCAGCGGGTACTGGCGCACCACGTACTCCACCGCCACCCGGTCGAAGTCGTCCCGGTCCGCCGCCGCGATCAGCACGCCGTACTCACGGGCCGCCTGCCGCGCGTCGACCGCCATCAGGCCGACAAGCTTCGGCACGGGCACGTCCGGCGGCCCGGCATCCGGCATCTTGGGCGTCTTGGGTGTCTTCACCACAGATGTCACCCCCAGGAGGTACCGGGAGGATAGCCCTTGGGATGTGGTGTCCGGAAGGTTCCGGTCCCGGCTCCGGGCAGCCCCAGACCTCCGGGCGGCCCCGGAGCCTCGGGCGGCCCAGAACCCCGAGCGGTCCCTAACCTCCGGGCGGACCCAGAGCCCCGGGCGGTCCCTGACCTCCGGGCGGTCCCGGAGCCTCGGGCGGACCCAGAACCCCGAGCGGACCCAGAACCCCGAGCGGACCCGGAGCCCCGAGCGGACCCGGAGCCCCGGGCGGTCCCGGAGCCTCGGGTGGCCCCAGACCTCCGGGCGGACCCAGAGCCCCGGGCGGTCCCTGACCTCCGGGCGGTCCCTGACCTCCGGGCGGTCCCTGACCTCCGGGCGGCCCCAGACCTCCGGGCGGTCCCAGACCTCCGGGCGGCCCCAGAACCCCGCCCGGACCCACAGCCCCGCCCGGACCCACAGCCCCGCCCGGACTCACAACTCCAGGCGGAAGCAGTGCCCCTTCTTCCCCGTCGGCGTCACGAACGTCTCGGCCAGCTCCATGCCGAGCCGCCGGGTCACCGCGATCGAGCGCTCGTTGCGGGCGTCGACCATCGCGACGACGCTGCGCAGGCCCGTCGCCCGTACGTGATCCAGCGTCAAACCCGCCGCCGCCGTCGCGTACCCCTGCCCCCAGTACGCCCGCCCGAGCCGCCAGCCGATCTCGATCTCGCCGGTCGGCCCCCACTCCCGCTCCCAGGGCTGCGCGCCCGTGAACCCGATGACGTCCCCCGCGCCGTCGGTCATCGTCCACAGGCAGAAACCGTGCTCCGCCTCGTGCCTGCGCTGCCGCGCGGTCAGCTCCTCGTACACGGAGAGCTCCGCCGACGCGCCTCCGTGGAACTCCATGACATCGGGGTGGTCGAACACCCTGTGCCAGGCGAGCGCGTCCTCATGGGTGGGGACACGCAGATCCACGGCGGGCAGAACTCGACTCATGGGCTGGCCCTTCGGCTGAGTGGTCACGGTCGCTGAATAGACTGCCCATGTCCGTGCCGGACGGCACACCGTTTTCGAGCCTGGGGAGAACCCGCCGTGACCGAGCAGCCCAAGCCCCTCTCCGAGCACAGCGCGGACGTGATCGTCGTCGGGGCCGGACCCGCCGGTTCGACGACCGCCTACTACCTCGCCAAGGCCGGCCTCGACGTCCTGCTGCTGGAGAAGACAGCGTTCCCGCGCGAGAAGGTGTGCGGTGACGGCCTCACCCCGCGCGCCACGAAGCAGCTCGTCTCCATGGGCATCGACATCTCCGAGGAGGCCGGCTGGCTGCGCAACAAGGGCCTGCGCATCATCGGCGGCGGCGTCCGCCTCCAGCTCGACTGGCCCGACCTCGCCTCGTTCCCGGACTACGGTCTGGTTCGCAAGCGCGACGACTTCGACGAGCAACTCGCCCGGCAGGCCCAGAAGGCGGGCGCCCGCCTCTACGAGCGGTGCAACGTCGGCGCCCCGATCACCGACGAGCGCACCGGCCGCATCACCGGCGTGCACGCGAAGCTGGGCGAAGAGAAGCGCGAGGTCACCTTCCACGCCCCGCTCGTGGTCGCCGCCGACGGCAACTCGACCCGCCTCTCTCTCGCCATGGGCCTGCACCGCCGCGAGGACCGCCCCATGGGCGTCGCCGTCCGTACGTACTTCACGTCGCCGCGCCACGACGACGACTACCTGGAGTCCTGGCTGGAGCTGTGGGACCGGCGCGGCGCCGAGGACCGGCTGCTGCCCGGCTACGGCTGGATCTTCGGCATGGGCGACGGCACGTCCAACGTCGGCCTCGGCATCCTCAACTCCTCCAAGGCCTTCCGCGAATTGGACTGGCGCGAGGTCCTCAAGGCCTGGTGCGCGTCGATGCCGGAGGACTGGGGGTACACCCCGGACAACATGACGATGCCGATCCGCGGCGCCGCCCTCCCCATGGCCTTCAACCGCCAGCCGCACTACACCAAGGGCCTGCTCCTGGTCGGCGACGCGGGCGGCCTGGTCAACCCGTTCAACGGCGAGGGCATCGCGTACGCCATGGAGTCCGGCCAGATCGCGGCTGACGTCATCGTGCAGGCGCACGCGCGCGCCACCGACGCCCAGCGCGAACTGGCCCTGCAGCGCTACCCGAAGGTCCTCAAGGACACCTACGGCGGCTACTACACGATGGGCCGCGCCTTCGTGAAGATGATCGGCAACCCGAAGATCATGAAGATCGCGACGCAGCGTGGTCTGACCCACCCGATGCTGATGAAGTTCACGCTGAAGATGCTCGCGAACCTGACGGACCCGACCGGCGGCGACGCGATGGACCGTGTCATCAACGGCCTGAGCAAGGTCGCCCCGAAGGCCTGACCGAGGCCTGGTCGATCCTGACCCGTACCTGACCTGGGCCCCGCGCCCGGCCCGACTTTGCCGGGCCGGGCGGCTCGGGGCAGGGTGGACCCATGATTTTCATCGCCGTGAAGTTCACCGTCCGCCCCGAGCACGCCGACTCGTGGCTGGAGAAGACCGCCGCGTTCACCGCGGCCACCCGCGCCGAGGAGGGCAACCTCTTCTTCGACTGGTCCCGCAGCGTCGAGGACCCCAACCAGTTCGTGCTCCTGGAGGGCTTCCGGGACGGCGACGCCGGCGCCGCGCACGTCGGTTCCGACCACTTCAAGGCGGGCCTGGACGCCATGGCTCCGCTCATCGCCGCCACCCCGGAGATCATCAACGCCGATATCCCGAACGAGGGTTGGGGCGAGATGGGCGAACTCTCCCCGCAGGCCTGATCCGCAGCTCCGGCACAGCGCAGCCCCCATGCAATGCTGTCCCGGTTTTTCCTGACAAATACCGAAGGCCGCCGCACCCCGCAGGGGGAGCGGCGGCCTTCGGCCTTGCACGCTGGGAAGCCCTCAAAGGGCCTCAGGCGGCTGTGTGCGGCCTTTGAGTGCCGCAGGGGCCCCAGGGGGCCCGGGAGTTCACCAGAACCTCGGAGAGGCTCAGAGAACGCGAACCGCGCCGGTCGGCGGGTCGTAGGAGAGCGGCTGCTCGACGACACCGGTCGAGGAGTTCTGCGCGCCGACGAACTTGCCGCCGCCCACGTAGATCGCGACGTGGTAGGCGCTGCCGGAGCCACCCCAGTACAGGATGTCGCCCGCCTGGAGGTTGTCCAGGCCGACCTGGGTGCCCTGCGTGGACTGGTCCTGCGAGACGCGCGGCAGGTCGACACCGGCCTGCTTGTACGCGGCCTGCACCAGGCCCGAGCAGTCCCACGAGCTGGGGCCCGTGCCACCGGACACGTAGGCGTCACCGATGTGCGACTTGACGAACGAGACCACGGCGGCGGCGGATCCGCTGGCCGGGGCGGGGGCCTCGTCGGAGGAGGACGCGGTGGTCGCCTGGAGCGTGGTGCGCTCGCTGGAGCGGGAGGCCTCGGCCTTCGCCTCGGCCTGGCGCTTCGCCTCGGCCTCGGCCTTGGCCTTCGCTTCGGCCTTCTTCTTGGCCTCGGCCTTCTTCTCGGCGGCGACCTGGTCCTTCTTCGCCTGGTCCGCGGCCTTGTCGAAGGCGGCCTCGCGCTCGGCCTGGACCTGGTAGTTCGCCGCGGCCTGCTGGGTGGCGTCCGCGGACTGGGCGACCTGCGAGGACAGGTCGGTGGTGAGGGTGGGCATCTCCATGGTCTGCGTCACCGGCTCGGCGGCGTTGGCCGAACCAGCCGCACCAGCGACTGCCAGGGTGCTGAGGACGCCACCGGTAACTCCGGCGCGCAGGGCCATCTTCGAGGCGCTGCGACGGGGCTTCCGGTGGCTGGGTATGTGAGCGGTGTGGGACATGAGACCAACCGGTATCAGGGCCTCCCCGATCCCTTCAAGAAACGTGTGGTGCGCCACAGTTGTGAAGCGCGGGAGTGAAACCCCGGCTCGACAGGCTTTATTGACGCCGTAACGGGCAAAGCGGACAGCCCTCCACGAGGCCCTGAGCATGGGTTTTCCGCGATACGCCCGAATTGCCCCACGCTTACCACCCGTTGAGGCAGTTGGCCAAGCCCGGTTTCTGACGGTGTGACTACCGCGTGACGCAGGTCACAAGTGGACCCCTAGGGGGTGCGGTGCACACGCGATGAACACATCTCGCGTCCACTTCCATTCACACGCATCACGCCAACGTGTGAACGCCGTCCACTATCAGCCAACCGCGTCCAGCACCAATTTGCTTGCAGTCGCCACGTCTTGATAGTGGGCGCACCTCTGCGACCAGGGGTAACGCGCCAAGTTGTCACCACTGGTGATCACTCAGGTGCTTCGCGTGTGAAGATCACCGCTCATCCGACTTCATGATCCTTCGTCAGGTGGTGGAGATCACAAAGTAGTTGGCGCACCCCGTGTCGCAGATCACAGAGTTGCAGGCATAGGATGCGGGGCAAGTTGGGCTTGTGACCCGCTTCACATGTAGGCGATCTTCGACTGTTCGCGGGACGTGGGGGCGGGGCGCGAGTTCATGCAACCGCCAGCAGTCAGTGCCGACTGAGAGGAGCGAGGAGCGGTGAACGCCTATGCGCCCATCCTCGTACTGGGAGCCCTCGGGGCAGGCTTTGCGATCTTCTCCGTGATCATGGCCTCCCTGACCGGCCCGAAGCGGTACAACCGGGCCAAGCTCGAGGCCTATGAGTGCGGGATCGAGCCCACCCCCACGCCGGCCGGTGGCGGGCGCTTCCCCATCAAGTACTACCTGACGGCGATGCTCTTCATCGTCTTCGACATCGAGATCGTCTTTCTCTACCCCTGGGCCGTCACCTTCGACGCCCTTGGGGTGTTCGGGCTCGTAGAGATGCTGCTCTTCGTGCTCACCGTCTTCGTCGCGTACGCGTACGTATGGCGGCGCGGCGGCCTGGAATGGGACTGAGCCCCGTATAGGGGAGACCAGGAGCCACAGACCAATGGGACTCGAAGAAAAGCTGCCGAGCGGATTCCTGCTGACCACCGTCGAGCAGGCCGCGGGCTGGGTGCGCAAGTCGTCCGTCTTTCCTGCCACGTTCGGCCTCGCCTGCTGCGCCATCGAAATGATGACGACGGGTGCGGGCCGCTACGACCTGGCACGGTTCGGCATGGAGGTCTTCCGCGGATCACCCCGCCAGGCGGACCTGATGATCGTGGCCGGGCGGGTGAGCCAGAAGATGGCGCCCGTCCTTCGCCAG
This sequence comes from Streptomyces sp. UC4497, assembly GCF_054871485.1. Classification (NCBI taxonomy): domain Bacteria; kingdom Bacillati; phylum Actinomycetota; class Actinomycetes; order Kitasatosporales; family Streptomycetaceae; genus Streptomyces; species Streptomyces sp. UC4497. The sequence continues at coordinate 27,585 of NZ_JBTYHB010000053.1, read as the reverse complement.
GTCTATGACCAGATGCCGAACCCCAAGTGGGTCATCTCCATGGGCGTCTGCGCCTCGTCGGGCGGGATGTTCAACAACTACGCGATCGTTCAGGGCGTCGACCATGTCGTCCCGGTCGACATCTATCTGCCCGGCTGCCCGCCCCGGCCCGAGATGCTGATGGACGCGATTCTCAAGCTCCATCAGAAGATCCAGTCCTCCAAGCTCGGCGTGAACGCCGAGGAGGCGGCCCGCGAGGCGGAGGAAGCGGCGCTCAAGGCGCTCCCGACGATCGAGATGAAGGGGCTGCTGCGGTGAGCGACGCGCACAGCGACAAGGGATCGAACGGGGTCAACCCCGAAAAGGACCTCAGCGCTTCCAACCTCCCTGGCCAGCGCGGGGACCAGGGCGAGGAGATCCGCGTCCAGCGCGGCATGTTCGGCGCCAACAACGGCGGCGACACCTCCGGCTACGGCGGCCTCGTCCGCTCGATCCGGCTGCCCGGCGAATCCTCCCGCCCCTACGGCGGCTGGTTCGACGAAGTGGCGGACGAGCTGGAGGGCGCCCTGGAGGAACAGGACCTCGTCCCCGAGAACGCCATCGACAAGACGGTCGTCGACCGCGACGAGCTCACCTTCCACATCGAGCGCGAGCACCTGGTCCGCGTCGCCCGCACCCTGCGCGACGACCCGGCCCTGCGCTTCGAACTGTGCACGGGGGTCTCGGCGGTGCACTACCCCGGGGACAAGGGCCGCGAGCTGCACGCCGTCTACCACCTGCGCTCGATCACCCACAACCGGCTGATCCGCCTCGAGGTCTCCGTGCCCGACGCGGACCCGCACATCCCGTCCCTGGTCCCGGTGTATCCGACGAACGACTGGCACGAGCGCGAGGCCTACGACTTCTTCGGGCTCATCTTCGACGGCCACCCCGCGCTGACGCGGATCATGATGCCGGACGACTGGCAGGGCTTCCCGCAGCGCAAGGACTATCCCCTCGGCGGCATCCCCGTTGAGTACAAGGGCGCCCAGATCCCGGCTCCGGACCAGCGGAGGTCGTACTCGTGACAACTCCCCACGCAACCCCGCGCGCGACCACGGAAGGCACCGTCTACACGGTCACCGGTGGCGACTGGGACGAGATCGCCGAGGCCGCGGTCAAGTCCGACGACGAGCGCATCATCGTCAACATGGGCCCCCAACACCCGTCCACGCACGGAGTCTTGCGCCTGATCCTGGAGATCGACGGCGAGACGGTCACCGAGGCCCGCTGCGGCATCGGCTACCTCCACACCGGCATCGAGAAGAACCTCGAGTACCGCACGTGGACGCAGGGCACCACGTTCGTGACGCGCATGGACTACCTGACGCCGTTCTACAACGAGACGGCCTACTGCCTCGCCGTCGAGAAGCTCCTCGGCATCGAGGACGAGATCCCGGACCGCGCCAGCATCATCCGCGTGCTCCTCATGGAGCTGAACCGGTTGTCCTCGCACCTGGTGGCCATCGCCACCGGCGGCATGGAGCTCGGCGCGACCACGATCATGATCTACGGATTCCGCGATCGTGAACTCGTTCTCGACATCTACGAGTTGATCACCGGCCTGCGCATGAACCACGCGTACATCCGGCCCGGCGGACTCGCCCAGGACCTGCCGCCCGGCGCGGTGGACCAGCTCCGCGAGTTCGTGAAGAAGATGAAGAAGAACCTTCCCGAGTACGACAAGCTCGCCACCGGGAACCCCATCTTCAAGGCCCGTATGCAGGACGTCGGCTACCTCGACCTCGCGGGCTGCATGGCCCTCGGCGCCACAGGACCGATCCTGCGCTCCGCCGGCCTCCCGCACGACCTGCGCAAGGCGCAGCCGTACTGCGGCTACGAGAACTACGACTTCGACATCCCCACCGCCGACACCTGCGACTCCTACGGGCGCTTCCTGATCCGCCTGGAGGAGATGCGCCAGTCGCTGCGCATCGTCGAGCAGTGCCTGGACCGCCTGGAGCCGGGCCCGGTCATGGTCGGGGACAAGAAGATCGCCTGGCCCGCCCAACTGGCCCTCGGCCCGGACGGTCTCGGCAACTCGCTCGACCACATCAAGAACATCATGGGCACCTCCATGGAGGCCCTCATCCACCACTTCAAGCTGGTGACCGAGGGCTTCCGCGTCCCGCCCGGACAGACGTACGCGGCCGTGGAGTCGCCCAAGGGCGAGCTCGGCGTGCACGCCGTGTCCGACGGCGGCACCCGCCCGTTCAGGGTCCACTACCGCGACCCGTCCTTCACCAACCTTCAGGCCATGGCGGCGATGTGCGAGGGCGGCCAGGTCGCCGACGTCATCGTCGCCGTCGCGTCCATCGACCCCGTGATGGGAGGCGTCGACCGGTGACCACCAGTTCTTCGGAGCAGGGCGTAAGTCTGGGCATGCCACAGCTGCCCGCGCCCGCTTACCCGGACGACGTCCGAACCCGCCTGGAGGCCGACGCGAAGGAGATCATCTCCCGCTACCCCGGCTCCCGCTCGGCGCTGCTTCCGCTGCTGCACCTCGTGCAGTCGGAGGAAGGCCATGTCACGCGCACCGGAATGCAGTTCTGCGCGGACATGCTCGGCCTGACCACCGCCGAGGTCACGGCCGTCGCGACCTTCTACACGATGTACCGCAGGAAGCCGAGCGGCGACTACCAAGTGGGCGTTTGCACCAACACGTTGTGCGCCGTCATGGGTGGCGACGCCATCTTCGAGTCGCTCCAGGAGCACCTCGGCGTCGGCAACAACGGCACCACGGACGACGGCAAGATCACGCTGGAGCACATCGAGTGCAACGCCGCTTGTGATTTCGCTCCCGTGGTGATGGTCAACTGGGAGTTCTTCGACAACCAGACGCCCGAGACCGCCAGGCAGCTCGTCGACGACCTGCGCGCGGGGTCCGAGGTGTCACCCACGCGCGGCGCTCCCTTGTGCACCTTCAAGGAGACCGCGCGAATCCTGGCCGGGTTCCCCGACGAGCGCCCCGGCGCCGTCGAGGCAGGCGGCAGCGCCGGGCCCGCCTCGCTGATCGGGCTCCGCCTGGCCAAGGGCGAGACGGAGCCCGCGCGCGTGGTCCACCCGCGCGGCGAGGGCATCGAGGGCGAGGCGCCCCACGACCCGTCGCCCACCGAGCACTTGAGCTCGCACGACGCGCCGCAGGACACATCGGCCTCCGACCCGCAGCACCCAGCGGGACCGACCGCCGAGGAGGGGGAGTGATGACCTTGGCAGCCGAGATCGAGAACAACGACACCAGCCCGGAGAAGCTGCTCTCTCCGGTCCTGTCGGCCTTCTGGGACCAGGACAAGTCCTGGTCTTTGGATGTGTACCGCCGGCACGAGGGATACGAGGGGCTGCGAAAGGCCCTCGCCATGGCACCGGACGACCTGATCGCGTATGTGAAGGACGCGGGGCTCCGCGGGCGTGGTGGCGCCGGGTTCCCGACCGGGATGAAGTGGCAGTTCATCCCGCAGGGAGACGGCAAACCGCACTATCTAGTTGTCAACGCCGACGAATCGGAGCCGGGGACCTGCAAGGACATCCCGCTCCTCTTCGCGAACCCGCACAGCCTCATCGAGGGCATCGTGATCGCCTGTTACGCGATCCGTTCCGAGCACGCGTTCATCTACTTGCGCGGTGAAGTGGTCCCCGTACTGCGGCGCTTGCACGAGGCCGTGCGCGAGGCCTACGCCGCGGGGTATCTCGGGCAGAACATCCTGGGCAGCGGTCTCAACCTTGAACTCACCGTGCACGCCGGCGCGGGCGCGTACATCTGTGGTGAGGAGACCGCACTCCTGGACTCGCTCGAAGGCCGCCGTGGTCAGCCGCGACTCCGTCCCCCTTTCCCTGCCGTCGCGGGCCTCTACGCCTGCCCCACTGTGGTGAACAACGTCGAGTCCATCGCGTCGGTTCCCGCAATCATCAATCGGGGCAAGGACTGGTTCAAATCGATGGGCAGCGAGAAGTCCCCGGGCTTCACGCTCTACTCGCTCAGCGGCCACGTCGCGAGCCCCGGCCAGTACGAGGCCCCGCTCGGCATCACGCTGCGCCAGCTGCTCGACATGAGCGGCGGCATGCGGCCGGGCCACCAGCTCAAGTTCTGGACTCCCGGCGGCAGTTCCACGCCGATGTTCACCGAGGAGCACCTCGACGTACCCCTCGACTACGAGGGAGTCGGCGCCGCCGGATCGATGCTCGGCACCAAGGCGCTGCAGTGCTTCGACGAGACGACCTGCGTTGTGCGCGCGGTCACAAGGTGGACCGAGTTCTACGCCCACGAGTCCTGCGGCAAGTGCACGCCGTGCCGTGAAGGAACGTACTGGCTCGTGCAGTTGCTGCGGGACATCGAGGCCGGCAAGGGCACGATGTCCGACCTCGACAAGCTGAACGACATCGCCGACAACATCAACGGCAAGTCGTTCTGCGCCCTCGGCGACGGCGCCGCCTCGCCGATCTTCTCCTCGCTCAAGTACTTCCGCGAGGAGTACGAGCAGCACATCACGGGCAAGGCCTGCCCCTTCGACCCGGCCAGGTCCACGCTGTGGGCCGGCCGGGGCGACAAGCACCGCACGGAGGTGAACGCGTGACCGTCACGACCAACGCTCCCTCCGGGGGCGGCGAAGCGGCTGTTCCGCCGGAGGACCTCGTCTCCCTCACCATCGACGGCATCGAGATCAGCGTCCCCAAGGGCACGCTGGTGATCCGGGCCGCCGAGATGCTGGGCATCGAGATCCCCCGGTTCTGCGACCACCCGCTGCTCGACCCGGCCGGCGCCTGTCGGCAGTGCATCGTGGAGGTGGAGGGCCAGCGCAAGCCGATGGCGTCCTGCACCATCACCTGCACCGACGGCATGGTGGTCAAGAGCCAGCTCTCCTCCCCGGTCGCCGAGAAGGCGCAGAAGGGGGTCATGGAGCTGCTGCTCATCAACCACCCCCTCGACTGCCCGGTCTGCGACAAGGGCGGCGAGTGCCCGCTGCAGAACCAGGCCATGTCGCACGGCCAGTCCGACTCGCGTTTCGAGGGCAAGAAGCGCACCTACGAGAAGCCGGTCCCGATCTCGAAGCAGGTGCTGCTCGACCGCGAGCGGTGCGTGCTGTGCGCGCGCTGCACCCGGTTCTCCAACCAGATCGCGGGCGACCCGATGATCGAGCTGATCGAGCGCGGCGCGCTCCAGCAGGTCGGCACGGGTGAGGGCGACCCCTTCGAGTCGTACTTCTCCGGGAACACGATCCAGATCTGCCCGGTCGGCGCGCTGACCTCGGCGGCGTACCGGTTCCGCTCCCGCCCCTTCGACCTGGTCTCTTCGCCTTCGGTGTGCGAGCACTGCGCGGGTGGCTGCGCGACGCGCACCGACCACCGGCGCGGCAAGGTGATGCGCCGTCTCGCGGCCAACGACCCTGAGGTCAACGAGGAGTGGATCTGCGACAAGGGCCGCTTCGGCTTCCGGTACGCGCAGAAGCCCGACCGACTCACCAGCCCCCTCGTACGGGACGCGGAGAGCGGTGAACTGCGGCCCGCTTCCTGGCCGGAGGCGCTGGAGGTTGCCGCGCGCGGGCTCGCCGCCGCCCGCGGCCGCACCGGTGTCCTCACCGGTGGCCGCCTCACCGTCGAGGACGCCTACGCGTACAGCAAGTTCGCGCGCGTCGCCCTCGACACGAACGACATCGACTTCCGCGCGCGCGTGCACAGCAGCGAGGAGGCCGACTTCCTGGCGGCACGCGTCGCCGGTCGCGGTCGCGACCTGGACGGCAGCGGGGTCACGTACAAGGCGCTCGAAAAGGCGCCCGCGGTCCTCCTCGTCGGGTTCGAGTCGGAGGAGGAGGCGCCCGGCGTCTTCCTCAAGCTCCGCAAGGCGTGGCGGGGACACGGGCAGAAGGTCTACTCGCTTTCTACGTATGCGACGCGCGGCCTGGAGAAGGCGGGGGGCACGCTGCTGCCCGCCGCTCCCGGCACCGAGCCCGAGTGGCTGGACGCACTCGCCTCCGGTGTCGGCCTCGAAGGTGGCGGAGCGGACGCCGCACAGGCGCTGCGCGGCGAAGGCGCCGTGATCGTCGTCGGCGAGCGCGTCGCGGCCGTGTCGGGCGGTCTCACCGCCGCCGTACGGGCCGCGTCCGCGACGGGGGCCCAGCTGGTGTGGATCCCGCGCCGGGCCGGTGAGCGCGGCGCCGTCGAGGCGGGCGCGCTGCCGTCGCTGCTGCCGGGCGGCCGGCCCGCGACCGACCCGCGCGCGCGGGACCAGGTCGCCGCCGCCTGGGGTGTGGCCGAACTGCCGCACCGCTTCGGGCGGGACACCGGGCAGATCGTGGAGGCCGCGGCCACCGGTGAACTGCAGGCCCTTGTGGTCGCCGGGGTCGAGGTCGCCGACCTGCCGTCCCCGGCACGCGCGCGTGAAGCCCTTCACGAGGTGGGCTTCCTGGTCTCCCTGGAGCAGCGTCCCAGCGAGGTCACCGACCACGCCGACGTCGTCCTTCCGGTGGCCGCGGTCGCCGAGAAGGCGGGCACGTTCCTCAACTGGGAGGGCCGCGCCCGGATGTTCGAGGCCGCGCTGAAGCCCGACCAGATGACGCGGCGGGTCGCGCCCACGGACGCGCGCGTGCTGCAGATGGTGGCGGACGCCATGGACGTCCACCTGGGACTGCCCGATCTGCGCTCGCTGCGCGGCGAGTTGGACCGCCTGGGCAACTGGGACGGGCCGCACGCCACGGAGCCCCTTGAGACGTCGGGCCAGCTGCCGCGCCCCTCCTCCGGAGAGGCCGTCCTCGCCGGACACCGGCTGCTGCTCGACCAGGGCCGCCTCCAGGAGGGCGACGACGCGCTCGCCGGGACCCGGCACGCCGCCCACGCGCGCGTGTCCGCCGCGACCGCCGCGGAGGCGGGCGTGAAGGACGGCGACGTACTGACGGTCACCGGGGCCCTGGGCAGCGTCGCGTTCCCGCTCCAGGTCACCGAGATGCCCGACCGCGTCGTGTGGCTGCCGCTCAACTCCGAGGGCGGCGGCGTCGCTTCGGACACCGGGGCCGTCCCCGGCGACCTGGTGAAGATCGGCCCGGCCGTCGCCGCCGGAGCCCCGGAGGTGCAGTCATGAGTCCCATGGCCCTGAGCCCGACAGCACTGAGCCCACTGGCGCTCGAAGACCTCTCCATGTTCGGCCGCGACCCCTGGTGGCTCGTCGTCGTCAAGGCGGTCTTCTGCTTCGCCTTCCTGATGGTGACCGTGCTGTTCTCCATCGTGTGGGAGCGCAAGGTCGTCGCCTGGATGCAGCTGCGCATCGGCCCGAACCGGCACGGCCCCTGGGGCATGCTCCAGTCGCTCGCCGACGGCATCAAGCTGATGCTCAAGGAAGACGTGGTCGTCAAGCGCGCGGACAAGGTGGTCTACATCCTTGCACCGGTCGTCGCGGCGATCCCCGCCTTCATGGCGATCGCCGTGATCCCGTTCGGCCCGGCGGGCAACGAGATCTCGATCTTCGGCCACCGCACGACGATGCAGCTCACCGACCTGCCGATCGCGATGCTCTACATCCTCGCGGTCGCCTCCGTCGGCATCTACGGCATCGTCCTCGCGGGCTGGTCGTCCGGGTCGACGTACCCGCTGCTCGGCGGCCTGCGGTCCTGCGCGCAGATGATCTCGTACGAGATCGCGATGGGTGCCGCGTTCGCCTCGGTGTTCCTGTACTCGGGTTCGATGTCGACCTCGGAGATCGTCGCCCAGCAGCACGACCGCTGGTACATCGTGCTGCTGCCGGTGTCGTTCCTGATCTATGTCGTGACGATGGTCGGCGAGACGAACCGTGCTCCGTTCGACATGCCGGAGTCCGAGGGCGACCTCGTCGGCGGCTTCAACACCGAGTACTCGTCCATCAAGTTCGCGATGTTCATGCTCGCCGAGTACGTGAACATGGTGACGGTCTCGGCGGTGTCCGTGACGCTCTTCCTGGGCGGCTGGCGGGCACCGTGGCCCATCTCCACGTTCTGGGAGGGCGCGAACCACGGCTGGTGGCCGATGCTCTGGTTCGTCATCAAGGTCCAGCTGCTGTTGTTCTTCTTCATCTGGCTGCGCGGCACGCTGCCTCGCGTCCGCTACGACCAGCTGATGAAGCTCGGCTGGAAGGTCCTCATCCCGGTCTCCGTGGTGTGGCTGATGCTGGTGGCGACCGTGCGGACGCTGCGCAACGAGAACTACGACTTCGCCTCCATCGCCCTGTACGTCGGAGCCGCGATCCTTGTGGTCCTGATCCTGTCGTTCGTCGTGGACATCTTCCGCGACCGCGGGGCCAAGCGGCGCGAGGCCGCCGAAGAGCCCGTCGCCTTCGACCCGATGGCGGGCGGATTCCCCGTCCCGCCGCTGCCCGGACAGACGCTGCCGCCCGTTCCGCGCAGGCGCTCCCGCCGGGAGCGGGAGCTGATTGTCAGTGGTGGCCCCGATACTCAGAGTGACGAGTCGCTTGGCGGATCTCACGATGGAAAGGAGGCGTCCGATGGCTGACGAGACCGACTCCGGCCAGCAGAAGGACACCGAGCCGGGGTTCCAGAACCCCGTCGCCGGCTTCGGCGTGACCTTCAAGGCCATGTTCAAGAAGCGGCTGACCGAGCAGTACCCGGAGCAACCGAAGACCACTGCTCCCCGCTTCCACGGCAGGCACCAGCTCAACCGCCATCCGGACGGCCTGGAGAAGTGCATCGGCTGCGAGTTGTGCGCCTGGGCCTGCCCGGCGGACGCGATCTACGTGGAGGGCGCGGACAACACCGAGGAGGAGCGCTACTCGCCGGGTGAGCGCTACGGCCGCGTCTACCAGATCAACTACGCCCGCTGCATTCTGTGCGGACTGTGCATCGAGGCGTGCCCCACGCGCGCGCTGACGATGACGAACGAGTTCGAGCTGGCCGACAGCAGCCGCGCCAACCTCATCTACACCAAGGAGCAGCTGCTCGCCGGGCTCGACGAGGGCATGGTCGACAGCCCGCACTCGATCTTCCCCGGCATGGACGAGCAGGACTACTACCGGGGTCTCGTCACCGAGGCGGCGCCCGGCACAGAACCCCAAGTGGCCGTCTCCAAGGGCGAGAAGCCCAGTGAAGACGCCGAGGGGGTGGACGTATGAGCGCGCAGCTCACCGCGGCGACCACGCTCGCTGCGAGCACGTCCACCGGTGAGGCCTTCCAGTTCTGGATCCTCGGCACGGTCGCCGTCATCGGCGCCCTGTGCACGATCCTGATGAAGAAGGCCGTGCACAGCGCCCTGTGCCTGGCCGGCACCATGATCATCCTGGCGATCTTCTACCTCGCCAACGGGGCGTACTTCCTGGGCATCGTGCAGATCGTCGTCTACACGGGCGCGATCATGATGCTGTTCCTCTTCGTGGTGATGCTCGTCGGCGTCACCGCGGCCGACTCCCTGACGGAGACCATCAAGGGGCAGCGCTGGCTCGCCGCCCTGTGCGGGCTCGGCTTCGGGGTGCTGCTCATCGCGGGCATCGGCCAGGCCTCGCTGACGCAGTTCAACGGACTCGGCAAGGCGAACGCCGGGGGGAACGTGGAGGGCCTGGCGGCCCTCATCTTCACCAAGTACGTCTTCGCCTTCGAGATCACCGGCGCCCTGCTGATCACGGCCACCGTTGGCGCGATGGTGCTCACGCACCGCGAGCGCACCGAACGAGCCAAGACGCAGCGCGAGTTGGCGGAGGAGCGGGTGCGCGAGGGCAAGCACCTCCCGCCGCTGCCCGCCCCGGGTGTCTACGCCCGGCACAACGCGGTGGACATCGCGGGCCTGCTGCCCGACGGCACCCCCTCGGAGCTCACGGTCATGCAGACGCTGCGCGAGCGCGGTCAGATCCGGGATGTCTCCGGTGAGGCGATGAGCGATCTGAAGGCTCTGGAGCAGCGGTCGTCCGACCGTCTGGAGCGCTCGGACCGCGACCAGGCCGAGGAGGCGTCGAAGTGAATCCGGTCAACTACCTGTATCTCGCCGCCCTGTTGTTCACGATCGGCGCCACCGGCGTGCTCATCAGGCGGAACGCGATCGTCGTGTTCATGTGCATCGAGCTGATGCTGAACGCGTGCAACCTCGCGTTCGTCGCGTTCTCCCGGATGCACGGCAATCTCGACGGCCAGATCATCGCGTTCTTCACGATGGTCGTCGCCGCCGCCGAGGTCGTGGTGGGGCTCGCGATCATCGTGTCGCTGTTCCGTTCCCGCCACTCGGCCTCGGTCGACGACGCCAGCCTGATGAAGCTGTAAGGGGTCGCTGAATCGTGGAGAACCTGATTGCGCTGCTCGTCGCGGCGCCACTGCTCGGAGCGGCCGTACTGCTGTGCGGCGGGCGGGCGTTGGACCGGGTGGGTCATCTGCTCGGCACACTGCTCGCGGCCGTCTCCTTCGTGATCGCCGTCGTGCTCTTCACCGACATGCTCGGGATGGGCCCGGAGGACCGCACGCTCAGCCAGCACCTGTTCAGCTGGATCCCCGTCGAGGGCTTCCAGGCGGACGTCGCCTTCCAGCTGGACCAGCTGTCGATGACGTTCGTCCTGCTGATCTCCGGCGTGGGCACGCTGATCCACCTGTACTCGATCGGCTACATGGAGCACGACGAGCGGCGCCGCCGCTTCTTCGGCTACCTGAACCTGTTCGTCGCGGCGATGCTCCTCCTGGTCATCGCTGACAACTACCTGCTCCTGTACGTCGGTTGGGAGGGCGTGGGCCTCGCCTCGTACCTCCTCATCGGCTTCTGGCAGCACAAGCCGAGCGCGGCCACGGCCGCGAAGAAGGCGTTCCTGGTCAACAGGGTCGGCGACATGGGCCTGTCCATCGCGATCATGCTGATGTTCACGACCTTCGGCACGTTCGCCTTCGGGCCGGTGCTCGACAGCGTCGGTGACACCTCCGAGGGCAAGCTCACCGCGATCGGCCTGATGCTGTTGCTCGCCGCGTGCGGCAAGTCGGCGCAGGTCCCGCTGCAGTCCTGGCTCGGGGACGCGATGGAGGGCCCGACCCCGGTCTCGGCCCTCATCCACGCCGCGACCATGGTGACCGCGGGCGTCTACCTGATCGTCCGCTCCGGCGCGATCTTCAACGGGGCGCCGGACGCACAGCTCGTCGTCACCATCGTCGGCGCGGTCACGCTGCTGTTCGGTGCGATCGTCGGTTGCGCCAAGGACGACATCAAGAAGGCGCTCGCCGGCTCGACGATGTCGCAGATCGGCTACATGATCCTCGCCGCGGGCCTCGGCCCCATCGGCTACGTGTTCGCGATCATGCATCTGGTCACGCACGGCTTCTTCAAGGCGGGGCTGTTCCTCGGCGCCGGTTCGGTCATGCACGGCATGAACGACGAGGTCGACATGCGGAGGTTCGGCGGCCTGCGGAAGTACATGCCGGTCACCTTCGTGACGTTCGGCCTCGGGTATCTGGCGATCATCGGCTTCCCGGGCCTGTCCGGCTTCTTCTCCAAGGACAAGATCATCGAGGCGGCGTTCGCGAAGGGCGGGACGGAAGGCTGGATCCTCGGCTCCGTCGCCCTCCTCGGCGCGGCCATCACGGCGTTCTACATGACCCGCGTGATGATCATGACCTTCTTCGGCGAGAAGCGCTGGCAGCCCGACGCCGAGGGCCACGAGCCGCACCCGCACGAGTCGCCCTCGTCCATGACGATCCCGATGATCGTGCTCGCGGTCGGCTCGGTCTTCGCCGGTGGCTTCTTCTCCATCGGGGACCGCTTCCTGCACTGGCTGGAGCCCGTCACCGGGCACGACCACGGGCACGCGCCCATCAGCGCGGGCGTGGTCACCGGAGCCACCATGGTGTGCCTGGTGATCGGTGTGGCGCTCGCCTGGGTCCAGTACGGGCGCCGCGAGGTTCCCGCCGTCGCCCCGCGCGGCTCGCTGCTCACCCGCGCCGCACGGCGTGACCTGCTCCAGGACGACTTCAACCACGTCGTCCTGGTGCGGGGCGGCGAGCACCTGACGCGCTCCCTCGTATACGTCGACCACACCTTGGTTGACGGGGTGGTCAACGGGACGGCGGCCTCGGTCGGCGGCCTCTCCGGTCGGCTGCGCAAACTCCAGAACGGCTACGTGCGCTCGTACGCCGTCTCGATGTTCGGCGGCGCGGCGGTCATCGCCGCGGTGACCCTGCTGATGAGGGCGGTCTGATACCGATGTCCTTTCCTCTGCTGACAGCGACGGCGGTACTGCCGGCCGTGGGCGCGATCGCCACGGCCGCCGTGCCGGCGAAGCAGCGCACCGCGGCCAAGTGGCTCGCGCTGCTGTTCTCGCTCGCCACCCTGGTGCTCGCGGCGGTGGTCGCGGTCCGCTTCGACCCGGGCGGCGGCCGCTTCCAACTGACCGAATCCCACGCGTGGATCGCGGACTTCGGCGTCCGCTACGAACTGGGTGTGGACGGCATCGCGGTGGCGCTCATCGCGCTGACCGCGCTGCTGATCCCGTTCGTGATCCTCGCGGGCTGGCACGACGCCGACCCGCAGGAGACCGGGAACACGAGGTGGCGGCCGACCCAGGGCTTCTTCGCCCTGATCCTCCTCGTCGAGGCGATGGTGATCATCTCCTTCGAGGCCACCGACGTCTTCCTCTTCTACATCTTCTTCGAAGCCATGCTCATCCCGATGTACTTCCTCATCGGCGGCTTCGGGGACCGGGCGGGCCAGCACGGCGAGAAGGAGGCCGCGACCCAACGCTCGTACGCGGCCGTCAAGTTCCTCCTCTACAACCTGGTCGGCGGCCTCATCATGCTGGCGGCCGTCATCGGCCTCTACGTAGTGGCGGGGAACTTCTCGCTCCAGGAGATCGCCGCCGCGCGGGCCGACGGTTCGCTCGACATGGCGACCAACACCGAGCGCCTGCTCTTCCTGGGCTTCTTCTTCGCCTTCGCGGTGAAGGCCCCGCTGTGGCCGCTGCACACCTGGCTGCCGAACGCGATGGGGGAGGCCACCGCCCCGGTCGCCGTACTCATCACGGCAGTTGTCGACAAGGTCGGCACGTTCGCGATGCTCCGCTTCTGCCTCCAGCTGTTCCCGGAGGCGAGCAAGTGGGCGACGCCGGTGATCCTGGTGCTCGCCCTCATCAGCATCGTCTACGGGGCGCTGGTCGCAGTCGGCCAGCGCGACATCAAGCGCCTGGTCGCCTACGCGTCGATCTCGCACTTCGGCTTCATCATCATGGGCATCTTCGCGATGACCAGCCAGGGCCAGTCCGGCGCGACGCTCTACATGGTCAACCACGGGATCTCGACGGCGGCGCTGATGCTGGTCGCCGGCTTCCTGATCTCGCGGCGCGGCTCGCGGCTCATCGCGGACTACGGAGGCGTGCAGAAGGTCGCCCCGGTGCTGGCCGGTACGTTCCTGATCGGCGGCCTCGCCACTCTCTCGCTGCCGGGCCTCGCGCCCTTCGTGAGTGAATTCCTGGTCCTGGTCGGCACGTTCACGCGCTACCCGGTGATCGGCATCATCGCCACCTTCGGCATCGTGCTCGCCGCGCTCTACACGCTGGTCCTCTACCAGCGCACCATGACCGGCCCTGTGAAGCCGTCGACCGAGGGCATCACGGATCTGCGGGTGCGTGAGCTCGCGGTCGTCGTCCCGCTGATCGGCGTACTGATCTTCCTCGGCGTCTACCCGAAGCCGCTCACCGAGCTGGTGAACCCGGCGGTCAAGCACACCCTGTCCGACGTCCACAAGAAGGACCCGAAGCCGGAAGTGGAGGCGGCTCACAAGTGACCACGTCAGCCGTCCACAGTCTGTGGACAACCGTCGCCGCCGCACCTGTCCAAGAGGGGATCTCCAAGATCCCCTCACCGAAGATCGAGTACGCGCAATTGTCGCCGACCTTGATCGTCATCGGTGCCGCCGTCCTGGGGATCCTGGTCGAGGCCCTGGTGCCGCGCCGGTCCCGCTACTACGTGCAGGTGTTCCTCTCGGTCGTCGCGCTCGCGGCTGCCTTCGCGGCGGTCGTGGGGCTCGCGGCCGGCGGGTACGGGACGACGAAGGCGCACATCGCGGCCATGGGTGCGATCGCCGTCGACGGCCCGGCACTGTTCCTCCAAGGGACCATCCTGCTGTCCGGGCTCGTCGCGATCTTCACGTTCGCCGAGCGGCGGCTCGACCCGGAGGCGCACGGCAACCGCGTCGACTCGTTCGCCGCGCAGGCCGCCTCCGTGCCCGGCAGCGACAGCGAAAAGGCCGCCATAAAGGCCGGGTTCACCACCACCGAAGTGTTCCCGCTGGCACTCTTCGCGATCGGCGGCATGCTGGTCTTCCCCGCGGCGAACGACCTGCTGACGCTGTTCATCGCCCTGGAAGTCTTCTCGCTCCCGCTGTACCTGCTGTGCGCCGTGGCCCGCCGCAAGCGGCTCATGTCGCAGGAGGCCGCGGTCAAGTACTTCCTGCTCGGCGCCTTCGCGTCCGCCTTCACCCTGTTCGGCATCGCGCTCCTGTACGGCTACGCGGGCTCCGTCTCGTACGCCACGATCGCGAGCGTCGTCGACGGCTCGATCCAGAACGTGGACCCGGCCCTCGCCGACACCATGGGCAACGACGCGCTGCTGCTGATCGGCATGGCGCTGGTCGGCATGGGCCTGCTGTTCAAGGTCGGCGCCGTCCCGTTCCACATGTGGACGCCGGACGTGTACCAGGGCGCGCCGACGCCGGTCACCGGCTTCATGGCGGCGGCCACGAAGGTCGCGGCCTTCGGCGCGCTGCTGCGGCTGCTGTACGTCGTCCTGCCGGGGATGCGCTGGGACTGGCGTCCCGTCATGTGGGCCGTCGCCATCGTCACGATGCTGGGCGGCGCGATCGTCGCGATCACGCAGACCGACATCAAGCGACTCCTCGCGTACTCCTCGATCGCGCACGCCGGCTTCATCCTGGCCGGTGTCATCGCGACGACGCCCGACGGGGTCTCGTCCGTCCTCTTCTACCTGGCCGCGTACTCCTTCGTGACGATCGGCGCCTTCGCCGTGGTGACGCTGGTGCGCGACGCGGGAGGCGAGGCGACGCACCTGTCGAAGTGGGCGGGGCTCGGGCGCAGGTCGCCGCTGGTGGCGGCGGTCTTCGCGGTGTTCCTGCTGGCCTTCGCCGGTATCCCGCTCACCTCCGGGTTCGCGGGCAAGTTCGCCGTGTTCAAGGCGGCGGCCGAGGGCGGCGCGGGCGTGCTCGTCGTGGTCGGTGTCGTGTCCTCGGCGATCGCCGCGTTCTTCTACATCCGCGTGATCGTCCTCATGTTCTTCAGTGAGCCGAAGACGGACGGCCCGACCGTGGCCGTGCCTTCGCCGCTGACCATGACGACGATCGGGGTGGGCGTCGCGGTCACGATCGTGCTGGGGCTCGCGCCGCAGTACTTCCTGGATCTGGCGGGCCAGGCCGGGGTGTTCGTGCGGTAGCGGGCGGTACGGCCGCGGGCGGAGGCCCGGTCCCTGGGAGGGGGCCGGGCCTCCATGTGTCCCGGGAATGCCCCCAGCCTGTGGATAACTTTCCGGGGTGTCAGTCCGGACCCCTATCGTTACTGGAGAAGTCGAGACGAGCTGGACGCACGGGGGCACGGCGATGGACGGGACACAGGGTATGAGCGAGGTGACCGGGAGCGAGGCGCTAGCCACGCTCCACCGGGTCTTCGGGTACGACGCTTTCCGCGGCGAGCAGGAAGCGATCATCGATCACGTGGTGGGCGGTGGGGACGCCGTCGTGCTCATGCCGACCGGTGGCGGCAAATCGCTCTGCTACCAGATCCCGGCGCTGGTCAGAGCCGGTACGGGGATCGTCGTCTCGCCGCTGATCGCCCTGATGCAGGACCAGGTGGACGCGCTGCGGGCGCTCGGCGTGCGCGCCGGGTTCATGAACTCGACGCAGGACTTCGAGGAGCGCCGCCTCGTGGAGGCCGAGTTCCTCGCGGGCGAGCTCGACCTGCTCTATCTGGCGCCCGAGCGGCTGCGCCTCGACTCCACGCTCGGACTGCTCTCCCGCGGCAAGATCTCCCTCTTCGCGATCGACGAGGCGCACTGTGTCGCACAGTGGGGCCACGACTTCCGTCCCGACTATCTGACGCTGTCCGTGCTCGGCCAGCACTGGCCCGACGTGCCGCGCATCGCCCTGACCGCGACGGCGACGCACGCCACGCACCAGGAGATCACCCAGCGCCTCGGCATGCCGGACGCCAAGCACTTCGTGGCGAGCTTCGACCGGCCCAACATCCAGTACCGGATCGTCGGCAAGTCCGACCCGAAGAAGCAGCTGCTCAGCTTCCTCAAGCAGGAGCACGAGGGCGACGCGGGCATCGTCTACTGCCTGTCCCGCAAGTCCGTGGAGGCGACAGCCGAGTTCCTCAGTCGTAACGGGATCGAGGCGGTGCCGTACCACGCGGGCCTGGACGCGGGCACGCGTGCGCGGCACCAGTCGCGGTTCCTGCGCGAGGAGGGTCTCGTCGTCTGCGCGACCATCGCGTTCGGCATGGGCATCGACAAGCCGGACGTACGGTTCGTCGCCCACCTCGACCTGCCGAAGTCCGTCGAGGGCTACTACCAGGAGACGGGCCGCGCCGGGCGTGACGGCATGCCGTCGACGGCGTGGATGGCGTACGGGCTGCAGGACGTGGTGCAGCAGCGGAAGCTGATCAACATGGGGGAGGGGGACGAGGCGTTCCGGCGCCGGGCCTCCGCCCACCTCGACTCGATGCTGGCGCTGTGCGAGACGGCGCAGTGCCGCCGGGCCCAGCTGCTCACCTACTTCGGGCAGGAGGGCGCCGAGTCCTGCGGCAACTGCGACACGTGCCTGTCGCCGCCCGAGACGTGGGACGGCACGGTCGCCGCGCAGAAGATCCTGTCGACCGTGGTGCGACTGGAGAGAGAGCGGCGGCAGAAGTTCGGCGCGGGCCAGATCATCGACATCCTGCTCGGCAAGCGCAGCGCCAAGGTCATCCAGTTCGACCACGACCAGCTCTCCGTCTTCGGCATCGGCGAGGAGCTGGCCGAGGCCGAATGGCGGGGTGTGGTGCGGCAGTTGCTGGCGCAAGGACTCATCGCCGTCGAAGGCGAGTACGGGACGCTGGTGCTCACCGAGGAGAGCGGCTCCGTGCTGGGGCGGCAGCGGGAGGTGCGGCTGCGCAAGGAGCCGAAGCCGGCGCCCCGTGCGGCGGTGGCCCGTGAGCGCAAGGGCAAGACGCCCGCGGTCGACCTGCCGGCGGAGGCGGCGCCGGTCTTCGAGGCGCTGCGGGCCTGGCGTGGGGCGCAGGCGAAGGAGCACGGGGTGCCGGCGTACGTCATCTTCCAGAATGCGACGCTCAGCGAGATCGCGCTGCAACAGCCCACGTCGCTGGCCCAGTTGGGCACGATCGGTGGGGTTGGCGAGAAGAAGTTGGCGACGTGGGGGGAAGGGGTTCTGGGGGTTTTGGCGGGTCTTAGAGGTGACGCGGCGCCGGGTGCCTCTCAGGAGGCGGCGCCCTCCCGGGCGGGGCGGGGCGACGAGCCCTGGCCCGATTACGTGGGCCAGGAGCCGCCGCCCGAGGATGAGCCGGTGCCGGAGGACGTGGACTGGTAGCACGGGGTGGGCGTCTCGGGGCTCTGCCCCGGACCCCGCGGGCTCTCGTCCGAAGAGCGGGGCTTAATGCGCCGTGGGCACGATGCGGCCCGTCACCTCGCCCAGTTGGACCCTCGCGCCGTTCGGGCCGGGGGCCCAGGCGGAGAGGGTGACCACGTCGCCGTCCTCCAGGAAGCCGCGTTTGCCGTCGGGGAGGGGGAGTGGCTGTTGGCCGTTCCAGGTGATCTCGATCAGGGAGCCGCGCTCGTTGTCCTCCGTGCCGCTGATCGTGCCTGAGCCGTAGAGGTCGCCGGTGCGCAGGGAGGCGCCGTTGACCGTCATATGGGCGAGCATCTGGGCGCCCGTCCAGTACATGCCGGAGAAGGGGGGTTCGGAGATGACCTGGCCGTTCAGGGTGATAGTGATACGCAGGTCGTAGCCGGCCGGGTCGGCGGCCGACTCGGGGCCGCTGTCGTCCAGGTAGGGGAGCAGCGGCACCGTCCGCTCGGGCGGGGCGACGCGGGCCGCGTCCAGGGCCTCGAGCGGGGTGATCCACGCGGAGATCGACGTCGCGAACGACTTGCCGAGGTGCGGGCCGAGCGGCACCGTCTCCCAGTTCTGGATGTCGCGCGCCGACCAGTCGTTGAGGAGGCAGAGGCCGAAGACGTGGTCCCGGTAGGAGGAGAGCGGGACCGGTGTGCCCTGCCGCGACGGGACGCCGACCACGTAGCCGACCTCCGTCTCGATGTCGAGACGCACGGACGGGCCGAAGACCGGGGCCGGGTCGGTCGGGGCCTTGCGCTGGCCCGAGGGGCGCACCACGTCCGTGCCGGAGACGACGACCGTGCCGGAGCGGCCGTGGTAACCCACCGGCAGGTGCTTCCAGTTGGGCTTCAGGGGTTCCTCGTCGGGGCGGAAGAGGCGGCCGAGGTTCGAGGCGTGGTTCTCCGACGCGTAGAAGTCGACGTAGTCCGCGACCTCGAACGGGAGGTGCAGGGTGACCGAGGACAGGGGGTGCAGGAAGGGGCGGACGACCTCGCGGTGGGCCGGGACCGTGACCCAGGCCGTGAGGGCGCGGCGCACGTCGGACCAGGTCGTACGACCGGCCGCCAGCAGGGAGTTGAGGCTGGGGCGGGCCAGGACCGTGACGTACGGGGAGCCGAGGGCCGCGGCGGCGCCGCCCGCGTCCAGGACGTGATCCCCTATGCGGACGCCCACCGAGCGCCCGGCGCCGCCCGAAGCGCCGCCCGAAGCGCCGCCCGAAGCGTCGCCCGATTCGTCGGAGTCGGCGGAGGCGTCGTCGGCGAGGGAGAAGACTCCGTACGGGAGGTTGTGCGGGCCGAAGGGGTGGCCTTCGGGAAGGTCGAGTGGGTCGAGACGGTCGAGCGGGGTGGGCTCGGACGCGGACTCGGAGGTGGCTGCGGGTGCCATGCCTGCGGCCTCACTTTCCATTCGGGTGCGCCACACGTTACGTGGGAGACGCAGGTTCGCGACGGGGGAGACGACAGTTCGCCGTAGTGCCTAAAGAGTTCGCAATGTCCGAATGACCCGTTGATGGAGTGGTGGGTTCCGGCTTAGCGTCATTGTCCGGTGGGCACGGACGGGGCTGAGCCCTGTATCTAGGTCCGGGTCCAAGGGGGGACACGTGGGGGGACCCGTGGCCAGGAGCACCGGGAGTGACGGCAGCGCCGGAGGCGTGCCGTTCGCCGTGGACAGTGATGTCCCCGGCCTGATCGTCAAGTTCGGCGACTATCCGCTGCACCACGGAGGAGTGGGCGCGATCCGCAGTCTGGGGCGCCTCGGCGTGCCGATGTACGCGATCACGGAGGACCGGTACACGCCCGCGGCGGCCTCGCGTTATCTGTGTCGGGCCTTCACCTGGCGCACGACGGGCACGGAGGAACCGGAGCGGCTCGTCGACGGACTCCTGCGCGCCGCCCGCCGGATCGGCCGGCCGGCGGTGCTGATCCCGACGGACGAGGAGGCGGCGGTCCTCATCGCCGAGCACCAGGACCCGCTCGCCGGGGCGGGCCTGCTCTTCCCGCGGGTGGAGCGGGAGTTGCCGCGCCGCCTCGCGAGCAAGCAGGGGCTGCACGAACTGTGCGTGGAGCACGGCATTCCGTCGCCGACGACCGCGTTCCCGGCGTCGTACGCGGACATCGAGGAGTTCGCGGCGAAGGCCCGCTTCCCGGTCGTGGCGAAGAACCGGGAGGCGTTCACGCGGCGCTCGCAGCCCGCCGTCAACGGGACCACGAGGATCGCGACCCCGGACGGACTGCGTCAACTCGCCCTCGGCTGGGGCGAGAAGCCCGGCGTGATCCTTCAGGAGTATCTGCCGCGCGAGGACGCCGAGGACTGGATCGTGCACGCGTACTTCGACCAGGACTCCACGCCGCTCGCGATGTTCACCGGGGTCAAGGTCCGCTCCTGGCCGCCGCACGCGGGCATGACGGCGAACGCGTACGTCGTCGACAATCCGGAACTCGCGGACATCGCCGCACGTTTCATCAAACAGATCGGCTTCACCGGAATCATCGACCTCGACCTGCGCTTCGACCGGCGCGACGGACAGTACAAGCTGCTCGATTTCAATCCGCGGATGGGCGCCCAGTTCCGCCTCTTCGAGAACGAGGCGGGCGTCGACGTCGTCCGTGCCATGCACCTCGCACTCACCGGCCGCACCGTTCCGGAGGGGGAACAGCGGGCGGGACACCGCTACGTCGTCGAGAACATCGACCTGCCGGCGCTGCTGGCGTACCGGCGCAGCGGCTATACGACCCCGCACGCCCCGTCCCGCGCGAGCGGCACGGAGCTGGCGTGGTGGGCGGCCGACGATCCGCGGCCGTTCTTCACGATGCTCGCCCGGCTCGCACGACCCGGGGCGAAGCATCTGTACCAGCTGTGGCGGACCAACCGCCGCGGCAGCAGCGCCGGTTCGGTCGCCTAGTACGCCCGGCGGCCGGAGCGGAACGAAGTGGACGAAGTACGTGGCACGGCGTCGTCCTGGGGAGGGGCTTCGTGAATCATCCGGTAGCAGTCATTGGTGCGGGTCCTTACGGCCTGTCCACCGCCGCGCATTTGAGGGCGCGCGGGATACCCGTCAGGGTCTTCGGGGAACCCATGGTGAGCTGGCGCTCGCACATGCCCGAAGGCATGATCCTCAAGTCGGTGCCGTCCGCGTCGAACATCGACGCGCCGCAGCGCGGACACAAGTTGGTCGACTACTGCGACGCGGCAGGGATCAAGCGGCTCGTCACGGACGAGGACCTGATATCCGCCGACACCTTTGTGGCGTACGGCGACTGGTTCCAGAAGAAGCTGGTGCCCGAGCTGGAGCGGGTGCGGGTCGTCTCCGTGGACCGGCGCGGGCGCGAGGGCTTCGAGCTGAAGCTGGACTCGGGCGAGCAGTTCACGGCGCGGGCGGTGGTCGTCGCGACCGGCCTGTCGGGCCTTGAGCATCTGCCGGTGGAGTTCGCCGCGGCCGTGCCGGACGGACCCGCCCCCACGGGCCCGGTCTCGCACAGCGCGCAGCATCATGACCTGTCGCGGTTCGCGGGCAAGGAGCTGATCGTCGTCGGTGCGGGCCAGTCCGCGCTGGAGACGGCGGCGCTCGCGGTGGAGGCGGGCGCGAGCGTGACGGTGGTCGGGCGCGGCAAGGGTCGGGTGCGTTTCGGGGCGCCGCCGTGGCAGCAGCCGAGGTTCCGCCCGGAGACCCCGTTCGGCAACGCGTGGTCGCTGTACGCGCTCACGTACTACCCGCACCCGTACCGCCATCTCCCGCCGCAGGCGCGGCACTTCCTGGTCAAGCGGGTGCTGGGGCCGCTGGGCGCGTGGTGGCTGAAGGAGCGGTTCGAGGGCAAGGTCGCGGTGCGCGAGGTCGCGGGGATCGAGCGGGTGACGGTGTCCCAGGGGGCGCCCGTCCTGAGCGTGCGCACGCTGGGCGGGCGCGCCGACGAGCTGTCCGCCGACCATGTCATCGCGGCGACGGGATACCGGGTGGACCTGGCGGCGATGCCGTTCCTGGGGGAGGGGCTGCGCACGCGGCTCGCGACCAGCCGGGGCACGCCGCGGCTCGGCGCCGGGTATGTGTCGTCCGTCCCCGGCCTGTACTTCACGGGCATGCTGGGCGGGTCCTCGTACGGTCCTGTCATGCGCTTCGTCTGCGGTACGGAGTTCGCCTCGCCGCGGCTCGCCCGGCATCTGGCGTCGGCGCACGGTTGACGGGTGTCACTCGCAAGTACCGTTGTGTACGCCCCGGTTGACCGGCCCGGGGCGTAACCCGAACAGATGACACGACCACGTCGTGACCGGCCGAATCCTGCCAGGGTGGCCGGTACTCGACGGGTCGGGGGCGCGGCCGGTCCGTATTCTTCGGATCATGTCCGCACCCGCATATGCACTCATCGCCACTGACCTGGACGGCACGCTGCTGCGCGCCGACGACACGGTCTCCGACCGGACCCGCGACGCCCTGGCGGCGGCCGTCGCCGCGGGCGCCCGGCACATCGTGGTGACGGGGCGGCCCGCGCCCCGCGTGAAGCCGATCCTCGACGACCTCGGCGGGAGCGGACTCGCCGTGTGCGCGCAGGGGGCGCAGCTGTACGACGGCGTACGGGACCGGCTGCTGTGGTCGTTGACGATCGACCGGGACCTCGCCGAGCAGGCCCTCGGGAAGATCGAGGCGGAGGTCGGGCAGGTGTACGCGGCCGTCGACCAGGACGGGGTGGAGGGCCTCACGCTCATCGAGCCCGGCTATCTCATGCCGCATCCGACGCTGCCGGCGGTACGGGTGCGGGGGCGGGCGGCGCTGTGGGCCGAGCCGATCAGCAAGGTGCTGCTGCGCCATCCGTCGTTGTCCGACGACGAGTTGGCGGCGGTGGCGAGGGCCGCGGTGGGGCCGCTCGCCACCGTCACGATGTCCGGGCCCGGGACGGTCGAGCTGCAGCCGCGGGGCGTGACGAAGGCGACCGGGCTGAGCCTTGCGGCGGAGCGGCTCGGGGTGGGGGCCGTCGACACGGTTGCCTTCGGCGATATGCCGAACGATGTGCCGATGTTCGCGTGGGCGGGGCGGGGGGTGGCCGTGGCCAACGCGCATCCTGAGCTCAAGGCGGTCGCCGACGAGGTGACTTCGTCGAATGAGGAGGACGGGGTGGCGGTCGTCCTGGACAGGCTGCTGGCCTGACGGACCCACGCCACGGGGCTCCGCCCCGGACCCCGCCCCTCAATCGCCGGAGGGGCTGGAACTGCTACCCCGCCGTTCGCGGAATCCGCCTCTCCCACGTCCGGTGGAACACCACCTCCGCGCCGTCGCGGCAGATCACCTCGCTCGACGTGACGAACTCCGTTGCCGTGCAGGTGATTTCGGAGTGGGTTTCGACGTGGGCGTCCCAGCCCTGGTCCGGGCGGTGCAGGCGGATCGTCCAGTCGGAACGGGTGCGGGCCGACAGGGGATCGGACTCGTTGATGACGTACGTCTCCAGCGCGTCCTCGGTGAACTCCAGGCCGTCCGGGTACAGACGCGTGCCGCCGTACCGCGGGTCGACCTCCAGGCGCCATTCGCCCGCCGCGACGTCCCGTACGACGAGGCGTTCCGGGCGCGGCCCCTCCAGCGTCTCCGGGTAGACCACCCCGAGCGGCTCCGACTGCTCGGGGCCGGCGAAGGCGATGTCACCGCCCGGTTCGGCGCCGCGCACCGGGAGTTCGAGCGTGCTGCCCACCGGGTCGAGCGTGAACCCGGCCTCCGAACCGGCCTGCGGCCAGATCCACGGCCAGTACGCGGACGACACCGCGAGCCGGATCCGGTGCCCGGCCGGGAAGGCGTGGCCGATGCCGTTCAGGTCGAAGGTGACGTCCTCCGTCGCCCCCGGCTCCCACGGCACGTTCTCCGAGCGGCCGTGGCGCGACGACAGATTCAGCACACCCCGCGTCACCAGCGTCGAGGAGCCGTCCGGCGCCACGTCGCACACCCGCGCCACGACCTGCCCGCGCTCCACCGGACACGTCAGCCGCAGCGTCACGCGCGGCCGGCCGAGCACCTGTACGTCCTGCGGCACCTCGAACTCGAAGCACGCCGACTTCGCGTCCTCCTCGCGCTGGTCGGGCGGCAGGTCCGCGTCGTTCCCGAACGGGAAGAAGCGGCCCGCGTCCAGGCCCGTGTGCTGCGGCGACCGCACGATCTGGGGCGGTCCCTGGAGCGCGTACTGAACGGGGGAGACGTTAGGCGACGGCCAGGACGGCTCGCCGACCCAGCGGCCCGGCAGCTGCTCGTACACGGTGGCCGGCGGGTGCGAGTCGCTGATGTACGAGCGGAGCTTGGGCTCCTGCATCACCCCGTTCTCGTCGCCCTTGAGCCAGTGGTCCCACCAGCGCAGCGTCTCCTGGAGGAAGCCGATGGCCGGGCCCGGCGGCAGTCCGCGGTCCGGGTACTGGTGCGACCAGGGGCCGATGATCCCGCGCATCTGGTCGTCCGGAAGGTGTTCCGCGAGCCGCAGCACCGTGTCCCGGTACGGGTCGTGCCAGCCGCCGACGGCGAGCACGCCCGCCTTGATCGCGGAGTAGTCCTCGCAGACGCTGCCGTGCCGCCAGTAGTCGTCGCGGGTCTGGTGGTCGAGCCACGTGTGGATGAACGGGTCGACGGCGTCGAGGCGCTTCGTCCACATGTCCTTCCACGCGTCCCCGACGTACTGCGGGTCCGGCGGGCGCGACACGAACGCGAGCATCGTCGCCGCCCACGCGTGCATGTCCACGGCGAGCACGGAGCCGCCCATGTAGTGCACGTCGTTGTCGTAGCGGTCGTCCGCCGAGCAGACGGTCACGATCGCCTTCAGCGGCTCGGGGGCCAGCGCCGCGATCTGGAGCGAGTTGAACCCGCCCCAGGAGATGCCGAACATGCCGACCTTGCCGGACGACCAGGGCTGAGCGGCGAGCCAGTTCACGACCTCGACGCCGTCGGCGAGCTCCGTCTCGGAGTACTCGTCGGTCGGCATGCCCTCGCTGTTGCCGTGCCCGCGCACGTCCACGCGGACGGAGGCGTAGCCATGACCCGCGTACCAGGGGTGCCGCTGCCAGTCGCGCGGCGCCGTCCAGTCGGAGGCCCGGTACGGGAGGTATTCGAGGAGGACCGGCACCGGATCGTCGGTGACGGGACGCCATATGCGGGCGAAGAGCGTCGTCCCGTCCGACAGGGGTACGCGGATGTCCTCGCGGACCGTTCCGAACGGGAACTCGGTCCGGATCGACGGCGTATTCGGCAGGGGGGTCGTGGAAGTCATGGGGAAACCTCAGTGAACGGGGTGCATGGTGCGGCGCAGCCACGGCGCCAGGGCGACCACGGCGATACCGACCGCGACCGCGATCGCGCCGTTGACGCCGAAGTAGGCGGGGTTCGAGACCTCGCCGTAGAGCTTGACGACCTGCGCCTGGATCCCGTTCGCAAGTGCGAGCGAGAGGAACCACAGGGCCATGGTCTGGCTGGCGAAGGCCTGCGGCGCGAGCTTGGTCGTCGCCGACATGCCGGACGTCTCGACGAGGATGTCGCCGAGCCCGAGCAGCAGATACGAGCCGACGATCCACCAGGCCGCCATCTTGTACGTGCCGTCGCTGTGGCCCGACGTCGGCAGCACCATCAGGAGGAACGACAGGCCGCCCAGGATCACGCCGATCGCGATCTTGTTGGAGGCGTGCGGCTGGCGCTTGCCCATCCGCACCCACAGGCCCGCCACGACCGGCGCGAGAGCCACCTCGAAGGCGCCGAGCGCGGAGGCGTACCAGCTGGTGGGGAAGTCGAAGCCGAGGATGGTCGACTCGGCGTTCGTCGAGGCCAGGAGCATCATCGTCGAGTACGCCTGGAACAGGATGAAGTTGAAGGCGACCGAGGCGATGAAGAGGACCAGATAGGGCCTGAGGCGGCCGCGCTCCTCCGCCGTGACCCGGGGGCTCTTGAACATCACCACGAAGTACACGACCGGCGCGATCACCGAGATGTACGTGAGGACGTCGACGAAGCGGCCCATGGTCAGCCACCCGGCCAGGGCCAGGACCACCGCGAGCGCGGCCACCACGACCGCGCCCACGATCATCAGCCGCACCGCCCTGCGCATCCCCTCGGGCGGCAGCGCGTACTCGGCGGCCTCAGAGCGTCCCGCCAGGTGGCGGCGGCCGACGACGTACTGGATCAGGCCGAGCGTCATGCCGATGGCGGCGGCCGAGAAGCCCCAGTGCCAGCCCTTGTGGTCGCCGAGCCAGCCGGTGATCAGCGGTCCGGCGAAGGCACCGATGTTGATGCCCATGTAGTAGAGCGCGAAGCCGGCGTCGCGGCGCTCGTCGTCGGTCCGGTACAGCTTGCCGACCATCGAGGCGACATTCGGCTTGAGCAGGCCGGTACCGGCGCTGATCAGGCCGAGCCCGACCCACGTCATCGTGGGTGTCGGCACCGCCATCGAGTAATGTCCGCAGGCGATGAGGATGCCGCCCCACAGGACGGCGCGGTACGAGCCGAGGATCCGGTCGGCGAGCCAGCCTCCCGCGACCGAGACGAGGTAGACGAGCGTGCCGTACGCCGCCGAGACCGAGGCCGCGTTGCCGGGGTCCATGCCCATGCCGCCGTGCGCGACGGTGTCGGCGAAGTACAGGACGAGAATGGCCTGCATGCCGAGGAACGAGAACCGTTCCCAGACCTCCAGGCCGGACAGCGTCAGCAGGCCCCTCGGTTGGCCGAAGAAGGCCGTGTCGTCGCCAGGGGGCGGTGCGGTGCCCGTGTCGTTCTCGGTGTGGGACAAAGTGCGTACTCCAGGTCGTCTGTGCTGATCAAGAACATACCGGTGGTGTCGTCAAGCCGCCTGGTCCGGGTTGTTCGGGCAGGTGCCACCTGTGATCGAAACGCGACCGGATACGCTGACTTGAGTGATGGCAGCGACACATCGACAAACCGTGTCATCGACCGAATGATCGACCGAGTTCGCCATGTGAGCGTCGTGATCGTCAGCAGACAGGAGAACCTCTCGTGACCGTCGTCGGGACTTTCGGTCTGAGCGTGCGGGACCAGGCCCTCGAGGCTGATGTTCAGGCTGGTTTGGCGGCTGTCGAGGAGGGACTGCTCGAAGCCACCAAGAGCGAGGTTCCCTTCATCACGGAGGCCGCCCAGCACCTGGTGCGCGCCGGGGGCAAGCGGTTCAGGCCGCTGCTCGTGTCCCTCGCGGCCCAGTTCGGCGACCCGTACGCCCCGGGCATCGTGCCCTCCGCCGTCGTCGTCGAGCTCACGCACCTCGCGACGCTCTACCACGACGACGTGATGGACGAGGCGGACGTGCGGCGCGGGGTGCCGAGCGCCAACCAGCGCTGGGGCAACTCCGTCGCCGTCCTGACCGGCGACTTTCTCTTCGCGCGCGCCTCGCACATCCTCGCCGACCTCGGCCCGGACGCGGTTCGGATCCAGGCGGAGGCGTTCGAGCGGCTCGTCACCGGCCAGATCCTGGAGACCGCCGGGCCGGCCGACGGGCGGGACCCGGTCGACCACTATCTGGACGTGCTCAGCGGCAAGACCGGCTCGCTCATCGCCGTGGCCTGCCGCTTCGGCGCGATGATGTCCGGGGCCGACGAGACCGTGGTCGACGTGCTGACCCAGTACGGGGAGCGGCTCGGCGTCGCCTTCCAGCTGGCCGACGACGTCCTCGACATCGCGTCCGACTCGCACGAGTCCGGCAAGACGCCCGGTACGGATCTGCGTGAGGGCATCGCCACGCTGCCGGTCCTGCGGCTGCGGGAGCGGGCCGAGCGGCTCGGGCTCGCCGAGGACAAGGAGCTGGTCGAGCTCCTCGACTCCGACCTCGGGGACGACGACCGGCTCGCGGAGGCGGTTTCGCGGCTGCGGGTCCACCCGGCGCTGGAGCAGGCCCGTCGCGACACGGTTCGCTACGCGGAGGAGGCGAGGTCGGCGTTGGCGCCTTTGCGGGAGTGCGAGGCGAAGGCGGCGCTGGTGGAGCTGTGCGACGCGGTGGTGCATCGGGCGGGGTGAATCCGCCGGTTGCGGGGCTCCGCCCCGGACCCCGCGCCTCAAACGCCGGCGGGGCT